>NZ_JAMAUK010000004.1:0-329502 GCF_023714395.1 Niallia sp. MER 6 | reverse complement strand
AATCCTATTACTCATAAAAAATCTCCAGTCCCATGTTGTTTTTTCTCTAGTTGTGTTTCTTTATTATACAAAAAAGCACCCTATAGGTAGACTTTTTTTAGTGTCTACTCTATAGGGTACATTTTAATTTAAATCTAGTTCTTTTTTTATTGCTTACTTAACCACTAAAGGAACAACCATCCCTTTATTAACATCAATTAAGCCATGATCTGTAATTTTTAATGCAGGACTTACTGGCAGCGATAAAGTGCTTAACGACATAATCGCATTATAATGTTCATAGCCAAGCGCTTGGAGTGTTGCTGTTAATTGTTCTACCTGCTTAGAAATGATAGATAAAGGCTCTTCTGAAAGAATACCGCCAACAGGCAACGGCACATTTGCAAGAATTTCGCCATTATGAACACAGCAGATTCCTCCTTGCTGCTTTATTACTTCATTCGCTGCTATCACCATATCCTCTTTATTTTGACCTAGGACAAGGAGATTATGGTTATCATGTGAATAAGTTGTGGCAACAGCACCTCTTTTCAGGACATCCCCGCCAATAAGCCCTCTTGCACTATTGCCGTTCTTGCCATAGCGTTCAAATGTAGCAAGAAGTCCGTATTCACTTTCCTCCCACTGCAGCATACCCGCTTCTATATTTAAATCATCATGTTTTTCTTCTGTGAAGGTAGAGCCGTTTTTCACATTCATTATTCGGCATTTTACTTTGCCATCATTTTTCATAAGCTTCACTTGAAAAGCATCTTCATCCAGTTTGTTTAGATTTACACTTTCGTAGAAGCTGCTCGGAAATGCTTGGCTGCTTTCTTCCTGTACGTAAGGAATTGTCTCATCATAGACCTTTGTTCCTTCTTTATATACTTCTTGGATATGAAAGCTTTCTAACTCTGAAACTAGCAGAAAATCTGCGAGCTTGCCTGGTGCAATTACGCCTCTGTCATACATTCGCATGCGGGCAGCTGGTGTATAAGTACAAGCATAAATCGCTTTCTCAGGAGACATGCCCATTGCGATAGCTTTTTTCAGGAGAACATTTAAATGCCCTCTGTTTTGCAGGGAATCTGCCATTACATCATCTGTCACAAAACAGAAATGCTCATCAACATCTTGATCAATTAAATAATCTATAACTTCTTTTGTCATTGATTTTTCTTGAATTTCAAGGAACATCCCTATTGCTATACGCTCCTTCATCCCTGCTACTGTTTGATGGGTATGATCGGATGTAACTCCTGCAAATGCCAGACTCTGTAATTCGAGATCAAGGAGTTTTGGAACATGTCCTTCAATAATAAGCTCAGGATAATTCTCTGACATATATGATAATATCTTGTTTGTTTTTCCGCCTGGTTTGGAAATAACATCATAATAATTCATGATTTCCCCAAGGCATTTTATTCTCTCTGTCTGCAGCAATTCTTCGATATCTTCTATCTCAATTGCTCCGCCAGTAGTTTCCATACTAGTTGCAGGAACCGAGCTTGGAATAGCATAGAACATGTCCAAACGACAGTTCTTGCTTGCCTTGATCATCTCTTTTACACCTGCTATTCCAAACACGTTTGCCATTTCATGAGGCTCAGGTACAATCGTGGTGACCCCATTTTTTAGCAAACCGTATGAAAATGTCGCTGGAGTAACCATCGTGCTTTCAATATGGAGGTGGATATCAATCAATCCTGGAACAAGATACATGCCAGCAGCTTCTATTATTTTCTCTGCCGTAAACGTTTCACTGCCTTTTGCACCTATATAAAAGAACTTGCCATCCTTAACAGCGACATTTGCTTTTGTGAACTGTTTGAAATAGCTGTTAAAAACCATTGCTTCTTTAATAAGCATATCTACTTTCATTGTTTGACCCCTCCTACTCTACAAGCACCATCTGATCCTTTGGAATAATCAGGACTACAACTTGTCCGACATTAAATGGTGCTGTCATCTCTTTATTAACAGTAAATTCACCAATTGGTGTGCTGACAACATATTGATAGCTTCTGCCGAGGAATGTTGTAATCTTTATTTTTCCTGGTATGCCATTAGAAGGAAGGACTTGTGTTTCGTTCCATTCTGCAAGCAGGAAGTCATCTGGCCGGACAGCTCCAACCTTTTTAGCTGGCGTCATATGGGAATGTTTTTCAACAGTAAACATACTGCCATTCTTATACAGCTCCACTATATCCCCTTTATCTTCTCTTCTATCAAACTCAATAAAGTTTTTGAAGCCGATAAAATCAGCGACAAATTTTGTTGCAGGATATTTATAAATGGTTGCAGGATCACTCAATTGCTCGATGATGCCTTTATTCATGATGGCTACTTGATCAGAAATAGAGAAGCATTCTTCTTGATCGTGAGAAACGTATACCGTTGTTATTCCAAGCTCTTGCTGTATTCTTCTTATTTCAACACGCATATTGACACGCAAATTAGCATCGAGATTGCTTAATGGTTCATCAAAAAGGAGAATATCCGGTTCAATGACAAGTGCTCTTGCGATTGCGACCCGTTGTCTTTGTCCACCTGAGAGCTCTGCAGGGTATCTTTTACCGTATCCTTCTAGATTGACGATTTCCAACATGCGCTCTACTCGCTTCACAGCTTCTGCTTTCGGAACCTTTCGCAAACGAAGACCGAAGGCAATATTATCAGCAACAGTCATATGGGGGAACAAAGCATAGTTTTGAAACACAAACCCAAAGTTTCTTTTGTTAACAGGAACCTTTGTATAATCTTTATCTTTAAACAAGAACTTCCCGTTATTTGATTGCAGGAAACCGGCAATTAGACGAAGCGTTGTTGTCTTGCCGCAGCCGCTTGGTCCAAGCAGGGATACAAGCTGCCCCTTTTCGATTTCAAGATTGAAATTCTTAAGAATTTCTTTTTTGTTATAAGCTACAGATATGTCTTGTAATGTAAACAAAGCCACATTTAACAATCCCTTCTATCTTTTTGTAAAATAGGATAATCCCATTAATCGTTCTACTATAAACATGAACAATGCAGTAATAATCATTAACAGTACAGATATAGCTGCAACAGTAGGGTCAAAGTAGTTCTCTACATACAACAGCATCTGGATTGGGAATGTGCTCACACCTGGTCCTGTCATGTAAACAGAGATATCAACATTATTGAATGACTCTAAGAAGGCAATCATTACAGCTGCAATTATGCCTGATTTTATATTCGGGACAACTATCGAGAAAAAGGTGCCAATTCTGCTTGCTCCTAAACTAAGTGCAGCTTCCTCTATCGAAAAATCAAAGTTTGTTAAGCTTGACGAGATAACACGAATAACAAACGGCAGCATGATGACAGTATGACCGATAAATAGGGAAGTATAGATCGGCAGCTCATATGCAACCACAATATAACGTAAGAAGGAAAAACCTAACACAATTCCCGGAATAAGAATTGGCGAAACAAAAATCCCATTGATAATTCCCTTACCCGCAAAGTCAAATCTGCTTAACGCATATGCAGCTGGCACGCCAAGTAATAATGCTAAAATATTTCCGGCAATGGAAACAAGGATAGATGTCTTGAATGTGCTCAAGAACATTTCTACTTGAAAAATATTTTCATACCATTTAAACGAATACTCTTCAGGAGGGAACTTCAAGATGCTTCCGCCCTCAAATGAAGTAATTGATATAATAAGCAAAGGCCCTAGTAAAAAAACAAAAACGAGGAAGGTAAACAGGGCCAACCCTCTATTCTTTTCCTGCATACACCTCTACCCCTTCGGATTAAGTTTTTTTGCTACTCCATTCATAATGGAAATAATAATAAAGGTCACGACAATCATGATTGTTGCTACAATGGATGCTAGCTTCCAATCATTTAATGTAATCGCATTTTGATATAAAAACGTCGAAATAACCCTTTGTTTTCCGCCTAGCAATGCTGGCGTTGTATAAGCTGTAAAGCTGCCGACAAACACGAGAATGCTGCCAATTACCAGCCCTGGCACACAAAGCGGCACAACAATCTTCAAGAAGACTCCGAGTTTTGATGCCCCAAGACTCTCTGCTGCCTGCAGTAAATCCATTTCGATATTCTCCATTACTCCAACAAGTGTAACAATTACTAAAGGCAGGAATAAATGCACTAAACCAATAATAATAGCTGTTGGTGTATACAAAATTTCAAGCGGCTGGTCGATAAGCCCGGCTCCTAGTAAAATCTTGTTCAGAACTCCGTTTTTCCCGATAATAATCATCCAGCTAAATGAGCGGACAACAGGGCTTGTCAACAACGGAAAAATAGTTAACAGCAGGAAAACTGCCTTTTTCCGAGCTTGAAGTTTAGAAATATAATAAGAGACCGGAAAGCCAATCAAGATACAGATAAGCGTCGTCAACAAGCTGACACGCAAGGTAGTCAGTAAAATCTTGATGAAATAATCATCCTTAAAAAAATCGATATATCCTTTTACACTAATTGTTCCATTATCATGAAAGGTTGTACCAATCATCGACAAGATTGGGATAACCATAAAGACAGTTAAAAACAGCAATCCTGGTAGAAGCAACAGGTATAGATATCTTTTCTTCATCTCATCACTCCCTGTTTAGTTTTTAGAATTTAAAGTTTCAATAAACATTTCAAAAAAGGCTTCCGTATCCACTTCAAGACATACCTCTAAATTAGGCTCCTTGTTCAAGCGGTTTTGGAAATCACACACAAACTGACCATCGCATAATTCACTCTTTGTTTCCACATCCACATAATGCTTCTCTGTTACCACCAGCTTGCTGTTAATGGCAATTCCGACCGCTAACGGGTCGTGCATGGCACATGCATGCACATTATAGCGGGAGTAGTACTTTTGCTGATAATCGCTTGTGCTTTCATCTATATAGCTCGCAAGCTTTTCATCTTTCAACTGTTGAATATGATCTCTAGTAAGCAATGCCTTTCTAGTTACATCCAAGCCAACCTGTACAATGGACGGAAAGCCAGCCTGAAGGACAATCTTTGCAGCCTCTGGATCAACATAAGCATTGAACTCAGCTGTTGGGGTAATATTGCCGACACCTCTTACTACACCGCCCATGAAAATCACCTTTTTGACATGCTTCGTAATTTGAGGACATTTTTTCACAGCCAATGCCAAGTTGGTAAGAGGACCGGTACAGATTAAGGTAACCTCTCCAGAAAAACTTAAAATTGAATTGATTATGAAGTCTGGTGCAAAGCCATCGCTTATCTCATTGCTTACAGGGATATCCTTTAACGCTCCGCCAAGGCCATCTTCTCCATGAATACGATGTTCAAAAACCGGCTTTCTAAACAAGGGAGACTCTGCTCCCTTAACAACCGGTATTTCTGTACTACCAAGCAAATCAAGTATTTTGCATGTATTAATAGTCGCGGTATTCAAGGAGACGTTTCCGCTCACTGTCGTTATACCTAACAGGTCAAAGTTTTTGCTTTTAACGGCGAGCAAAATGCCAATCGCGTCATCAATCCCTGTATCCACATCAAGTATCAGCTTTTCAGGCATTCCAAGTTCCTCCTACTCTTATTGAATAAGCTCACGGTTCCAGCGGTCTATCCACTTGCTCAAGTTCTCATTAACGAATTTCATATCCATTGTGTGAAGACTGTTAATCAAGTCTTCTCCATATGTTAGTCCCTCAGCTTCCTCTTCTGTCAGCTCAACATCAATATTTACAGGAGAATCCACTTTATTTTTTGCTGATTTCTCTTGAGCTTCTTGACCGAGAATGTAGTTGATGAATTTTTCAGAAAGCTCTTTTTGATCTGTTCCTTTAATAACATTCATTGTGTTCATTACTGCATAACCACCTTCAGCCGGTGTTACAAATTCTGCATTTGGAACTGCTTCTTTCAAGTCAGCAAAATACATTTCCATAATTGGTCCAGCTGCAATTTCGCCTTGTGCAAACATGTTTACATATTCAGAAGTTTGTCCGTATTCCTTCACAACACTTGGCATAATTTCTTTCAAGGATGTGAAAGCTGCATCTTCGTTAAATGTTTCTTGACCGCTCACCTGTGATGCTAAATCAACCATCATCGGACCTGTTGTAGAAGTGATGCTTGGAATGGTAATTTTCCCTTTTAAATCTGCACTCCATAAATCCTTCCAAGAAGTGATTTCAATTGGAGACTCATCAGGGTTATAAGCAATTCCAAACTGAGCAATTGTGTACGCTGGTCCGTATTCTTCCCCTAGCGGAGCTTTCGCTACATCATAGATTTTGTCAACATTAGGAATATTCTCGCGGTCAATCGTCTCAAATAATCCATCTTGAATGCCTTGCTGTGCATAGTAGTCTGATAAGAAAATAACATCTACATCTGAATTGCCTTGCTTGATTTTATTGAGACGATCAGCATTATTGCCTGTATCTAAAACGATTTCTACATTGTTTTCCTCTTCAAAAGGCTTATAAATTTCTTCACGGAAAAAGTCTTCATTAAAGCCCCATGTCGATACAACAAGTTTCTCTTTTCCTTCGTTGCTGCCTGAATCATTAGAACCACAAGCTGCCAATAACAGTAAAGATGATGCTGCAAATGCTTGAACTATTTTTTTCATTTTTTATGCTCCTCCATTTTCATTTCTATTAGGTATTTTTTTATAATAAATGCTGTATAATACTCCCTTTTTTTATCCTGCCCGCCTTAAAGGCGCGAAGCAAAACAAAAAAAGACAATCTTAAATAGAATCATTCTTCTACTTAAGATTGTCTTTTCTTTGATAAACAAAGGGAAAACTATCTTAGTCTTATATTTTGGCGTTTCACTCAGATAAATCCAAGCAAAAATCCTCATTATTTAGTATTTAAGACGATATTTGTAAAAGCAAATTGAGTGAATGAATCGTAATCTCTTAATAAAGCTTCAATATTCCAGCCTGTTTGTTCCTCAAGCTGCTGCCTGAACTTTTTCTTAAACAATAGAGACAGATGGAAATCCACCTCTAGCTTTAAGCTCGGCACTTCCCCTTCCAGTGCAGCTGATCGGGAAGCCCTCGGATGCTTGGCTTGCAAGGTTATTACGTTTTGATCGATGGTTACTTTCAGCAATGTGGTACCAGCACCAAACAATTCCTTTGATACTTTATTATAGATTTGAGAAAGTAATCTTTTCGTTTCATTCGAATCTATGATAATCACCTGCCAAACTGTTTATACCTGTATTATACATACCTTTTTATTTATTTACAACAAAATGTGCGCTTTTTAAATAAAAAATTATAAAAAAACAGTTCTAAAGTAATAAAATTCAAGCAAAATACGAACTATATCCAAAAACAACATTCCCTATTAAATAGAAAAAAAACACTCTTCCGCGTTAGTTTACCTCTTTTCATGTAAAAAAACGAGACACTTGTCAGAATATCTGACCAGTTTTCACTTTAACCAAATCTCTTTAATCTTGTTACATATCATATCATTATAAAATTATTTAGAAAATTACTTTTTTAATAAAAGAGCAGAATTCTTGTGAATATCACTCTTAAGGTTATTTATAACAGGAGTTACGCCTCCATTAACATACAACAAATCCCGATTACCTTTTAATCGGGATTTGTTCGTATTTTAAGAGACAGCTGTTAGTCTTCGTGTCTGATTTTCTCTATTTCATCTGCAACAAACTGCACTTGTGTGCCGACAATGACTTGAATGCTAGTTGGGCCGACGATATTAATTCCCGGCACTCCCGTCGCTTTGATTTTATTCTGATTTACTGCATTCATGTCTTTCACTTCAATTCTTAATCTTGTTACACAGTTATCGACAGAAGCGACATTTTCATCTCCGCCTAAACCTTCGTATATTTGTGAAGCCATTGCAGCAAATTTGTTATCACCAGTCTGTGTTGTTACCGCTGCTTCTTCAGCAGTCTCTTCCTCACGTCCTGGTGTCGTCAAGTTAAACTTCGTGATTAAAAAGCGGAACAGCGTATAATAAATAACGGCGAAAACCAACCCTTGAACAATCAGCATATACGGCTGGTTTGCCAAAGGCAGCCGTGAGCTTAAAATAAAATCAATTAAGCCACCGCTGAAGGAGAACCCGGCCGTCCAATGGAAGAAGGACGCGATTGCCAGTGAGAAACCAGTAAGCACGGCATGAACTAAATACAATCCAGGTGCTGCAAACATAAAGGCAAATTCAATTGGCTCTGTTACACCTGTTACGAATGCCGCAATTCCTGCTGCAAGCATAAGGGATGCGACTTGCTTCTTTCTTTTCGTCTTAGCTGTATGGTACATCGCCAAAGCAGCTGCTGGCAATCCGAACATCATAACAGGGAAGAAGCCTGCTTGATACATACCGGTCACACCTTTTTCCCCTTTGCCAGCCCAGAAGTTCCCGATATCATTAATACCTGCTAAATCAAACCAGAATACGGCATTCAGCGCATGATGGAGACCTGTCGGGATAAGCAGTCTGTTGAAGAAACCATATAAACCTGCTCCGATTGCTCCTAGCTTACTGATTTGTGTTCCAAATGATACTAATCCGCTGTAGATAGCCGGCCATAAGAATAATAAGATAACAGCAACTACAAGCATACTGACAGCACTTAGAATTGGAACAAGCCTTTTGCCGCTGAAAAATGCAAATGCGGCTGGAAGCTGTGTTTTGCTGAAGCGATTATACATAATCGATGCGACTATACCAGAAAGCATCCCAATAAAGGCATTTTCAATTTTTGTAAAGGCAATATTCACATCTTCTGGATTAACTCCTTGAAGCATCGCAACGGAATTTGTGGATAACAATGTCTTAATAACTAGAAATGCTACTAAACCGCTTAACGCAGCAGATCCATCCTTATCCTTAGATAATCCTAATGCAACCCCAACTGCAAATAAATATGGAATATTGTCAAGAATGGAAGAACCAGCCTTTATTAGAAAAGCTGCTGTTGGACTGTCTGCTCCCCATCCAGAAGGGTCGATTGCATAACCTATCCCCATTAAAATCGCTGCCGCTGGCAATACAGCTACAGGCAGCATTAAAGCTCGACCAAGTTTTTGCAAATAAGCTTTCATACTATTACCCCTTTAGTTTTTCAAAGTAAAAAAATTATATATAATAGCTTAGATTAATCTTCTTTGTTCGTTTAAGCCCTCCCCTCCTTTACGTCCTGGAAATAAAGCTGAATCGCTTTTTTTAAATGCCCCTCTGATTGTGTTAAGAATTCCGCTGCTTCCTCAGCTGCTGCACCTGTCAGAATCAAAAATGCTGCTGATTTCAAGTTAAGGTCTGCACTCATAAGAGCAGCCCGCGCCTCTTCCTCTGTTGTATCTGTTATGTTAATCAGCATCTGCACAGCTCTGTCCACAAGCTTTTTGTTAATCAGTTTCATGTCTGCCATTTCATTTTGATATACTTTGCCGAGCTTTGTCATCGTTGCTGTTGACAGCATATTCAAAATCATTTTTTGAGCTGTGCCTGCCTTCAGCCTTGTTGATCCCCTAATCACTTCAGGTCCTGTTGGCGCCTCGATCCCGATTTCGCATATAGAGGATAAAACAGTTTGTTCGTTGTTGCTGATTCCAATTGTCATCGCACCGACTTGAGCTGCAAGTTTTGCAGCAGCGAGAACGAAAGGTGTTGACCCGCTGGCTGTTACCCCTATCACCACATCGTCCTTTGCAAGAGAGTGGCTGTTCAGTGCAGCAATAATCCAGTTATCATCATCCTCTGTTTCTTCAAGGGAATTCCACATTGCTTCATATCCGCCAGCAAGGAGAGGCACCCATCTGTTTTGCGCGATTGAAAACGTCGGAACTAGCTCTACTGCATCAACTACCGCCAGTCTGCCACTCGTCCCTGCCCCAACAACAAAGCATCTGCCGCCGCGCTTCCATCTGTCAGCAATCCCATCGACGGCAAGGCTAATTTCTGCCAGTGCTCCACGGACTGCCTGAGCAACTCCTTCATCCTCCTTGTTCATAAATTGAACAATCTCTAGTGTTGACCATTCATCTAAATGAAGACTGTGTGGATTGCGCTGCTCTGTTCCTCTTAATTCGCTCATATTTTCACCTCTTCATATCGATGACAAATTTATAGCGGTCTCCTCTGTAAATGGATTTAACATACTCAAAGGCCGCTCCATTTTCCAAATAGCTGTAGCGTTCAATAAGCAGCACAGGATCGCCTTCCTCAATTTTTAATAAATTGCATTCATTTCCTTGAGCAAGGGATGACTCCAGCGTTTGTGATGCATGGCTGATTGTAAGCTGCAGCTCCTTTTCAATATAATCATAAAGGGAGGCGTGAATGGTTTTTTCGGTCAGGTCAGTGATAATATGGGCCGGTAAATAAGAAACCTCCAGCGCCATTGGACTTTCATCTGCTAGCCTTAGACGGCTCACTTCATATACCGGCATGTTTTCTTCTATTTTCAGCTTTGCAGCAATATTTTTGTCAGAACTGATTTGTTGAAAAGAAAGGATTTTCGTCTGCGGCTTCATCCCCCTTGAACGCATATCCTCTGAAAAACTCGTCAAGCCGGAAAGAGGCTGCTCTACCTTCTGTGCTGCAACGAAGGTTCCTTTGCCTCTCTTTCTAACTAAAATACCTTCATTGACAAGATTATTGATAGCTTGACGGACAGTCATTCTGCTGATGTCATATTTCTCTGCAAATTCTCTTTCAGAACTAATTGGGTCCCCAGGATTTAAGCCCTTTACAAGCTCCTTTATTTCCGTTTCCAGCTGAAAATAGATTGGAATATGGGAATCCTTAATAATCAACGATACACACTTCCTTCTTTATCCTTCAAAATTGCCAAAGCTTCACTGTCTGCAATTATTGTTACATCTGGATGCTGCTTCAGAATAGATGCAGGAATATCTTCTGTCACCTCTGTTTGGAAAAGATTATATAAGATCGGCGCTTTTTTGCTGCCTGAAGCGAGCAAAATAATTTTTCTGCTTTTCATGATGGTAGAGATCCCCATAGAAATCGCATGTGTCGGTACGTCATCGCGATTTTCAAAGTATCTTGCATTTGCCTCTCTTGTTGACTCATCCAATTCGACAACACTTGTCTTCGAGGTAAATGATGTGCCCGGCTCATTGAAGCCAATATGGCCATTTTCGCCAATACCAAGAATTTGTAAGTCCACTCCTCCTAATTTGTCGATCAGCTCCTCATATTCTGCGGCATCTTGTTCATATGGCGGTGTTTCCGCCTTTGGAAGATGAACATTTTCTCTTTTAATGTCAATATGATCAAACAGATGCTTATCCATATAATAGGAATAGCTTTGTTCACTATTTGCCTCTAAGCCCACATATTCGTCTAAGTTAACAGTTTTGATGTTTTCATAGGATGTTTTGTTTTGCTTAAAGTCTTCTGCAAGACGTTTATATGTCCCAGCAGGTGTTCCGCCAGTTGCCAAACCAAGAATAGCATCAGGCTTTTCCTTCACAAGTCTGATGATGGCATCTGCTGCCTGCGCACTCATTTTTTCATAGTTATCTACTTCGATCCATTTCATTATTCTGCACCTCCGGATTTTGCTGCGATTATTCCTCTGCAAATGGTTAAGATTACTTTATTGTTGTCATCTAGTACGACTAAATCTGCATCCTTGCCTGTTTTAATACTGCCTTTTCTATCTAAAACGCCAATTTGTTTAGCTGGATTATAAGCACCCATTGTGATGACATCCTCTAACGAACAGCCTGTAAAAGCCATCATATTGGTGAGTGCATCATTCATCTTTAAAGTGCTTCCAGCAAGAGCCCCATTTTCGAGCAACGCTTTGCCGTCTTTTACAATTACTTTCTGACCGCCTAGTGAGGAAACACCATCTTCAAGCCATTTTGCTCTCATGCTGTCTGTTATCAGAATGATTTTATCCTTCCCCTTTTGTTTATAGGTCAGTTTGACGATTTCTGGATGGATATGAACTCCATCTACAATCATCTCTGCTGTTAACTCATCATGAAGGAGGACAGCTCCAGCTGTGCCTGGGTCTCTATGATGGAAACCTCTCATGCCATTATATAGATGTGTAACATGATTCATTCCTGCTTGTACGGCTTCAACTACTTCCTCATAAACAGCATCTGTGTGTCCCATTGACGCGACAATACCATTCTCTTTTAAGTAAGCTGCAAGCTTTAGCCCATTCTCCTTCTCAGGCGCTAATGTAACCAGTCGAATCTGGTTACCAGCCAGTTGATTCCATCTTTGGAAAAGCTCAATATCTGCCGTTTTAATTGCATCGAGCGGCTGTGCTCCTGCTCTCTTTTCATTAATAAATGGTCCTTCTAAATGAACGCCCAGAATTTCTGCCTGGCCTGGTTTGTTGTCTGTTTCTATAAATGCCGAAATGCACGTAAGCGCAGATTCAATTTCTTCCTGCCCTTGTGTCATCGTTGTCGCTAAAAAGCTTGTTGTTCCCTCATATGGCAGGATTTCGGCGATCGTCTTTAGTCCATCGTGTGAACCATCCATCGCATCGGCATTTTTCGCCCCATGAATATGAATGTCAATCATCCCTGGAATAAGCTTGCTTCCTTTAGGGAATGATATTGTTTGCACGTTCTCTGTCTTCTCAAGCTCCGCTAATTTTCCGTAAGAATGAATCCTTCCTTTCTCCATAAGCAAATAACCATCTGAGAGCACTCCCTCTTCTGTGTAAATGGTTAAGTCTTTAAGAAGCAAAAGCTCACCTTGTTCCTTCATTGTCATAACATGATCCCTTCTAACTGAAAATGATTTATCAACTATATAACTAGATGTCTAGACCAGTTAATTCAATATAAACCAATTCTAGCAAATATTAAAAATAATGCTTGGTTTTTGTGAGATTATCTGACCTATTTTTTTAGCGATCAATCGAAACCGCTTACAAGCAGATTATAAATGACTGCCCTTTATATTGTCAATACTTCTATTTTATTCTCCCCTTTCCCTTGGATTTTATTTCTAAAACTAGCATAATTTCGTGAAAAATGTATAGTTTTATACTAAATATTTCATAATGGTGATAGCACTAGTTTAACTAATAGCTTCAAATAAATACATTAAAGAAAGTTTGGATGATAGATGAATCTACTCTTTTTTCGGCCGAAAACTAAAACTGCCAGCGATTATGAGCTTTTCCAGCATCCCAACCAGACTGCAGCCCCCATTGTAACGGTGGTTACACCTGTATACAACAATGATGCCACTATAAAAAAAACAATCGATTCTGTTTTGAATCAAACATTAGGAGAAAAAATTGAATACATCCTCGTGGATGACGGTTCAACAGATAATACCCGCTCCATTCTGCTTGAGTACAGCAAGAAACATCCAAATATTAAGCTAGCATTCCTAAAGAAGAATACAGGGACACCTGCCTACCCAAGAAACTTAGGTATAAAGCTTGCTAAGGCTCCCTATATTTCATTCCTTGATGCAGATGACTGGTTTGAATTATCCGGGCTTGAAAAGCTTTATAATGTGCTTAAAGAAACAAATGATGATTATATCGTGGGTAAAACTGTGAAAATACGGACAGACGGTACAGCAATCGTGGGAGAGCATGAATCAAGCACAGAGCGAAGGAATGTTCCGCCAGTTTCTATCCCCCATATCTTTCATCACTTAGGACCACGAGCAAGAATGATGAAAACGAGCATTATTAAAGAAAATGGCCTAAAGTTTCCTGCCATGAAATTTGCCGAAGATAAGCAATTTTTTATGGATGTGCTCGCATGCTGTAAATCCATCTCAACAACAAAAGATGTCATTTACTATTTAAACAGACAAAACGAAAATAAAGATTCCTTAACTTCAAGAACGAATGTCCTACATAAGATGAAATGTAATCAAAAGGTGATTCACTACTTTAAGGGCAAAGAACTTGATCCTGTTATAAAAAAGATGATACTGAACAGATTATATGAATTTGACTGCTTTACCGGCTTTATCAACCGTTACCATACTTTGCGAAGTGAAAAATCTTCAGTAAAGCATAAAGCAAATGACTATTTGAAAAGGAAAGCCTATGTATGGACAATGAAAAAAACATTAAGGACAGCTAAGAGTTTAGATTATGACATTAGCGATCATTTCTTTAAGCCTATTAACAAAGCATGCTATCAGCTTTTTAAAAACGGTTGCTATAAGGAAGTGGAAGAACTCACCCGCTGGCATGCGAATACAAAAATAAAGAACTTTCATTTTAAAGATGATCAAGTCTTTATGGTGTCACCATTAGCAGAGCCCTATAAATATATCGAGCTTCCAGCTCATGCAGAGCTTGCCAACTGCACCCCTAACACGGACCATATTAGCCTTCATTTGAAGGCAACAGGTGTTGATGCAGCGATCCAAGAACTTCTTTTACGGGACAGGCAGTCCGCAGCATCAGAATTCAGCCTTCCTGCATCCGTCGATGAAAATGGTGAAGGAATAATAGCCATACCGCTCGAGTGGCTAAGCGCTCTTCCAAAATCAGTGTACAATCTTTATTTACGCTACAATGACTATCAAAAGGTGCAATTGCATATCCCGGCATCTATAGAAAGCTTAAAGAAACAGCAGAGTAAAAACTGTCATTTCTATTGTACTGTTAATCAAAATCTTGCTTTGAAAATTAAATAAAGAAAAAACAGGATGCATCCATAATAGATGCATCCATTTTTCATTCGTAATTCGGCAGCCAGCTTCCATGTGCTTCAATTAAATCATCACACATGGCAACAATATCATCAATAGACAGTTCAGCTGCAGTATGAGGGTCCAGCAGGGCTGCTTGATAAATATATTCTTTTTTCCGGGTGACAGCAGCTTCAATTGTCAGCAGCTGTGTATTGATATTAGTTCTGTTTAATGCAGCTAGCTGCTCTGGAAGCTCGCCTATATAGCATGGCAATATCCCGTTGCGATCAACAAGGCACGGCACCTCGACACATGCCTTTTCAGGCAGGTTGCTGATTAAGCCGCCTGTGTTTAAAACATTGCCTCCAAATTTGAAAGGGATGTTTGTTTCCATCGCTTCGATAATTCTTGAACCATATTCGTGGGAGCGCACATGTGTTAGATTGCTGTTATGTACAAGCTCCTTGCGCATTTTTTCCCAGTTTTCGATTTGCTGAACACAGCGGCGCGGATATTCATCCAACGGAATTTGAAAGCGGTCAATTAATTCAGGATAGCGCTTCTTAATGAAATATGGATGATATTCAGCATTATGCTCTGATGATTCAGTCACATAAAAACCAAATCTCTCCATCAATTCAAACCGGACCATGTCCGAATGCTTTTGCAATTGCTTTTCTCTCGCGCGCCTCTTTATTTCTGGATATAAGTCCTGCCCGTCTGCTTTTACTTCCAAAAGCCATGCCATATGATTAATCCCGGCAATCTTCTCCTCTACATTACTGGCTTTTATCCCTAAAGACTTTAAAAGATGGGATGTACAAACTTGAACACTGTGACACAGTCCGACTGTCTTAACATTCGTATAACGGAGCATCGCACCAGTAAGTGCTGCCATTGGGTTTGTATAATTCAAAAACAAGGCATCAGGACAAACTTCTTCCATATCCTTCGCAAACTCAAGCATGACAGGAATAGTCCGTAAACTGCGGAAAATACCGCCAACTCCAACAGTATCTGCAATTGTTTGACGCAGACCGTATTTTTTCGGAATCTCAAAGTCGATAACTGTGCTAGGCTTATACCCGCCAACTTGGATGGCATTTATGACATATTTTGCTCCTCTTAATGCTTCCTTCCGATTGGAATAAGCTTTTATCGTAATAGAGCAATTATAGTTGTTACGCAAATTGTTCAGCATATTTTCCGAATCCTTCAAGCGGCCTTCATCAATATCAAACAGAGCAAACTCAAAACCTTCCAGTGCAGGGACCATCATGCAGTCTCCTAGTACATTTTTTGCAAACACAGTGCTTCCTGCTCCGATGAAAGTAATTTTGGACATATGTTTTTCTCCCCTCTATTCTTCTATAAAACCGCTATGCTTGTTTACGCAGTATGTTCCTGTATGCTGTATTAACATTCCAAGTCAGCCACAGCGCTATCGTGCTTCCTAGGAATAACAAGAAGAAGCCGGCGAATCGGCTGAAAACAGCAAAAATCGTGATAGTGCCGATCACCATAATTGCGCTGTGTGCAATCCGGGTAATGCTCATAAACAGCATACTTTTCAGCACTTCCCTTATAGTTTGTTTCTTTTCCACTAATAGAGGAAATAAGTATGGAAGCATAATGATATAAACAAATGCAATAGTCAGTAGAGTATATCTGAAAACTACAAAAATAGTACTCTCTGCTTGTAAAAAAAACTGGAAATCAACATACAGCAAGATACCAGTAAATAGAACGATTGCCCCTAAAATATTTGCCTGGATGAAATACGCTTTGAACTTTAGCATAAACTCTCGGAACATATGGTCATCTCCCGCTCCCTCGAGCCATTGTTTCGTTAAAGAAAACATGGCTGCAGTTGCAGGAAAAATTCCAAACAGGACAAGTCCTGCGGCTGTAAACAGCAGCCAGAGAAGATTAGCATACAGCAGGCGGTATATCCATGTGCACGCATTCATCAGCTTGTTAATAAGATCACCTCATTAAGGATAGTTCTAACCATCAATGACTTTAGCCTTTAGAGCCCGTTAAGGCGATGCCTTCAATAATTTGTTTTTGGGCAAAAATATAGACAATAATAACTGGAATAATGGAAATGGTCGTTCCAGCCATCATCAAGGACCAGTCTGTAAAATATAAGCCTTTAAAGGTATTCAAGAGCAGCGGAACAGTGAAGTTTTCTGGTGAAGTTAAATAAATCAGCGGCTCTAAAAAACTGTTCCATATTCCCATAAAGGCAAATATTCCGAAGGCAGCAAGTGCTGGTTTGATCAATGGCAGTATGATGCTTCGATAAATCCGAATTGGGTTTGCCCCATCTAATACAGCTGCCTCGATTTGTTCATTCGGTATCCCTCTAATAAACTGCCGCAATAAAAACACCCCGAATGCATTAAACAAGCCAGCTGGAACAATTAAGGATAGATGTGTATCAATCCAGCCAAAGGCATCCATAATTAAGTACAATGGCACCATCGTCACTTGCTTCGGTATCATCATTGTTGCCAAGAACATAATGAACAGCAGATTGGAACCGCAAAAGCGCATTTTTGCGAAAGCAAATGCAGCCATGGAACAAGTCAGCAAGTTTAAAAGCACAACAACTGCTGTTATATAGAAGCTGTTAAAATAAGCTTTTGCAAATGGCATGGCTGTTAAGGAATTGGGATAGTTTTGGAAATTAATAGGATTAGGGAACCATTTCGGCGGCACAAGGAAAATTTGCGACATATCTTTCAGTGAGCTGCTTATTGTCCAAAGGAAAGGTGCAACCATCAAAAAGGCACCAGCAATTAGGACAAGATGGAGCAATATGCGCAGAACAGAGATTTTTTTCTTTGTTGGCAATGGAACCACAGGCTTGGGGGCTGTATTAACCGGTACGTCATTGATCTTCATAATGCACCCACCTTTTCGACATTTTGAATTGGATTAGCGTAAATGCGAGTATGATGACAAACAATACCATTGCTGCTGCCGAGCTGATACCCATTTTGAAATCAACAAAGGCGGCTTCGTAAATATGATACACAAACGTGTAGCTCGATTTAGCAGGTCCTCCGCTTGTCATAACATAAGCCTGATCAAAAACTTGGAAAGAAGAAATAATTGCCATTATAGCAATGAAGAAGGTCGTTGGTGATAGCAGAGGCAAGGTAATATGGCGAAGCTTTTGCCACTTTGTTGCTCCGTCTATTTCTGCCGCCTCATAATAGGATTTAGAAATCCCCTGCAGGCCTGCCAAAAAAATAACCATATTATGTCCTAGTCCCCACCAGATACTTAGAATAGCAATCGATGGCATGACCCAGTTTGTGTCTGTCAGCCACATTGGTCCTTTAATTCCAAAGTTTGCTAGAATTTGATTTAATATGCCGAAGTCTCCATTTAAAATCCACATCCAGATAACCCCGATAGAAACAGAGCTTGTAACAACAGGCATAAAATAAAAAAGTCTGTAGAAATTTTTGCCCTTAATTTTATTGAGAGCAATTGCAACCGCTAATGACAAAGCGATACTGACAGGAATGACTAAAATTGTATAATAAACCGTATTTCCTAAGGCCTTCCAAAAGTCGGCATCTTGAAATTGATCGATATAGTTAGCTAACCCAATAAATTCTTTAGCGCCAAACCCGTCCCATTTCATAAAGCTCAATGTTAATGTGAAGATAACTGGAATCAATGAAAATAGTATTAATCCGATTAATTGCGGAGCTAAAAATGCATATCCCCAAAGATTTTGTCGGCCTCTCATCAGCGTTCACCCACTTTTTTTAAAATAGAAGGGGGAAAGGAATTCCTTCCCCTTCCTCCATTTACTTTTTTATTCCGCTTTATGTTCTTCAATCATTTCTTTCGCTTTTTTCGTCAGTTTATCTACTGTTGTCTGGGCATCATCTTTGCCAAGATACATCAAGTCCATTATGTCATTGACTTCCTTATCCAACCCAGGAATGGTGGATTGAATTGCGTTTGCATAGCCTTTTTCCCTTGCTTCAATAATATAGTTGACATGCTCTGGAACATTGGAGCTAGTAATTGCTTCATCAATACCATTGATAGAAGGAATTGCATTTCCGATACCGTTAAGACGCTGCTCTTGCCCTACCTTAGATGTGTAGTAAGAAACAAATTTCATCGCCGCCTCTTTATTTTTTGAATCTTTATTAGCAGCTAGATATGCAGTCGGAATGGCAACAGGCTCTTGCTTATTTTCTGTATTAGATGGCCATGAAATATAATCCCATTCTAATGATTTATTTTCATGGAAAAGTGGTGTGAACCATCTGCCTGCAGTAACCATGCCAACTTGCCCTGACATAAACATCGCCTCAGAGCCTTGACCTTTCGGCAGAGATCCTGAATAAGTGAAGTTCTTTCCTTTAATCATTTGCTCCAAGAAACTCATTGCGCCAATTCCTTTTTCATTTTGATCGAGAATGAATTCGCCAGTCTCTTTGTTGTAAATTTCCCCGCCGTTAGCCCAAATCCAGCTGAAAAGAGTATTCCATGAGTTATCAACAATTAATCCGTATTTGCCGCCGTCACGCAGGGCATCAGTCACTTCCTTCATCGCTTCGAAATTCCATTTGCCTTCGTCATAATAGTCCTGAGGAGACTTAATTCCAAGCTCTGAAAACAGCTTTTTATTGTAATATATAAGCATCGGATTGCAATCGACTGTGATGCCGTAAATCTCATTGTCTTTTTTAGCCGCTCCCCATAACCCTTCTGCAAATTCATCTGGTTTTGCATAGCTTTCCGAGCTGTTCATAAATTCACCGAGCGGTGCAAGCTTGCCTGTTTCAATAATTTTGGAAATATCACCGTCACCGACATAGAATACATCTGGTGCTTGGCTTCCTTGCAGCTGTGTTTGCAGCTTTTGAATATACCCATCACTTGGGATTGGTACTAACTTCACTTTAATATTTGGATTTTCTTTCATGAATCCATCGACCGCTTTTTGATACACCTTTATTTCAGCTGGATTTCCCCATGCTGAGAAGGTGAGCTGGACTGTATCGTCTGACCCCGAAGTGCCTGATTTGGAACTGCAGGCTTGCAGTATTGGCACAAGCACTAAAATCATGACGATTGTTAACAAAATCAGCTTGCTTTTTTTCATGTTTCTTCCCCTCTTTTCTCTGTTTGATTTCTGACTATCTAAGAGGACCCCACTCCCTTAAATAAACTCAGAGTCTAACACGTTCATCTCTTTAAAACATCAGACAAACTTGCAACCGCTTACAAACTTAAAGAAAAAATTTTGTATTTCTATGATGTCAGACGGGGATCATTCCTAATAGCGCAATATGTAACCGCTACCAATTACAAGTTTTAGTCTAAGTGCCCGCTTCCGCTTTTTCAAGAATATCCCTTACAAAAATTTCCCTATAATTCGAGTTACGAAGGGATATTTGTCGCCGTGATGTTTGATTTCTTGTCCTGTTTCTTTTATTCTTTTAATGAAAACAGTTCCAAAAATAAAAAAGATGCTTTAAAATAAAAGAGAAGAAAAAATTTTTCTAACAAGTTTATGTTTTCTAGAAATTTTTTTTGTTACCGTTTACTCTTAATTTATATTTAAGGATTTTATGATAAAGGAGATTTCGTAATGTTTAAGGATTCCTTCTATTTAGGTGTTGATATTGGAACGACAAGCACAAAAGCTGTATTATTCGGCGAAGCTGGCAAGGTAATCAGCATGCATCATGTTGAATACCCGCTTTACAGCCCTGCACCTGCCATTGCCGAGCAAGACCCTGATGAAATACTTTCTGCTGCGAAAGAAGCAATCAAGACTACATTGAAAAAAGGTAATGTCGAGCTGGAGAAATTAAAGCTTGTTTCCTTCAGTGCTGCGATGCACAGTATAATTGCTCTCGATGATAAAAACAAACCCCTGACTAAATGCATCACGTGGGCAGACAGCCGTTCAGCTGAATGGGCAGATAAAATTAAGAATGACTTAAATGGGATGGAAATATACAAGCGCACAGGCACTCCAATCCATCCGATGTCTCCTCTTGCAAAAATCGCTTGGCTTAGAGCTGATCATCCGGAGATCTTCACAAAAACTGCTAAATTTATTGGTATAAAGGAATATATCTTTCATCATTTCTTTGGAGAATTCATTGTCGATTATTCCATTGCTTCTGCTACAGGTTTGTTTAACCTAGAACAGCTTGACTGGGATAAAGAAGCACTTGAAATTGCTGGAATAACTCCAGACCATTTGCCTTTACCTGTTCCGACAACACACGCTGTCACAGGTCTCAAGGAAGAGCTTGCTTTAGAGCTCGGTCTCTCTCAAGAAGTTCCTTTTATCGTTGGAGCCAATGACGGAGTTCTATCCAATCTAGGTGTAAATGCTATTGATCCTGGTGTGGTAGCTGTCACAATCGGCACGAGCGGTGCAATCCGAACTGTAACAGATAAACCTGTGACAGATCCAAAAGGGCGGACTTTCTGCTACTGCCTCACAGAAAACCATTGGGTAGTCGGCGGTCCTGTCAATAACGGCGGAATGACGTTCAGATGGGTTCGTGATGAACTGGCTTCATCAGAAGTGGAGACTGCAAAGCGTCTAGGCATTGATCCGTATGAAGTGTTAACGAAGATTGCTTCCCGCGTTCTTCCTGGAGCAGACGGACTTCTGTTTCATCCATATTTAGCAGGGGAACGAGCTCCGCTTTGGAATTCGAACGCAAGAGGCTCCTTCTTTGGACTTGGTCTTCACCATAAGAAAGAACATATGGTGAGAGCTGTGCTTGAAGGCGTTATATTAAATCTGTATACAGTAATGCTTGCTTTGCAGGAGGTAATCGGTGAGCCGAAGCAAATCCAGGCTACTGGCGGTTTTGCCCGGTCTGAGCTTTGGAGGCAAATGATGGCTGACATCTTTAATCAGGAAGTGACAGTCCCTGAAAGCTTTGAAAGCTCTTGCCTTGGTGCAGTCGTTCTCGGCATGTATGGACTTGGAGAAATTGAAGATTTCAGCATTATGAAAGAGCTTGTCGGCAGCACACATGCTCATAAGCCTATCAAAGAGAATGTTGTCATCTATGAAGATTTAACACCAATCTTTATCCGTATCTCCAGATTGCTTAATAATGAGTATGAGTATATCGCTGACTTCCAGCGCAAGTGGGTTAAATAAAAAGAGGCTGCAGCAATTAGCTGCAGCTTTTTTTACTTCTTCTCTACACTATGGCCTCCGAATTCATTTCTTAATGAAGCTACGACTTTTCCTGTGAATGTATCCTCCTCTAACGAACGGTAGCGCATCATAAGCGACATCGCAGTCACAGGCATCGCCACTTGCAGATCAAGTGCTGTTTCCAGTGTCCACTTTCCTTCTCCTGATGAATGCATTACTCCTTTAATGCTTTCAAGTTTTGGATCTTTCGAGAAGGCATTTTGTGTTAATTCCATCAGCCATGAGCGGATGACAGAGCCATTATTCCAAACTTTCGCAACCTGCTCATGGTCAAAGTTGAATTCACTTTTCTCAAGCAATTCAAACCCCTCTGCAATTGACTGCATCATTCCATACTCAATTCCGTTATGAACCATTTTTAAGAAATGGCCGCTGCCAATTTCTCCTGTATATAAATAACCATTCTCCACACAAATATCTCTAAAAAGGCCTTCCACACTTGTGAAGACGTCTTTGTCTCCTCCAATCATCATGCACGCACCGTTTCTAGCTCCACTTGTTCCCCCGCTAGTGCCTACATCAAGATAATGAATGCCTTTTGTCTTCAGCTCAGCTGCTCTCCTTTTTGTGTCCTGATAATGGGAATTGCCACCTTCTATGATAATATCCCCTTCTTCTAATTGCTCGCTAAGCTCTAAGATAACATCCTCGGTAATTTTTCCTGATGGTACCATTACCCAAATCACCCGCGGACTTGGCAAACTAGCAGCTAAATCTGCTATTGTCTTTACACCAAGGGCACCAGCTGCTGAAATTTTTTCTACAGCGCTTACATTTACGTCAAAAGCTGTTACACTATAATTATGATCCAATAAATTCTCTGCTAAATTGAATCCCATTTTTCCTAGACCTATTAATCCAATATTCATTTTTATAACGCTCCCTCATGAAAAAAATTTTCTCTCTCATCTTTATTATACGAAATTTTTTTCATTAATGAAAGCGTATTAAAAAATATTTTTTCTAATTTTGAATATGCTATACTATACTTATAATATGTCGAAAGGAATCAAATGATATGGCACAAAACTGCTTAGGAAAAATCCGCTCCTATTATGCAAGACTAAGTGAAAAAGAAAAAAAGATTGCAGATTATATATTAGAAAACCCTGAAAAAATTATTCACAGTACAATCAATGAGCTTGCAGAGGATTTAAACGTTGCAGATGCAACTGTATTTCGATTTTGCAAACGAATTGGCTTTAAAGGCTATCAAGCGATGAAAATCGCGCTCGCATCTGAAATCATTGAGCCTATCCAGCATATCCATGAAGAGATAAATGAACAGGATAATGTGAAAACAGTGACAGAAAAGGTGTTTATGTCGAATATTCGCACATTGGAAAATACTTTGCAGCTGGTAAACGGTTCGTCCATACAAAAAGCGGCAGATTTTTTGCTTGCAGCACAGCGTGTAGAGTTTTATGGAACTGGAGGATCAGCAGTCATTGCAATGGATGCATTTCATAAATTTGTGCGCACAGGAATAAAAGCGTTTACATTCATTGATTCACATTTTCAGCTGATGTCTGCCTCCCAGCTTTCTGATCGTGATGTAGCTGTCGTCATCTCCCATTCCGGTACGAACAAAGATACAATCAATATCTTAAAAACAGCAAAAACCAATGGCGCCAAAACGATTAGCATTACAGGATATCCAAAATCACCAATCGCTCAACATGCAGATGTGGCACTGTTTACAAGCTCAGAGGAAACAGAATTCAGGTCTGAGGCCCTTTCCTCCCGGATTGCTCAATTAAGCCTGATTGATGCTCTGTATGTTAATATGATGATTTTAAATAAAGATACAGCCAATAAGTCACTAAAGAAAATCAGAAATGCTATCTCCGATACGAGAATGTAACATAAAAAGGGTGCCAACCTTGATAGCTTCAAGGTTGGCACCCTTTTTCTTTATTTATTATACAAACAGATCCAAAATCAATACTCCTGCAAAGGCAACGAATGAAAGAACCGTCTCAAGAACTGTCCAAGTTTTGAATGTTTCCTCTACTGACAATCCTAAATATTCCTTCACCATCCAGAAACCAGCGTCATTGACATGAGAGAACATTAAGGAACCTGCTCCTGTTGCTAATACAAGCAATTCCACATTAACTCCAGACATACCTGCAATTATTGGAGACACAATTCCTGCTGCAGTTGTTAAAGCAACTGTCGCAGACCCTGTCGCAATTCGGATAAGTCCTGCAATCATGAAGGCTAAAACTAATGGAGACAAAGATAAGCTTTCAGACATATTACCGATTGTAGTACCAACACCACTGTCAATCAGCACTTGTTTAAATGCTCCGCCAGCACCGATGATTAACACGATTGATCCGACTGGCAAGATGCAGTCCTCTGTGAATTTTTTCAATTTTTCCTTGCCTATTCCCTGCTTGAAGCCAAGGAAATAGAATGCAAAGAATACAGCAAGCAGCAGTGAAACCAATGGACTTCCAATAAATGCTAGTGCTTTTTGAACTTCACCAGGCAAGAATTTCATATATGGTGCAGCAGTTCCGATAATCATTAAAATAACAGGCAGCAAGATAGAGAAGAAAGAAATACCTACACTTGGCAGTGCCTTTTCGTCTTTTTCTTCCACACGAACTAATTCTGGCTCGCCTTGTGGTACAACACGTTTATAAATATATTTAGCAAACAGCGGTCCGCCGACAATCCCGGCTGGAAGTGCAATGATAAGTGAGTAAAGCAATACTTTTCCTAGATTTGCATCAAAGATTCCGATTGCCGCAATAGCACCTGGATGCGGCGGCACTAAACCATGAACGATTGACAAACCAGCAATACCTGGCAAAGCAATCAAAAGAATGTTTTTCTTTGTTGCTTTCTGTATAGAGATAACAAGTGGAAGCAGTATTAAAATACCAACTTCAAAGAAAACGGGAATTCCGATAATAAACCCAGAGAAGAACATTGCCCATGGCAGTTTCTTTTCTCCAAAAACTCTAACAAAGAAGTTTGCAATTTGCAGCCCTGCCCCAGATTCGGACAGCATTTTTCCAAGTATTGTTCCAAGCGCCAAAATCCCGACTAAATGACCTAATACGCCACCTACGCCCGTCTCATAAGCGCTTACAATTTTATCCCAAGATAGTCCTGAGAAAATGGCTAGAAATAAGCTTGCAACTGTTAAGCTGATAAATGCATGCCATTTAAACAGGGAAACTCCTAATATAACAAGGACGATTGAAACTAGTGTGATAATTAATAAGTAGGCATCCATATGATGTACCTCCTAGTCAAAGTTGTTTATTTGTAAGTGTTTTCATTTCCTATGTACTTATTATACGAAAAAAAATTTCTTTCATCAACTATTATTTTCGAAAAAAATATTTTAACAATTTCGATTGTTCATTATATATTTACTATCCCCTTTTTGGTTCGTTTCTAAAAAGGGTGGAATAAAAAAAGAAAATTAATCAACAATAAAAAATGATAAAAATTAAAAAAATACCATTGGAGGTATCATCTTGTATTTCTATAAAGAAGATTTAATAAATGTAATTGTTCCTGATAAACCAGACCCAGCCGCAGCAAAAGTCCTTCAAGAAGCATTAGGCGGGCGTTTTGGAGAAATGAGAACAATGATGCAGTTCTCTTTCCAAAGTGCTAACTTCCGTGGAAAAGCTAAACAATATCGCGACTTGATTCGTGGTGTATTCCTTGAAGAGCTAAGCCATGTGGAGCTCGTTCAGACAACTATTAATCAGCTGCTCAATGGTTCAGGTGATATAGGTGTAGGTTCTGTTGGCGAAAGCAATGCACCACTTCATGTTGCAACAGAAAATGTTAACCCACATCATTATATAATGGGTGCACAGGCTTCTCTGCCAGTTGATGCCGGTGGAAACCCATGGACAGGAAACTATGTATACAGCCACGGGAACTTAGTTGCTGATCTTCTTGATAACTTAGTTCTTGAGTCAACAGGTGTTTTGCAAAAATCACGTTTATATGAAATGAGCTCAAACAAAACATTCCGTGAAACTTTGGCATTTTTAATTGTTCGTGACAACGCACACCAAAATGCCTTCGCCAAAGCACTTGAAACATTAGGCGTAAACTGGGCAAAACTATTCCCAGTTCCAAACTATGACATCAATAAGTACCCTGAATGCCGCAAGTATGTAGACTTAGGCTTCCATAATGCTCAATTCAACTTCCGTCTTGATGACACTAGAATCGGCGAGATTTTCCAAGGTGAGTCACCAAGCAGAAATAAAGGAGAGCTTAAAGTCGTTGAGCCTCCTCAAGGCTATCCTGTCCCTGAACTTCCTGATATGCCAAATGAGCACAGCCCAGGATTATATGATTTAAACAGTTGATTTCTATGGCCCTTTTCCTTTGAAAAGGGTCTTTCCTCTGTTTAATAAACCGCTTTCCTTCTATTTTAATATAGCTACTTTCCACTCATTATTTTCTCATCATTTTTTTAACTTCTTTTAATGATACTCCTAATTAATTATGCGAAGATAGCTCTTGCGATATAGTTCGTATACGAACTATTTTTGACAAGGTATTAATTCCAGCATTTTTTATGTCTGGTTGGGTAGTTTATTTCATAAGGGAAAAGGAGGCATGGCGTGAAAGAAGCTTTAAACAATGAGCTGATTCGATCGTACGCAAGAATAAGCAAGGCTTACTATCAGCTCCTAAAGGAAGATGCAGACCGGATGGGTTTGACTGCTGTTCAGCTAAAAGCTTTATATCGGGTTTCATTTCAGCCGAATATAAGCTTAGGCGAGCTTGCAGACAAATTACGTCTGACAAAAAGTACTGTCAGCGGTGTGATTGACCGCCTTGTGCAGCAGGATATGATTGAACGGACAACTCAAACAACCGACAGAAGAGCTGTCAATCTACATCTGACAAAGCTAGGAAATGAAAAATTAGAAGCACTGATGCATTCTGACTCTGTCGTTGCCCGCAAAATAAAAGAAATAATGCAATTCCCAGACGAAGATATACAAAAACTGCTTGAATTAAACAACAAAATCTTAACGATTCTCAATTCTAAGGAGGACTTTCAAGAATGAATGCAAGACGCATGATACTTATTAACATCATCCTACTAGTTGTCTTAGTAGGCGGCGGTTTTACCGGCTATTATTTCTATGACAAATCAGTTTCGTATATCTCAACAGATAATGCCCAAATCGCTGGACAGCAAGTAAGCATTGCTTCCCCTGCAACAGGTAAATTAACGAACTGGAGCGGTGATGTCGGAGAAAAATTCGGCAAAAACGAAAAAATCGGTACAGTTGAAGTAACAACAGAAACTGGAACTTCAAAAATCAATGTAAACGTTCCTGCTAACAGCACGGTTGTCCAATCTTCAGCAGTAGAAAACTCATTCGTAGCAGCAGGTACTTCTCTTGCTAAAGCATATGATATGAACAATCTTTGGGTTACAGCAAATGTTGATGAAACGGACTTAAATGATGTAAAGGTCGGTCAAGATGTCGATCTTTATGTAGATGCATATCCAGATACAACTCTTACTGGTAAAGTCGATTCTTTAGGCTTAGCAACATCAAGCACATTCTCTTTGCTTCCTAGCAGCAATTCTTCAGGCGACTACACAAAAGAAACGCAAGTCATTCCTGTAAAAATCTCGATTGATAACTATGGTGGTTTAGATTTAGTACCTGGTATGAATGTAACTGTGCGAATTCATAAGTAGGTGATGACGATGACGATATATATCGCAAGTTATGCAGTGATCAGCATTATATTGCTCCTCACCATCAATTACCTGATTAGGAAACAAAGCAGGAAGCCAAAACCGGCAAAAAATTATGAAAAAGATGAACCAATCCTTAATAAAGAAACATCGCAAACCAGCTCCATCGCTGAAGAGAGTCCGATGGATGATGCCATAAATGATACATTAGCAAAATCTGCGATTACAGAGCCAAGCCTAGAGTATGTCGTAGATGTAGATGATGCCGAAAAACCTGGCGAAGAAGAAATACCTGAAGTAGAAAAAACAGTAAAAGAAAAAGCGAAGGTTGATTTTGAAGGCAGTAAAGGCAAAATTATTGCTGCAGTTATGCTCGGCGCATTCGTTGCGATTTTGAACCAAACATTATTGAATGTTGCCATCCCGCATATTATGAACGACTTGAATGTATCAACAAGCACTGTGCAGTGGCTGACAACAGGCTATATGCTGACAAACGGTATATTCATTCCAATTACTCCGTTTTTAATCAGCAAGCTTGGTACAAGGAAACTATTAATCCTTGCAATGAGTGCCTTTACGATAGGGTCATTAGTTTGTTCTGTCTCCACCGGATTCAGCATGCTGATGGTTGGACGCGTTATTCAGGCAGCCGGAGCAGGTGTCATTATGCCGCTTCTAATGACAACATTCTTAACTATTTTCCCTCCTGAAAAACGAGGAACTGCAATGGGTATCATGGGTGTTGCCATGATCTTTGCCCCTGCAATCGGACCGACACTTTCAGGTTGGCTTATCGGACACTATTCTTGGAGGGTGCTTTTCGATCTAGTCATTCCTTTTGGTATTATCGATTTAATTATCGCCTCCATTTGGATGAGAGATGTTACACCGCGTACAAATCCTAAATTTGACCTTTGGGGCTTTATTACTTCCTCTATCGGGTTGGGCTTCTTACTGTACGGTTTCAGTGAAGCTGGAAACGATGGCTGGGACAGCAGTGTAGTTGTCTTATCTCTTTTCATCGGGATTGTGTTCTTAGTTCTATTCGTATGGCGTGAATTCACAACAGATGTACCGATGCTTGATTTAAGAGTATTTAAATATGATATTTATGCTTTAACTACAGTAGTAAGCATGGTTGTTAATATGGCAATGTTTGCTGGGATGATCTTGCTCCCTGTTTACCTGCAAAACATCCGTGGCTTTACAGCATTGGATTCTGGCCTATTAATGCTCCCAGGTGCTATCGTGATGGGTATCATGTCGCCGATTGCCGGTAAGCTGTTTGACCGCTTCGGGGCAAGACCGCTCGCAGTTATTGGACTTGTCATTACTGTTTTGACAACATGGGGCTTTACCCAATTGACGATGCAAACAACTTATGCACATATCATGATGCTTTATATTTTCCGCATGTTCGGAATGTCGTTTATCATGATGACAGTTATGACAGAAGGAATGAATCAGCTGCCTATGCATTTAACAAGTCATGGTACAGCTGCTTCTAATACTGCAAGAACAGTTGCAGGAAGTATTGGGACAGCATTCCTTGTTACCGTTATGACAAACAGATCCACATACCATACTGCTAATTACAGCAATATTATTACAAGTGATAATCCATTTATCGCCGAAAAAATGGCACAGCTTGGTCAAGGCTTTGCAGCATTAGCTGGCATTCCGACAAGCTCTGGTCAGGCACTGGCTGTATCCTCTATTTATGGGAAAGCAGTTCAGCAAGCGACAATTGACGGAATTAACGATGCCTTTATCGTTGCTACAGGTATCTCGGCACTAGCTCTTCTTTTAGCATTTTTCATTAGAAGATCAACGCCTAGAACAAAATCTAAATAATAAAAAACGAGGCTATATCATAGCCTCGTTTTTTTGCTTTATATTACCCTAGAATGTTATAGCCTGAATCTACATAAATGATCTCGCCTGTAACCCCTCTGGACAGCTCACTGATCATAGCTAATGTCATGTCACCAACTTCGTCCTGTGTTACATTCCGTTTCAATGGCGCAGTATCTTCAATCTTATGAAGAATTTCATTAAATGAACCGACACCTTTAGCAGCGAGTGTGCGGATTGCTCCAGCAGAGATTGCATTAACGCGGATATTATCTTTACCCATGTCTAATGCCAAGTATCTCACAGAAGATTCTAGTGCTGCTTTAGCAACACCCATCACATTATATCCGCCTACAGCACGTTCTGCTCCTAGATAGCTCATTGTCGTGATAGATCCGCCTTCTGTCATGAAGGGCTTCGCTTCCCTTGCAACAGCAACTAATGAATAGCTGCTAGTATCCTGTGCAAATGCATATCCTTCTCTTGAAGTATTAATGAAATCTCCCTTTAAATCTTCCGAATGAGCAAACGCAACAGAGTGGACGATTCCATGGATCACGCCAACCTTTTCCCCAATTTCCTGGAAGGCATTTTTTGTGCTTTCATCACTATTAACATCACATTGCACAATCAAATCGGCATTATAGCTGTTATCTGCCAGCAATTTGTTCAACTTAGCAAGAGAGCGGTCAAGACGGTATGTAAATATCAGATTTGCACCTGCTTTAAATAATGATTTAGCCACACCCCAAGCTAGACTCCGTTCATTTGCAACGCCCATAATGACGATATTTTTGCCTTTTAGCTTTAATAAATCTTCCATATTGTCCCCCTAGTTCGACAAGTCGTATTCATAATATTACACCTAGTTTTAGTACTTGGTTCTAATACTATTATAGCATAAACAAATCTAATTTAAATAAGCCCCTTCTATCGTAATCGGATCGATGCCTATATTATGGCTCATATAGCGTAAGAGCATGTTATTAAATCCGAATATCTTCGTAATAAACAGCCATTATCTGCAAACAAGGATAAAACAGCTGTACCGAAACAATACTAAGCATATATGGTTGTGGGAGGTGAAGTAAGCTTTGACCGAACTAACAATGAAGGAACTGGCATTTATTGAGGATGAGATACGTGCAGAAGCAATTACCGCTAAAACATTAAATTGGTGTGCAACGCAATGTGAGGATGAAACATTAAAAAACATATTGGAAACAATGGCAGAAAAGCACCAGTTAAAGATTGCCGACCTATCCCAATATTTTAACAGGACGCAAAATATTCAATAGCTTATGGGAAAGGAATGATCTTATGCCAAACAATATCGAAGGACGCGGACTGACAGACCGGGAATTGCTCCAGCTTTGTTTGGAGCTTGAAAAAGGCCGCTGCCATAGCATCAATAACGTTATACTCGAGACAAAGCATCAAGGACTGCGAGAGATTTACGAAGGAGCCTATGCCAATGCCAGCTCCAACCAATACGAACTCTTTTCAATCATGGATGACAAAGGCTGGTACAAAACAGAGATTGCCTCAACAGATCAAATCAACAAAGTACAAGAACTCATGCAAAACAATCTTCACCCAGACAATCAATTTAAGTAAACCTATCTTAAAAGCGTGCATAAACATGTACGCTTTTAAGCATCCACCCATTCCCCTTCCCTCTTTAAAAAGCTATAGAAAAATTTTTTCAATTACAGGCATTAGATACACCATTGTAAGAAAAAATAAAACGACTTAGAAAAAGCATTTCTTTTATCAAGCAAACGCCAAACAAAAAAAACTATCATGGAAGAAATTTTGCCGTTACCTTCTTCATCGCTAGGTATGAAACCTCTTTCATATCAGAAAACAAGCTGTATGAAAGAACTAATGCAATTATTAATAAAAAGGTAAATTATACTCAATTAAAAATCATATCTGTACAATTTTGCGTTTATTTAGTATGATTTTAATTATGTTTTATGTCAGATTATCTTACATACAAACAAATGTTTATTAAAAAGGATTTATTTATCCTAATTTCCCAACACAGAAAAAGTACAAAAGGAGCTATATGAATGAAGATAAAACAAAGATTTCCAAAGTTAATTTTGTTCTTTGTAGTTTTACTGACTACCTTAAGCATGCTTTCTCCACTAACAAATGTGAAGGCTGCAGAAAAAACATATCAGATTGCTACAGATATTACTTTTGCTCCATTTGAATTCCAAGATACGAGTGGTGAATTCGTTGGAATTGATATGGACCTTGTTGCAGCAATTGCAAAAGACCAAGGCTTTAAATACGAAATTAAACCGCTTGGGTTTAATGCTGCTGTTCAGGCATTAGAATCAAAGCAAGTTGACGCAGTTATTGCGGGAATGAGCATTACCGATGAAAGAAAACAGAAATTTGATTTCTCTGATCCATATTTTGATTCTGGAATCATCATGGCTGTTAGTAAAGATAATGACACTGTTACTTCCTACGATGACCTAAAAGGCAAAAAGGTCGCTGTTAAAACAGGAACGGAAGGTGCAAGCTTCGCTGAAAGCATTAAAGACGAATACGGCTTTAATATTGTTACTTTTGATGACTCTGCAAATATGTACGAAGATGTAAAAACAGGAAATTCCGTTGCTGTATTTGATGACTACCCTGTATTAGCATATGGAATTAAACAAGGCAATGGCTTAAAAACAGTAACTGAAAAAGAAGCAGGCGCTTCTTACGGATTTGCTGTTTCAAAAGGCCAAAACACGGAACTTTTAGAAATGTTTAACGCAGGACTTGCAAACTTAAAAGCATCTGGTGAATACCAGAAAATCATGGATAAATACTTGGAAACAGGCTCTGACACTGCTGCTGCAGAAGACACTGGATTTTTCGGACTTCTAAAAGAAAGCATGCCAAGCTTGATGACAGGATTAAAAATGACATTAATCCTTACTGTTGTTTCTTTAATTATTGCAACAATAGTGGGAATTGTCTTTGGCTTAATGCGAATTGCAAAAAGTAAAGTTTTAAGCACTATTGCAATGATTTATATTGATATTTTCCGTGGAACACCATTGATTGTCCAAGCATTCTTCATTTACTTTGGTATACCGGCTGCATTTGATTTCCGAATCACTGCATTTGTTGCAGGTCTCATTACATTAAGCTTAAATGCTGGTGCTTACATGGCTGAAATCGTCAGAGGCGGTATTCAATCTGTAGATAAAGGCCAAATGGAAGCTGCCCGCAGTTTAGGACTTCCTTATGGAAAAGCTATGATGAAGGTAGTTCTTCCACAAGCTATTCAATTGATGATTCCGGCATTTATTAACCAGTTTGTCATAACACTGAAAGATACATCGATTCTGTCTATTATTGGCATAAACGAATTGACACAAAGCGGTAAAATCATCATTGCAAGAAATCTGGAATCATTCCAAATGTGGATTATCGTCGGCGTGATTTACTTAATTGTTATTACAATACTAACTAAAGTATCAAATGTTTTAGAAAGAAGGATTAAAAATGGCAAAGCTTAAAGTGACCAATCTGAAAAAATCATATGGAAACCTTGAAGTTTTAAAATCGATTGATGTGCAGGTCCAAGAAGGTGAAGTCGTTTGCCTTATCGGTCCTTCTGGTTCTGGAAAAAGTACCTTGCTGCGCTGTTTGAATATGCTGGAGGAAGTAACAAGCGGAGAAGTTGTTGTTAACGACCAAAAGCTGACAGATAAAAACACTGATATTAACAAGGTAAGAGAAAATATCGGAATGGTTTTCCAGCACTTTAACCTCTTTCCAAACTTGAGTGTTCTGGAGAATATTACACTTGCTCCTGTCGAATTGAAGAAAGCAACGAAGGCAGAAGCAAAAGAAAAAGCCCTTCAGCTTTTAGATCGTGTTGGATTAAAGGATAAGGCTCCAGAAAACCCAGCGAAGTTATCTGGCGGTCAAAAACAAAGGGTGGCTATCGCCCGTGCGCTTGCAATGAATCCAGATATTATGCTGTTTGATGAACCAACAAGTGCCCTTGACCCTGAAATGGTTGGAGAAGTGCTCAATGTTATTAAGCAATTGGCACAAGAAGGCATGACTATGGTTATCGTGACACATGAAATGGGATTTGCAAGAGAAGTAGCAGACAGAGTTATATTTATGGATGGCGGTTATATTGTCGAACAAGGCACTCCACAGGAGATCTTCGGTAATCCGCAAAACGAACGGACTAAAGACTTCTTAAACAAAGTACTTTAATCTAAGAAAACAGGCGTACCTTCTGGTACGCCTGTTTTTATTAAAATGCTGTCCACCCTGCATCTGCAGTGATCACTGTTCCATTAACAAAGCTTGATTCATCTGATGCGAGGAATAGAGCAACAGTTGCGACTTCTTCCGCCTTGCCGATACGAGGGTTTACACCTAGCCCCGGTTGTACTCTGCCCATTCCAAATGGGTTAACATTTGTCATTGAAGCACTGATATTAGTCTCCACGCCTCCTGGAGCTATTGCATTGCAGCGAATTCCCTTTTTGGCATACATGAAGCCAGTGTTTTTAGTGAAGCCGACAACAGCATGCTTAGAAGCTGTATAAGCAGCACCTGCCCTTGCTCCTTGCAAGCCTCCAGCTGAAGCTACATTGATAATCACACCGCTCTCTTTTTCCAAGAAAATCGGCAGCGCCTTCCGTGTTGCTCTCATAACACTTGTTGTATTGACGGCAAATACTCTTTCCCAATTCTCGTCCAAAATATCGCCTGCAGGTTCAAAATTATCCATAATTCCAGCATTATTAACAAGAATATCGAGCGTTCCATAGTTTTGCACTGTTGTATCTATAAGATTTTGTATGTCCTCTTCTTTTGCCACGTTCGCTGATACTGCGAATGCATTGCCGCCATTTGCTTTTATTTCTTCTACTGTTGCATTTGCTGCATCCAAATTAATGTCTGATACAGCCACATTTGCTCCTTCCTTTGCATAAAGAAGAGCAATTTGTTTTCCCATACCAGAACCAGCACCTGTTACGATTGCAACCTTGTTTTCAAGTCTCATTAAGATACCCCCATATATAAACTGTTAGAATACGCTTTCAACATTGCGAATTTTTACTACACTTATAGTATAATGACACTAAACGATGAAGGACAATCAGCAAATAAAGTGGAATTTGTCTATTAGTCAACAAATCGCAGGCTTTCTGCTGCCAAATCCTTTTTGATGAACATTAGAGGTGGAATATGTCTAATAAAAATGAATACCTTGATAGGCGAGTGATTAAATCAAAACGATCACTAAAAGAAGCATTTCTTTCCCTTATGCAGGAAAAAAGCTTTAAGGAAATAACCATAACAGATATCGTCCAGCTAGCAGACTTGAATCGCGGCACCTTCTATAAGCATTATACTTATAGGGAAGATTTGCTGAATGAAATTATTGATGACATTATTACTGATTTGGTTGCTTCTTACCGGGAACCTTATAAAAATTCCGAAATCTTTGAAGTAAGTAAACTGACGGCAAATGCCATTAAATTGTTCGACCATGTCCAAAAAAACGCAAACTTTTATAAGCTGATTATCCATGCAGAATTGCTGCATAGTTTCCAGTATAGACTGTGTGAAATTCTAAAGGAATTATCGCTCCAAGATTTTCATACACCTGTAGTGGACTCCCCCATAGACAAAGAACTAGCTGCTAGTTATTCTGCCTACGCCCTCTTTGGTCTGCTCGTTGAATGGATTAAAGGCGGTTTTAAATACAGCTCAAGCTATATGGCAGAGCAATTATTGCTAATCATCAATAGAAATACAACAGCTTCTGTAATAAAACCAAGCATCGAGTAAAGCTCCCTTCGTAACTGGGAGCTTCTCCTTAATCACATTACAGTGATTTCTGACACACTCTTTAATAAATGTTCAAATATCAGACACAATATCTTGGCTTCTTTGTGAACTGTTTCACAATAATCATTTTCTTCCCTCTTTTTTTGCTATATTTAACTTGTAAGAAATATTGAAATAAAGGAAGGATGAAAACTATGATTAATGCCTTTATTAGAGAAAATAAGATTGCTGCCATTGTTTTAACTGTTATTCGTTTATTCCTTGGATATTCTTGGTTTAAATCCGGCTTCGGAAAACTGACTGGCGAGGGCTTTGATGCAAGCGGATTTTTAACAAATGCGATTAAAAATCCTGTCACAGGTCCTGACGGTGCCGTTTACGGCTGGTATACGAGCTTTATAGAAGGATTTGCACTTCCTAATGTTGGACTATTTAACGTATTAATTCCGATTGGCGAATTGCTGGTAGGGTTAGGCTTAATTCTTGGCTGTCTGACAACTGCAGCTACATTCTTTGGAGTTGTGATGAATTTCTCTTTCATTCTCGCAGGTACGATTTCTCATAACCCAACAGATATACTCATGGGAATGATCATTATGTTTGCTGGCGCAAATGCAGGCTACTATGGCCTAGACAGATGGGTGCTGCCAATCTTGCGAAAGTACATCATGAAAGACAAAGAAGAAAAGCCGTTATCTCCAAATTTAAGAGCGTAAATATAGAAGCTAAAAGGCATGTGCGAAAAGCACATGCTTTTTTATCATTCAAAAAGAATGGGTTCTTGCGCTGCCAAGCTGCGGGAAACAGCAATCAGTCTCTGGTTGCTGCTTCCCATAAACTGCAGATTTAAATCTCTCTTCTCCATAATAAACGGGCCATCTACAATAACATCTAAATATTCGCAAACGGCTTTGCTGCTTGCGCAGCTAATTAATTGTTCCCATTTATATCCAGTATAACACCAAATATTTTTTCCATTCCTTTTCAGTTCTGATGCAAGTGTGAGGAGCTCATGATGATTCTGATAAAAAGGCTCCCCGCCGCTGAAGGTGACATCATTAAAGGGATTGGCCATCAATATATTAAAAATATCAGCAGCTTCCATCTCTGTACCGCCTCTTCTGTTCCAGCTGTTCGGGTTATGGCACCCCTTGCATCGATGAGGACAGCCGGCAAAAAAAACAGTGCTTCTCAGTCCGGGGCCGTCTACAATGCTGTCTTGTATAATATTTAGCACTCTCATCTATGCTTCACTCGGTCCTTCTCTTCCGACCGTTTAGCTGAGTTCCATTTATCTAGTGACCCGACGAGATAGCCTGTAATTCTCCGGATACGCTCAAAATTCTCCTCTCCCGCAATATTGCAGCTAGGGCAGCTGTTATTTATAACCCCTTTATACCCGCAAGCAAGACACCGATCGACAGGATGATTAATGCTTCCATATCCAATGCCGGCCTCCTTCATTGCTCGGACAATCTGCTCCATTGCTGCAAGGTTTTTGCTTGCATCCCCATCCAATTCTAAATAAGTGATGTGGCCTCCGTTCGTCAATGGGTGGAATGGCGCTTCCTTTTCAATTTTATCAATTGCCATAATTTTGTAATGAACGGGGATATGAAAGCTATTTGTAAAATAAGGCCGGTCGGTAATCCTCTTTATGATTCCGTATTTTTTTCTGACTTCTCTTTGCGCTTTGCCTGCAAACGATTCAGCTGGAGTGGCGATAAGAGAATAGTTCATTTGCTTAGCTTTCGTTGCTTCATCTGTTCTTTTTCTCATATGAGCAACAATTTTCAACCCAAGCTTATAAGCCTCTTCCGATTCTCCGTGATGATAGCCTGTTAAGGCAACCAGAGCTTCAGCAAGGCCTACAAACCCAAGAGACAGCGTGCCCTGTTTCCAGATTTCTTCAAGATTATCTTCAGGGCTAAGCGCCTCCCCTCCTTTCCAAACTCCTTGAGTGAACAAAAATTTGAAGTTCGCTGCCTTTTTATTCCCTTGATACTCGTAACGATCATACAATTGCTCAATGGCAATATGTATATAACTGTCCAAGCGTGTAAAAAAATCCTCAACAGTGTTGGATTCCAGTGCGATAAGGGGTAGGTTAAGGCTTGTGAAAGACAGATTTCCCCTTCCAATACAGCTGGCTGACCCATGAATATTTCCCATCACTCTCGTTCTGCAGCCCATTGTTGCTGCTTCTGACTCTGGTGTGCCGTCATAATGTTCTTTGTTAAACGGTGCATCCAGAAAAAGAAAATTCGGAAACAATCTTTTGCTTGTTGTCTCGATTGCAAGCTGAAAAAGATCATAGTTTATATCTTCCTTGCTGTAATTGATACCTTCCTTTACTTTAAAGACGATAATTGGAAAAATTGGCGTCTCCCCTTTCCCTAATCCTGCCTTTACAGCAAGCAGCAAGCTTTTTGTAAGCAATCTTCCTTCCACTGATATGTCGGTACCGAGATTAACAGAGACAAACGGTGTCTGCCCCCCTCCTCTTGAATGCATGCTATTACAATTATGCACAAACGCTTCACATGCCTGATAGGTTTCTTCCTCTATCCATTTCCAGGCAATTTCATCCCTTTGCTTGACACTTGAAAAAAGCCCTTCAAGTCGGTTTTTATGGCGCATATAGGATTTCTTGATATATGGAGCCAAGTCATAATCAAACAAAGGCACTGCTTGTCCCCCGTGCTGCTGGTTTTGGTTTGCCTGCAGGATTATTGATGTCAGCGCCATGGCGCTCATAATGCTCTTCGGTTCTCTCATATATCCATGGCCCGTATTAAAGCCTTCTTTTAAAATCTTGCCGACTGGGATTTGGCAGCATGTAGCCGTTCCTGACGCATAAAAGTCTAAATCATGAATATGGATATAACCGCTTAAATACGCATTTTTCGCTTCTTCTGACAAAAGTTGTTCGATTGTAAAATGCTTTGTTGAAGCAGAAGCAAAATGCATCATATGGCTCATCGGAGAAACACCGTCCATGTTGGCATTTTCTTGGATAAGGTCTATGCGCTCCCCTGTTGTTATATCAGCAAATTCATTCATTAATTTTTCATATGTACCCATTTCCTTCTCTCCCTCTACACTCAATTCTTCCTCATTATAAATAACCGTCTCTAAAAACATCAACATATAGTAGGTTTGTTCACCGAATGTACACAATATATAGTGAATTAGCAGTTTATGAAAATAAACGGAGAATCTGCAAGGAAAAGGGATTTTATGCTAAACTAAACGTAAATAATAATAAAAAATGAAGGAGCAAATTATGTCTACTCAAGGGACAATTAAAGAAATCATGTTTTACAGCAATGCTTTGAATGAAGAAATTCAGCTGCTCGTCTATTTACCACCAAACTATTCTGATTTATATAAATACCAGCTTTTGATTGCCCAAGATGGGAAAGATTATTTCCAGCTTGGCAGGATTGGCAGAACTGCAGATGAACTGCAGTTGAATAACGACATAGAAGGAACAATAATCGTTGGTATTCCATATGCGGATGTTGCAGACAGAAGGTCAAAATATCACCCAGATGGCGAAAAATCACAAAGCTATATCCGCTTTCTCGCACATGAGCTTGTCCCGTTTTTGGATAGTGAATTTCCGACATACCAAATGGGGCTCGGCAGAGGACTTATCGGTGATTCCCTTGGAGCAACCGTTTCGCTTAGAGCAGCCTTGAAATATCCACATACATTCGGCAAAGTGATGCTTCAGTCTCCATATGTTAACGAGGAAGTGTTATCTGAAGTAAACGCCTTTCAGACCTTTCATCTTCTCGAAATATTCCATATAATAGGAAGCGAGGAAACAGCAGTTAAAACGTCCAGCAACACAATCGAGGACTTCCTTGAACCAAACCGGAACTTGGCTACACTGCTGCACGAATCTAATGCCGATTATCATTACGAAGAATACGAAGGAAATCATACATGGAAATATTGGCAGCCTTATTTGAGGACTATTCTGTTACATATGTATAGCAGTTAGAACAATTTTTTATATATGAAAATAATGAAAAAACAGATATTTTTGAACATCAATTTATAAATTTGTTATAATATCTTACAGATACTGCAAAACTGCTTGTAAGGCAATGAATACCTGTCTTAAGGAATATACATTATTGAAGAGAAGAAATGGGGGTTTCAACCATGAAATATGGCATCGCTATTTTTCCAGGAAAAGAGCTGCAAGATTTAGCTAATTCTTACCGTAAACGCTATGATCCGAAATACGCTTTAGTACCGCCTCACATCACGCTAGTAGGCGAATTCAACGCAGACAATGATGAAATTAAGACAATCAGTGCCAAGTTGCAAAAGGTGGCGAGCCATTACCATTCCATCGCGATTAAAGTTTTGAAAATAAGCACATTTCAGCCTGTTAATAATGTTATTTATTTAAAGATCGAACAAAATTCCGATTTAGAGGATCTACATACGGAAATCATTAACACAATCGGTGTGCCCGAGGAGCATCCTTTCATTCCTCACGTAACACTTGGGCAGCAGCTGTCTAACGATGAGCATCTCGATCTATACAGCAGCTTAAGAATGCGCAGTTTCAGCCATGAGGAAAGTACGGACCGCTTTCATCTCTTGTATGAGTTGGAAAACGGCTCTTGGACTGTATTTGAGACTTTCCGTCTCGGTAATAATGAATAAGAGAACTTACAAATTTTTAGGGGAATGTCAGCTGACATTCCCCTTTGTTTATTTTCTATTGTTCTTGTCTAGAATAACGGAGGAGAAAGGATGATAAACTTATGGATTTCCTGCATATTGGTTCAGAGCTTGTTTTTGGATTTATTGCACTTCTTCTCTTTACTAAAATACTCGGTAAAACCGTTATAACCCAAGTAACAACGTTCGATTTTGTTTGTGTGCTAGTTATTGGGGAATTAGTCGGAAACGCAATGTATGATGACAATACAGGCATAAAGGAAATATTATATGCTGTCATTATTTGGGGTTTTTTAATCTTCCTGACAGAATTTTTGACACAAAAGTTCCGGAGCTCACGCAGCTTACTTGAAGGAAAGCCATCTATCATCATCCAAAAAGGAAAGATAGATTATGATGAACTGAAGAAAAACCATCTCGATTTGAACCAGCTTCAGCATCTTCTCCGTTCCAAGGATATTTTCTCCATCCAAGAATGCCATTATGCTATTTTAGAAACAGATGGAACGGTTAACACGATTAAAAAACAGGCATATACAAGTCCCTCCCGGACAGAAATGCAGCTGAATGTCCAAGACAGCACTCTGCCTTTAAGTCTCATACTAGATGGAGAAATCATCGAGGAAAATTTGACTACTGTCGGCTGGGATGAAAAAAAGCTAAACGCAGAATTAGCTCAAATAGGAATTCATTCTCCTAAAACAGTGTTGTATGCTGAATGGCAGGAAGATGCTCCTTTATATGTTCAAAGCTATTAATTAGACAAGCTTGTTGAATTGCCGACCTTTTCCTGTCAGTTCGGCAATGAGCTTCTCCGCATCTTCCATTCTCCTTTTGGAAGCCTCTTTATTATGTGCAGAATAGGGCTGGTCAAATCTCTCATATGTATTGGAAATAACAGCAGGTGCAAAAACCTTTTGGCTCTTAACAGGTCTAATTTTTTGCGCGATATCCTGTCTAACATACTGTTCATATTGATAGTTATTTACTGGAAGAATATAACCCATACGAATTGCCTCCTACTTGATTTTTTTATCCATACCCAATTAATGGTTTTGTTAAACTTCCTTCTTCCCTTTTATATACTCTTTTATTTTGCTATGATAATAAGTACGTTAAAAAAAGAAGTATTGTATGAAAATGAGGTTTAACTATGGAAACAGCCTACTATTATGATAGATTGATACATTTATATGCTGATACGAGAAGCGACTGGCAGACTTGGCATGAAGCTGGAAAAAAAGGCCTTCTTGCTTGCTCAGTCTGCGGTGAGGCTGTAAAGCTTTATTTGGGTATTAAAGCAAAACCGCATTTTTACCATGCTTCCACTTCAGAGCCTTGCCAGCAAAATATTACTCCAGCTGTCAGTGAAGCAGCTGCTGCTGTTGAATATGAAGAAAGAAACGGATTTCGTTTTCCTAAATCTCGAAGCATTTCAACACCGATTGAAGAAATTAGCTTTAAACAGCCTAAAATCATCCAAACTGTTACAGATACTGCTGCTAAGGTGAGCAGACCTGATTATAACGCGCCAGACAGTTATCTTCATGCTCTTTCCCTTAGTGGCGTCAAGCTTGATGAATCCCAATGCAATGCCGTCACAACAGATGAGGAAGCAGTATTGGTTGTTGCAGGTGCCGGAAGCGGAAAAACACGAGTTCTGACGGCGAGAACTGCCTATCTCATCCATGAGAAGAAAATTGATCCTGCCTCCATCATGCTAGTAACATTTACGAGCAAAGCTGCATTAGAAATGAAAGAACGGCTTATGAAGTATCCTGACATGACCAAAACGGTAATCAGCCGGATTGTTTCAGGGACCTTCCACAGTATCCTGTATCAAATACTCCTTTTTCACGAACCAAATAAATGGAAAAGGACCAATTTGCTGAGCAGCAACTGGCAGAAAGAATTAATCCTAAAAGAAATTGGCACAGAATTAGGAATTGATATGAAAGAATTCCCATATGATGCTGCCCTTCAATTGATTGGAGCATGGAAGAATTCTTTGCAATTTCCAAATGAAATTAAGCCTGCTTCTGATTGGGAAGAGAAGGTATTGCCACTTTACAAAAAATATGAAGAGACAAAGCATAACAAAGGCCAATATGATTTTGACGATATGCTTGTCGGCGGATATTACTTTTTCCTTGAAAATCCTAAAATACTTGAAACATACCAAAACAGATTTTCCTATTTCCTGCTAGACGAATTTCAAGACATTAATAAAGTCCAGTATGAATGGATAAAATTGATGTCCCAACGAGCGAAAAGTATTTATGCAGTTGGAGATGATGATCAGGCTATTTATGCATTTCGAGGCAGTGACCCGAAATACCTGCTGGATTATGAAAAGGACTTTAAAAACGCCAAAATTATTTATCTGAAGAATAATTACCGCTCTACTAATGAAATTGTATCATCAGCAAATGATATTATAAAAGCAAACAAAAACAGACGTCCCAAAAAAATGGCTGCGACCTATACTGGACAAAATCCCCTCCTCTTCTATCCTTATGATGAAGAGGAAGAAGCAACAATGATAGTCACAGACATATTAGAAAAAATTCAAAAAGGGGCAGAACCGACGGACTTCGCCATTCTGTTTAGAACTAATACAAACAGCAGGGCAATGTTTGAAAGACTGTCTTCCTCAAGTCTTCCATTTAGACTCGAGCAGGATTCTGGTTCCTTTTACAGCCGCTTTATCGTCAAAAGCATGATTGCTTACTTAAAGCTTGCTGTTGACCCAGATGATCAGCATGCTGTTAACAGTTTGCTGCCGACATTATTTCTCAAGAAAAGTGTGCTTCAAGACTTAAAAGCATTAAGTATTTTGGAAGATTGCAGCCTGGCTGACGGATTCGCAAAAATTAAAACCGGATTTGCCTTTCAGGAATCGAGACTAAAAAAAATTCCAGACGCTCTGAAAAAACTAAAATCAACTCCCCCTTTAGAGGCCATTGCCTTTATTGAAAAAGAACTCGGCTTCCAAGAGTTCATTAAAAAACGGGGAAATGAAGGAAATCAATGGGATAAAGGCTCTGACGATCTTCGAGATCTTAAAGTTGTCGCTAAAAAGTTTGGCACCATTGCTGAATTTGTTGCCTATACAGACCATATGATTGCCATGAACGCAGAACTGAAAAAACAATATAAAGATACAAAAAATGCAATCAGCCTGACAACCATTCATCGTGCCAAAGGACTTGAATATAAAATCGTCTATATTCTAGGCGGTGTTGACGGTTCCCTTCCTCACGATTATGCATTGGAAGCCTTCCGAAATGGCGACAATCTGCCTATGGAAGAAGAAAGGCGACTATTATATGTTGCGATGACAAGATCAATGGCAGAGCTGTATGTATCCATTCCGATGCACTTGAGGGGAAGAAAAGCAAAAGCATCCCGGTTCTTATCTGCTTTAAGACTGGCACCAATACACAAGAATAAAGAATAAAAGGGTAACCTTTAGACAAGAGGTTACCCGCCAAATCACTTTTTATTAATCATCTTGGATAGTGTGTTGAAATCAAGCTGTTTCCCATCCTTAACAATGGATTGAACAATTTTGTCCTCTGTTTCTTTAGGAACAGGTTTGCCAGCGATTTGGGATACTCGGCGAATGACCCCTCTTACTGTGTTTTCATCTTTGAAGTTTGCATTTTGTAATGAATTAGCCAGGTCAAAAATGTCTTTCATATTCACACCTGTTTTTGATTCTATATTCTTAAAGAAGTTGTTATTCATACCTGTATTTCCTCCTTCTTGAGCTACTTTACATAGTATGTAGGTAAAAGTAAAAGGTGAAAATTTTCAGTTAAAAAAATTAAAAAGGATAGGCTTTCCCATGGAAAGCCTATCCTTTCGTTCATTTACTAATTATTAAGCGTAGAAGCTAGCTCCAACAATAATCAATAGAATGAAAAGTACAACGATCAAAGCAAATGAAGAACCATAACCGCCGCCGCTATAGCCGCCGCCTCCATATCCATATCCGCCGAAACACATACACCTTCACCTCACTTCTCCTTTATTCTTTAATAGCATATGGAAATTGAGGTATTGTGTATAGGCAAGCTCCTAAGCTATGTGAATTTGTACGATTGACTATTAGCGGATGAAACGGAAGAATTCTTAACCCTTTGGTTTAAAAATTAAAGCGCCAATAAAACCGAAGACGATTGCGGCTGAAATTCCTGAGCTGGTAACCTCAAACATTCCTGTGAGTACCCCAATTAACCCATGTGTCTCTGCTTCTTGCATAGCACCATGAACCAGTGCGTTACCGAAGCTCGTAATAGGAATAGTTGCACCAGCACCGGCAAAGTCGGCAAACGGCTCATACAGACCTAGTCCATCTAATATAGCACCTGCCACAACTAAAGTCGTTAAAGTATGTGCTGGTGTACGCTTGGCCACATCAAACATTAGCTGGCCAATTACACAAATCAAGCCTCCTATTACAAATGCCCAAAAAAACATTGGCAGCATACTCAATTTCCTCCCTTCTATATTTCGATTGATACTGCATGAGCAATACATGGAATAGATTCTCCCTGCTGAACCGTAAGCGGAGATAACAATGCACCTGTCGCCACGACAAGTATCCGCTTATAAACACCTCTTTTCATTTCGTTCAACAAGTGACCGTATAATACAGTCGCAGAACATCCAGGACCGCTAGCGCCTGATTGGACTGGCTGATCAGCTTTATAGATAAGTAAACCGCAGTCATTAAATTTATTTTTATCAATATGAATTCCTTTTTCCTCAAGAAGTGCGAGTGCAGAATCTCTGCCAATTTTACCCAAATCACCAGTAACAATTAAATCATAATGAGATGCATCAACACCTAAGTCATTGAAATGGGCACAAATAGTATCAGCAGCAGCTGGAGCCATTGCCCCGCCCATATTAAATGGATCAATTAAACCCATATCCATTACTCTTCCTATTGTTGCTGACGTCGTGTACGGGCAATTTTCATGCGTTCCGTCATTTTCTGTTAACAAAGCAACGCCTGCGCCTGTGACAGTCCATTGTGCTGTCGGCGGCTTTTGACCGCCATATTCTGTTGGATAGCGGAACTGCTTTTCAACAGCTGCGTTATGGCTCGAAGCACCTGTAAGGATATTCTTAGCACCTTTGTAGTTGATTATAAAAGAAGACATTGCCAGCCCCTCCATCGAGGTAGAACAAGCGCCAAACAAGCCGAAATAAGGCACTTTCAGGTCACGGGCAGCAAAGCTGGTTGGTGTGATTTGATTGATAAGGTCGCCTGCAATAAAAAATTGGGCATCCTCTGCAGACAGTCCGCTTTTTTTTAAAGCAGTCTCTGTTGCTTCCTCCAAAAGCACTCTATGCGCTTGCTCATAAGATGTCTTGCCCATCCATAAGTCTTCATGCAAAATATCAAAATCCTTCGCTAAGTTTCCGTTCCCTTCAAATGGACCGCCTGCTACACCTGTAGACTGTATGACAGGATGATTGTCAAAAAGCCATGACTGTTTTCCTTTAAGCAATTACATAACCCCCCTGGCCATTAGAATAAGCGTTTTAATTAAAGCAACAACAAAGGCAGCAAAGACACCAAATAAAATAACGGAGCCTGCTAATTTGAAGATATTTCCTCCTACACCTAATACAAAGCCTTCGGTCCGATGCTCTATTGCCGCAGAAATAATGCTGTTCCCGAACCCTGAAACCGGCACTGCACTTCCAGCTCCGGCAAACTGGCCAAGCCGGTCATAAATGCCAAATCCGGTGAGCAGCATAGACAGGAATATGATTGTGGCACTTGTAGGGTTTCCGGAAGTTTGCTCTGTAAAGTGGAAAAAATAAATATACATAAAAGACAGCAGCTGTCCGAGCATACAAATAAAGCCTCCGACAAAAAAAGCCTTTATGCAGTTCTTTACTACTGGTCTTTTCGTTTCGTATTTTTTCTCTAATTGTTCATACTGTTTTTGCTGTGGTGTTTTCTTTTTCTTCGCCATTAATACCTTCTCCTTATGTTAGTTCATTGGTGAGATTGATTATTTGCTTAAGCCGCTTATCCGCATTTTTTTCACTGTAATCGGCATTCTTCATCTTATCCCCAAGCCTTATCGCTTCTAGAAATATCTTATAGTCACTTGATACAGTGAATGTATGGTCGGGAAACTTATCACTTAAGATTTTGTTCAAGTCACTCTCAATGCCCTTCATTCTAAACCTGGACATATGCTTTACTTTATAAGCAACCAGAATTTCCTTTTGGCCTTTAATCACCGCTACGTCATAGATGGATTTAACCGAACTTGCTTCATCTTTTACTTGACGCACTAATATTTGTTCAAGCTGATCTGGATTTTTGGTAACTGTTAATGGAGCAGGATCAACCCTTTTGAATAAAGCGGTCCGGCTGGAAGGAGATGATTCTTCACAACCGGCCAGAAGAAAGCACATGAAAATAAAAAATACAAAAAAACGTTTTTGATGTGTCATATTTGTCCCTTCCTATGTAAAAGATGTATGTTTTTCCTTTGTTTATTTTTTTCGTTTTTACTGTTTTTTATGAAAAAAAAAAGGAAGCATACAGCCCCAATTTTTGTAAAGACAAAAAAAAGAACGGCAGATCCGCTCTTCTTTCTTGGCTTTTAGCCATTTGTTTTAACTTTTTTCCCACAGCCGCAGCCTTTCTTTTTCACCTTTTTTTTCCGGGAAATAGCAGCAGGTGCTTCTTCTTTTTTTGTCAGTTTTTTCATCATTACAAGCACTCCCGTTTTTTTAGAATGACATTAGAATATGTCTACCATATTGTATGAGGCTCTTTTTGTCTATGTGTAAACAACTAGCCTAAATATAGAAAATGAATTTCAATGTTATTCCGTCAATTTCTGCACGATAGCCTCGATTATAGAAGCAGCCCCTGCAATGGCAAGTATCAGTACAACTGGTGTGCAAATGCTTGGAAGGAAATAATACAATAGGACAAGAAAGCCAGTTGACCAAACTCCAGTACACCAATAACAGCTAATCAATTCCCCTAAAAAGCCTCTAACCAAACCGTCCTTTGGAACATAATATATCTCATCTTCACCATTTTCATTTTTTTCAAGCTTTTCATCAAGCACTAACATGCGAAGGAATTCCGTTATGCGGTCAAACACTAATAATCTAGTCAGGCGAAATGTGGCTAACACTAACAGCAGCAGTTCTATCCACTCTATATTCACTTTTATTACCCTCCTCTATACACACACTAATATGAAGAAAGCAGTCTTTCAGTGCCTATTTTCATGACAGACATCTAAACACACTTGGAAATTTGGGCATATGCCTAAATTTCAAGAAAAAAGGCGTTTGTCCGTAACCCATAACGGTCTTTGGCAATATGTTAGTAGTGTAGTATCACAAAGAAAGAAACAAACAAGGAGGAAATCAATTATGGGTTGTGGAAAAAAAGATGATGTTTTCGGTACTTCTAGCTGTGTTTGCGAAGTGGTTCGCGCCATTAAAGATATTCAAGATAGTGCAGAAGACAACTGCGAATGTGAAACAAACTGCTTTTCTGAGCCACTAGGTTCACTTGTTTCCCCAACAAAACGCAGTAAAGCAGATACTCGTGTATTTGTTCTAAAAACAGCTGACGGATCACCTTTCCATGCTTTCTTCAGAGGAGATGACTGTGCATGTGTGTCTATCTTCTTCCGCGTAGAAGATGTGTTTGACAACTGCTGTGCAGTATTGAGAGTGCTTGCACCAATTACTAACACTCACTCTGGCAGAGAAACACTTGATATCACAGGACCAAAAGGCATTGACCTTGGCAAAGTCTGTGAAGTGGATGGATTCCGTCGCACAAGCGACTGCATTACAGTTGACTTGAAATGCTTCTGTGCCGTACAATGCATTGCTGACGTTGATTTAGACATCTGTGATTAATATAAGCGTAATTTACACCCTACAACCAGTCATTTTATATGGCTGGTTGTTTATTTTTTTTGCAATATAGGAAACTTCATCTTATCTTACTTCGGAGGTGAGAGTGTTGATAAAGATTTTCCACAAAGCAAATCATTCTACGCAAATTGCTCTTGTTGCCTATTCCCTATTATTACTGGTAATAGGTGCTGGCTCCCTTTTCTTTAATTCCCTAGACTAAAGAAAGCTACATAAGTGCAAAAAAAAACGCACTTTTAACAGTGCGTTTTTTTCCTGAGCCGATGCTTAAATACCGACCATTCTAACATCTGTAATTTTCTTCGTAAAAAGGGAGATTTCCTCGCCATCCATCAACTTTACTGACACTTTCTTGTCATCTTTGCCAGTTATAAATCCTCTTATTTGCTGGTTTTCTTCAACCGTCAGGATACATGCAACAGGAGGAAGCTGTTTCGGAAAGTTAAAAAGATATGTCAGCCTTTCCTCTATCCCCATCTCCCTAAAGCTTTTCAGCCTGCGGAATGCAGGTTTCCGTTCTTGGCTTTCTTGTTGTTCCGCCTGCTCTACATTGTAGTCATGTATTTTATCCCGAACAGCCCCTGGAGACTCAATCATACCGATATGCTCTTTATCGGTTTGTTTTTCTGTTTTAGTTTTAGCAGCCTGCAATGCTGCGTTTTCTATTTCCTCTCTTCGCTTACGTGTTTGCGCTTTACGAGCAGAGAATGTGCTTTGCATGTTTTCAGCAGGAAAAGGAGTATGCTGAAACAAGAGAGGTGAAGCTTTTCTTGCTGTTTTTTTCCTCATAAAGTTAAAGTCACCTCCTAATACATAATATACAGCAGGTTTTTTTGCCTACTTCATCTTAATCTATGCTGGGGCATGCTTTAATGTTAATCAAGGAGTTTGTGTCAGGTATTTCTTTAAAAAAGATATTCATCATGGTGCTGCTCTATTCTGCAAAACAAAAAACGCTGACCCATTTTAGGTCAGCGCTTATTTATTGCTTATGAAATAATATGGAAGCCTGAATCTACGTGGATGTTTTCGCCTGTAATTCCTCTTGCCATATCACTGAACAAGAATACAGCCGTATCTCCCACTTCATCAGGTGTTGTTGTTCTTCTTAGCGGTGAGCGTTCTTCAATCTCTTTCAAGATTGAGTTAAAGTCACTGATACCTTTTGCAGAAAGTGTGCGAATCGGACCTGCTGAAATAGAGTTAACACGGATGCCGTCCTTGCCTAAATCAGATGCTAAATAACGGACACTTGCATCAAGTGAAGCTTTTGCAACACCCATAACATTATAGTTTCTAATAGCACGTTCTCCACCAAGATATGTTAATGTAACAATGCTTCCGCCTTCTGTCATCAAACCTTTAGCTTCCTTCGCTACAGCAGTCAAAGAATAAGAGCTGATATTATGCGCAAGCAAGAAGCCTTCTCTTGTTGTATTCATGTAATCCCCTTGCAATTCTTCCTTGTTTGCAAAAGCGATGCAATGAGCAATTCCATGAATAGTTCCAACTTCGTTTTTGATCGTTTGGAAGCACTGTGCGATATCCTGGTCATTCGTAACATCACATGGCAAAACGATGCTGTCACTTGCTTCAAGTGTTGCTACAAGATCACGAACACTTTTCTCCAGTCTTTCTCCAGCATATGTGAATACTAGACGGGCACCTGCTTTATGAAGAGATGTAGCAATCCCCCATGCAATGCTTCTTTTGTTCGCAACACCCATTACAACATAGGTTTTGCCCTTTAATGAAAAGCTCATAATTTATCCTCCTAAATTATATTACAAGTTATTAGTACCTAGTACTAATTTTACTATACTATCTTCAAAAAGAAAAGTGCTGTTACTGTAGTCATTTGGCTTATTTTTCCGTTGCCACTTAGTACTCACGTTCTAGGTTTTTTTTCAGCTCCCTGACATATTCTTCAGAACCAGTTACAATTAAATGGTCATGTAGCTGCAGCTCGGTGTCTCCATGGGGAATAACGGAATCTCTTCCACGGAAGATTCGTACAAAAATAACATCTCCAGTGAACGGGAACTTTCTTAATGTCATTCCCTCAAACCCCTTGTTCTTAATTGTAATTTCATGTAAAGATGTTTCATTATTCCCTAACAAAGCAAGGATGCTCGGAGATTGAATCATCGCTTTTAGCAGTGCTTTAGTTGATGTAAAGGATGAAAACACTTCAATTCCTTCCTTTTGCAAAGAGGCCTCTTTATCGAGATCTTCCATTCTGCAAATAACCCTATCAATCCCTGCCTGCTTTAATAAAAGACTCATTCTTTCATTCTCACTGCTATCGCCAGTAGAAACTACTACAATGTCCGCTGCCGAAATGTTTGTAGCCTTGATAACTTCCTCGGTATAATTGTCCAGCTCTGTGATTTCAAACAGAGAATTTGCAATTTGCAGATCATGTTTTTCTTGTTTTTTATGATAGAATTCCACCTTATAGTAAGGGGATTTTAACTCTTGGTATAGCTGCATAGTAATCTGATTCACACCGATGATTGAAATATTTACTGCCCTTTCTCCTGCTGTTTCCTTTGGGAAAAGTTTTTTGAAAACAATCGGTGTGATAATACAGGAAATAATTGCTACAAGAATAAATATCCCGCTCATCTGCGAGGTTATTATATTCATTCTTTCCCCAATCGCTGCAGCTGCAATTACTAGAGACAATGTCGATGTTAATAAAAACCCTGATGCTACTATTGTCCTGTTATCATACCATTTTTTCAAATAGTAAATAGGCAGCATCTTGCTTGCTAGCAAAGCAAGCAATAAGAGCGGTATAAATAAAAGAAGCATAGGATCTGTAAATAGTGACCATAAATCCATGTCAACACCAATCATTACAAAAAATATTGGAATTAAAAAGCCATAGCCAAAGGAATCTAATTGATGCACAAGCTCTTCATTCGGGGACAAGAGCGACACAAGCACCCCTGCTAAGAAAGCACCAAGAATATTTTCTGCACCGACAGTTTCAGACAGCGCTACTAAGAAAATAATTAATGCGAACACTGCCCTTGTTCCGATTTGCACTGTTCCTCTTGACATCGAATCTGAAGTGTTTTTGTTTTTGAAGCGTCTGCCTGCAAAATATAATAACACCCCTGCTGCAAATAGGATTAGTAACAGCCAAGTGTTACCGCCGCTTTCATGAATCGAAGCAAAAACTGCCAGCAATATCATTGTCGCTAAATCAGCAATGACTGCTATAAGCAGGATGATTTGCCCTATTGCCGTTTTCATGATATTTGCTTCTTTTAATGTTGGCACAACCACACCAAGTGAAATAGTAGAAATGATGATAGTCATTAAGAAAATACTATCTACAAAGCCTGCAAGGACAAACAGATAACTCAAAATAACCGATAACGCAAAAATAGCGGCAAAGATGATGACAGATGTTGAGAACGGCTTCGGTTCAAGCCTCCCATTCGGCAGTGTCTCTCTTTTTTTATTGCTGGAAAAAGATTTAAAATCTATCTCCAGCCCGCTTAAGAACATTAGAAAAATAAAGCCTAATGTTGATAAAGTCTCCAGCCAAGTATCCTGCTCGACAAGATTAAAACCGCTTTTTCCAATAATAAGCCCCATGATAATTTCTGCAACCACGACAGGAATAACATTTAGCTTTAGGCGGTGCAAAATAATCGGTGTCAATAATGCCACAATGATTACAATCATTAAGGACATTACAGAAGCGCCGTGTTCCATTTTATTTCCTCCTTGATAACTGCTTTTTTCTTTCTAAAATAACTTAACTGGTCAACAATCCCATAAACATCGTTGCCATTCCAAAATAAATGAGGATACTGATAATATCATTTAAAGTTGTAATAAATGGTCCAGATGCAACGGCAGGATCAATTTTTAATTTATTCATCAATAGAGGGATTATAGAACCTGCAATTGTCGCTACAATTAGTGTTCCTAAAATAGATGCACCAACTAAAAGCCCTAAAAAAATATTGCCTTTCCAAATATAAACGACCAATGTTACAAGTATTCCACAGACTCCACCTGTTATTAGTCCTGTTCCCGCTTCGCGCATGATCAGCTTGAACTTGCTTTCCTTCTCCAGGTTTCCTGTCGCAATGCCCCGCACTGCAACTGCGAGTGCCTGTGTCCCAGTGTTTCCTGCCATCCCTGCAATCAAGGGAATGAAAACAGCAAGGATAGAAACCTTGTTTAACGTCTCCTCAAACCTGCCGATTAAGCTTGCCGTAAACATTCCTAAGAACAACAGGATAATCAGCCACGGCAATCGTTTTTTTGCAGCAGAAACGGGATGTTGATCAACATAGTCCATATTAGAAACAGCCGCAAGCTTTGAATAATCATCAGTTGCTTCTTCCTCCAATACATCGACAATGTCATCAATCGTGATGATGCCGAGCAGCCTCCCTTGAAAATCAATGACAGGCAATGCAAGAAAGTCATAATCCCGCATCTTCCTTGCTGCTTCCTCACGGGTTTGAGTGACAGAAACAGAGTAGATACTGTCATTCATAATGTCAGCAATCACTGTACTGTCATCACTTACGATTAAATTCCTTAAGGATACTACTCCGACAAGATGCTTCTGTTCATCCACTACATAAATATAGTAAATTGTCTCCGCATTAGGTGCTTCCGCTTTAAGCAAGGCCATTGCAGCATGAACTGTCATATGAGAATACAGGCTGACATATTCAAGTGTCATGATGCTCCCTGCAGTTTCCTCCTCATAATCCATTAGTGCCTTGACATTGCTTGCCTCTTCAAGCGGCATAAGGGCGATATAACTAAGTGCTTGCTGCTTTTCCAAAGCGATGAGGATATCTGCTGCATCATCTGCTGACATATGTGTGAATATGTCAGCCACATAGGAAGGCAGCAGTCTTGCAAACAGCTCCTGGTAATCATGGTCTTCCATATCGAGATGCTCAAATAACTCTGCAATCTCCTCAGGTGATAAAAAATGAAATACACTCTCTTGTTCTACTTTCTCCAATTCCTTAAAAAATGAAGCTTGATCATATGGATGCAGCTCTAAAAATGCTTCTCTGAATGTTTGTAAGTTTTCATTTTGTAAAGAATGGAGGATTTCTTCTAGTTTTTCTTCATAGCTGCTCGTTATCTCTTTCAAAACATACTCCTTTCAAAAGTTTCTCTCTATACTAACAAATCTCTTAGAGTTTGTCGTCCATCTCACTAATTTCCAATAAAAAAATTATGATACCTTTACAAACAACCTAAAGGAAACAGGAGACAGCTAATATATATTCCCCATTCTTTTACATGTAAAACTTTAGATTGTGACCTTATAATATTTTGTTTCCCTACAAAAGATAATTGGTACGAAGGATTGAATTGGGAGGACAAATATGAAACTGGATATCATCGGTGATATACACGGCTGTTATGAAGAACTGCAAGCATTAACAAAAAAGCTTGGCTATACATGGGATTTAGGCTATCCCGTTCATCAAGAGAACAGATTGCTTGCCTTTGTCGGGGATTTAACAGACAGAGGTCCTAACTCTCTGCGTGTGATAGAGGTTGTTTGCACACTTATTGAAAAAAAACTTGGATATTATGTGCCAGGAAATCACTGCAACAAGCTTTACCGTTATTTTTTAGGAAGAAAGGTGCAAATTAAGCATGGATTGGAAACAACAGTAGAAGAATTGGAGAGCTTGAAAAAAAAGGACAGGGAAATTATCAAAAACAAGTTCATGAAGCTGTATGATCATTCTCCTTTATACCATGTACTTGATGGTGGAAAGTTAGTTATTGCCCATGCAGGGATTAAGGAAGATTATATTGGCAAGCATTCTGAGAAGGTAAAAACATTCGTTCTTTATGGTGATATTACGGGAGAAAGCCATCCTGACGGTTCACCAGTCCGACGGGATTGGGCTAAATCTTATACAGGAAAAGCAGCGATTGTCTACGGACATACTCCTGTTAAAGAGGTGCGTGCCATTAACAATACTTATAATATTGATACAGGAGCTGTTTTTGGTGGACATTTATCCGCACTAAGCTACCCTGAAATGACTGTTCAATCGGTTTCTTCTGCAATGCCTTATATAGCAGAGAAATTCCGGACATTTGATTAGCATAAATAAAGGGGATGGCACAACAAAATAAGCCTATCTAAACAAGAATAATAAAATTTCATCTAACTTTGAAACAATAAAAATAGAATATGGCTTTAAAATTAGTTCGTTTCATTGCGCTCTCGTCCCACTCGCTTTCCGCGGGGAGGAAGCTGAGCCTCCTCGTCTTCGCCTGCGGGGTCTATAGCCTTTCCTCTATTTCCCGCAGGAGTCGAGTGTCCTCCGCTCCATTCCACTAAGATTATTTATTATTTTATTTAAACGAAAACATAAAAAACCAAACTTTTTATCAATAAATAATAAAAATAGTTCGGTTTTTATGCAAATTTACAAATTTATGTCCCAGCCTGTTTATTTAATGTAAATAACCTTTTCATATCCTCAGGAAGGCTGATGGAAAATTCCATTTCCTGCTGTGTGATTGGATGGATAAAAGCAAGTCTTGAGCAGTGCAGCGCCTGCCTTCCTAACTTATAGCGTGAACCGCCATATAAATCATCTCCAATTAATGGATGGCTTATATAAGACATATGTACACGAATCTGATGTGTTCTGCCAGTCTCTAAAGACAGCTCAACAGCGGCAAAATCAGACAGCTGAGTTAGCACGTTGTAATGAGTAATGGCTGTCTGCCCGTCCTCTCTTACTTCCCTTTTAATGATGCTGTCTCCACACCTGCCGATAGGCGCATTGATGGTGCCGCTCTTATTGGAGAACAGCCCTTCTGCTAACGCTGTATAATGTCGTTTGACCAAGCGGGCCTTCTGTTGTTCACTCAAAAGATGATGAACATGACGATGCTTCGCAATAAGGACCATCCCCGATGTATCTCTATCAAGCCTCGTGACAATATGTGTTGTTGCTGCAATGCCTTTTTTCACATAGTAGCCGAAAACAGCATTCGCAAGGCTGCCGGAAGGGTGCTCTCTTGAAGGAATGGTGTTCATCCCGCTCGGCTTTTCCACGATAAGAAGATAGTCATCTTCATATATAATGTTCAGCGGTATTTCTTCGGGAAGCAAGCCCTCACTCGGCTTCTCAACAGGGAATAATACTGAAATCCGATCGCCTCTTTTCACCATATAACGGACATTCTGCTCCACCTCATTGACAGTAATCCTGCCGCCCTTGAACTTGATATCCGTCAGAGCAGACTTAGAGATGGACCTTTCTTTCAGAAACTCCTTCAGCATTATCTTCCCGTCTTCTTCCATAACCCAGTCTAGCTTAAATGTCACATGCCTTGCACTCCTAATTCTATTCTGAGATGAAAGAGTCATGAACCCTTTTCCAGAAAGGGAATGACCGATATCTCGCAAACCGTATTTTTTCTTCGGCAACTCGATAATGAATCGATTTAACCTTTTTATGCAATAATGTCAAATGATCGATGGAGATGCGAAAATCAGGCTCATTGACAGGTCTCAGCACACAAGTATGATGCTCAGGAATGATGAGCGGTGAGCCGACTGTCCGGAAAACACGGTTATTAATAGAAGCCATTTCAGCCAATTGAATGGCTCTGATAGACGGGTGCAGCAGCGCTCCCCCTAAAGCCTTATTGTACGCCGTGCTGCCGGAAGGAGTAGATACACATAGTCCATCTCCTCTAAACCGTTCAAAATGCTCTCCTCTGATTTCTACATCCATAACAAATGTGCCGTCAATGCTTTTTACAGTAGATTCATTCAAGGCAAGATATCGTGTTTCCTTATCTTCATCCTGATACTGAACAGTCACTTCAAGCAATGGATATTCGACTACACTGTATGGTGTTTTAGCAATAGCAATAACAAGCTTTTCAATTTCATCAGGCGTCCAGTCTGCATAAAAGCCGAGATGGCCTGTGTGAACACCGACAAATGCGGTTTTATCCAAGCGGCTGCTGTAGCGGTGGAATGCATATAAAAGCGTGCCGTCACCGCCGACTGAAATGACGATATCTGGCTCTTCCTCCTCATACTCCAGCTCAAAATCCAATAAATATTGCTTTAACCGCTGTACTAAATTATCCGACTTTGAATCACCTTTTGAGGTTACGGCAAATTTCATTTTCGATTAGCTCCTCTTTGAAATGATTTCCATCATTTTTTCCTGTCTTTCTGCTCCTTTTTTCGATTAAAAAAGGCTTGTGCTTCCTGAATCTCCCCTCGGATCAGCGACATTTCCTTATCCAGGCGGAATGCAGCTTCGGCAGCTCCTTGAAGTCTCATTTGGATGTCCTTCGGGAATTGCCCTTTATATTTATAGTTAAGCGAATGTTCAATCGTTGCCCAAAAGTTCATGGCAAGCGTCCTAATCTGTATTTCCATCAGGAGTTTTTTCTCTCCGTTGATTGTTTGCACCGGATAGCTAATAACGACATGATAGGAACGGTAGCCGCTCTCTTTTCGGTGGAGAATATAGTCTCTTTCCTCCACAATTTCAAAATCATTGCGAGCCCTTAATAATTCTACTACTCTTATAATATCGTCCACAAACGGACACATCATACGCAAGCCGGCAATATCCTGCATTTCTGTTCCTAATTTGTCTAAAGGTATACCCTTTTCATTGGCCTTATCAAGAATGCTTGCAATCGGCTTTACTCTTCCTGTGACAAATTCAATCGGAGAATGCTCCTCTTCATGCTCAAACTGTCTCCTCATGCCCTTTAACTTAACTTTCAGTTCATCAACCGCTTGTTTATAAGGGGCTAAAAATTGCTCCCACTGCATATATAACACCCCATTTTAAATAGGTTTCTTCTATTATGTACGTCGGTTTATATTATGAAAAAACGGCTGTTACACTAGCCTCCATCTCTTCTCCATAATTGCCGTTGCCTTCAATATTATCAATTAAGTATTCCATTTCCTCTTTCCATTCAGCCAATTCAAGGTTATTCTGTCCGTTTGACAAATACACCGGTAATTCGGCCTCTAAGCCTTTCTTTAAGCTCGGCCAAATATCTTTGCCGAGTACAATATATACGTACTGATCCCCTTTTTCAGCTAAATATATAAAGGCGAAAGCGTCAGAATCAACTAAGATCTGCCCCTTTGCAGAAAGCTCGTTAACCGGATAGCTTTCTTCCACTTTCAAGATTAAATTAGATTCAGTCATTTCTGCGTTTAGCACTTGTAGTTTTTCTTTCATTTTTTCACCCTCCAACTATGCACTATTTTACCACATTGGATAAATTTATCCTAAACATTGCAGTCAGAAACAAACAAAGAGATAATATCTATTAGAACCTTGCCTTAAGACCGTTTAAGGCATAAAAGTTAAACAGCCGGGAAAGGAATTTGGATGATGGAGAAAAACATTGAAATAGAATTTAAAAATATGCTGACTAAAGAAGAATACACCAATTTGCTTGAACATTATCAAGTCAAAGAAAATGAGTTATTTAAACAAGAAAACCATTATTTTGACACGGCAGATTTCGCCTTGAAAGAACGCAGCTCTGCACTGCGAATCCGCAAAAAACAGGCTGGCTACGAGTTGACGTTAAAGCAGCCCCATGAGGACGGGCTGCTTGAAACGAACAAGCAGCTGTCTGCAGAAGCTGGCGAGGAAATGATTCAGACAGGCCGAATTTTGGATGAACAGTTTGCAGCACTTTTGCTGGCCTTAGGTATTGCACCAGAAAAGATTCATTATTTTGGTTCTCTCACTACTATCCGAGCAGAAAAAGAAACTGGAAATGGTTTACTAGTTTTCGATCACAGTTTTTATTTAAATATAGAAGATTATGAGTTAGAATATGAAGTAAGCGATAGAAAAGAAGGACAGGCATATTTCCAACAGCTCCTTCAATCCTTTCAAATACCTGTAAGAAAGACCAAAAATAAAGTTAGAAGATTTTACGAGCAAAAATATAAGAACGGAATTTAAATAGATAACTCAGTTTACCAGTCATATGGAGGAACTACATGAAAATAGATCAATTAAAAGTTTTATTTGAATTGCAAGCATTACAGAACATGTCAACTGCAGGAACTGCTGACAGCTCTTCTTCAAATAATTTATTTCAAGAACTGCTCGGCAGTTTTTCATCGAGCGGGACAGGTGCTGCTGACAGCATCATGCAGAATACACTAGGCAGCTACGCCGGCATTAGTAGTGCAGCCAGCTCAAATCTAATGCAGACAAGTGCAACAAGCTCCCTGCTTCCTATCAGCTTAACTAAATTAGCGAAAAGTGATTCGAGCAGCAATGGAGATTTTGATGATATTATTCAAAAGGCTGCTGCTAAATACGGTGTTCCTGAAAAACTGATCAGTTCTGTTATTAAAGTGGAATCCAACTTTAATCCAAACGCGACAAGCTATGCCGGCGCATCAGGCTTAATGCAATTGATGCCTGCAACTGCCAGAGGTTTGGGAGTTAATAACACTTATGATCCTGAGCAGAACATTATGGGAGGCACTAAGTACTTGAAGCAAATGCTTACAAAGTATGATGGCGATGTCAGCCTTGCTCTAGCTGCATATAATGCAGGACCAGGCAATGTAAACAAATATGGAGGAATTCCTCCATTTAAAGAAACACAAAACTATGTCGCAAAAGTGACACAGCATTATACAGCATAACAATTTTACTTGCAGGCCGACATTCACCGGCCTGCTTTCTTACACTTTTATCCGGTACTTGTTAGTGGATATTTTTTTATGAAAAAATGACGCTGTAAATTAAACAGGCATAAACCGGAAAATGTGATAATAAAGTTTTACAAGCTATTTATTTGTACAATGAAAAGACCATTGGTAAAATAGCATTAAGTGATTTTTTATCTTATAAAAAGGAATAATTCATATTCTTTTCCTGAAAGTCCTATTATTTCAAACAAAAAGGAGTTTTAAAGATGGTCAATAAAATGCCTACTCCATATGATGTTATTGGGGAAAAAACGCTTAGCAATCTTGTTGACGCATTTTATGAGCGTGTTGGCAAACACCCCGATTTAGCTCCTATCTTTCCAGATGATTTAACAGAAACTGCAAGAAAACAAAAGCAGTTTCTTACACAATATTTAGGAGGGCCGCAAATATACACAGAAGAACACGGCCATCCTATGCTTAGGGCCCGGCATTTGCCGTTTCCCATTACGGAAAAGCGTGCAAAAGCATGGCTGTCCTGTATGAGTGAAGCAATGGATGAAGTTGAGCTAGACGACTCCATTCGTGAAGGACTTTTTTCAAGACTTGCTTTGACAGCAAAACACATGATTAATTCGGAGGAAAACTAAAGATAAAGGTGATTAAACATGATTGAAAAAGATTTGTCTACATCCATCCCGAAAACAGCCGATGACAATTGCCCTGATAGCAAACCCCTTGAAATATACATGTTTGTCGATCCTTTATGTCCTGAATGTTGGGCTTTAGAGCCTATCATTAAAAAGCTTCAGATTGAATACGGCCAGTATTTTTCCTTAAAGCATGTTTTGAGCGGAAGATTAGCCACATTAAACATGAATAAAAAGAAGAAATACGAAAATATCGCTGAACTTTGGGAACAAACAGCGAGCAGAACAGGAATGTCATGCGACGGTTCGCTCTGGTTCGAAAATCCCATTGTCTCTCCATATTTGGCTTCAATCGCATTAAAAGCAGCTGAATTACAAGGCCGTAAATGCGGCATCCGTTTTTTAAGAAAACTGCAAGAAATGCTCTTTCTTGAAAAGCAAAATATTGCTACATTTGACGTGCTGAAAAATTGTGCGGCAAGCGTCGGCTTGGATGTTGTTGAGTTTATTTCCGATATTCACTCAACAAGTGCTGCGAAAGCTTTCCAATGCGATTTAAAAATTACTTCTGAAATGGAAGTTTCCGAAATCCCGACATTGGTTTTCTTTAACGAAAACATTGAGGAGGAAGGAATAAAGGTTACTGGCTATTATCCTTATGAGGTATATGTACAAATTATTGAGGAAATGCTTCAAATCGTCCCAGAAAAAGCAGATCCTCCCCCATTGGAATCTTTCTTAAAATGCTTTAACCTTGTTGCTTCTAAAGAGCTTTCCGTTGTTTATAACAAGTCTATCCAAGAGATGGAAAAGGAAATGAAAAAGCTGCAGCTTAAACAGTTAGTAGAGCAGATTCCTGCAAAGTATGGAATGTTTTGGAAATATATTGGATAAATAAATGATGACATAAAAAAAGGGCTTGCTGTCTCAAGGCAAGGCCTTTTTTTATTAATTAACAAAGGGGATGGGAGAAATTTTTCACGGTCAAACAAAGGGGTATAAGTTTGTTTGTGATTAATTTCACAACATAATAATATCATATTATCATTATCCTTATCAATAAGTTTGTATATTTGTTCACAAAATAGACAAACTTTCATAACTAATGATGTAGAAACATACATTATTGACAGGCTAGCATTGATCTTAATGAAAGGAGATGAGTTAACATGAAGGCAATTATCCCTGTATCCCTGCTGCTTTGCATCTTGTTTGCATTCTTTTTGAATATTCTCGGGCTTATGCATATAATCCCCCTTTATATAAGCTCACCGCTTTTGTTTATCGCGCTCTTTCTATTTTTGTCGTTTATGAACAATCGCAAGAAGTTTAAAGGATTTCATAAGTAAAAAGGCATGCGGCTAAATAGCCGCATGCCTTAAACATTAAGAAAGCAGACTTTCCATTTCGTTGAGCTTTTGTTCAAATACTTTGCAAGCCTCTCTGATTGGGTCCTTGCTTGTCATATCAACTCCAGCTTTTTTCAGCACTTCAATTGGATAGTCGGAGCTTCCAGCTTTCAAGAAATCAATATAGCGATCCACTGCCGGCTTGCCTTCTTCAAGAATTTGTTTGCTTAAAGCTGTTGCTGCACTGTAGCCTGTCGCGTATTGGTACACATAGTAATCATAATAGAAGTGAGGAATTCTTGACCATTCTAAGCCGATTTCCTCATCAATAATGATATCTTCCTCGCCGTAATACTTTTTGTTTAGCGCATAGTACTCGGAAGTAAATAAATCAGCTGTCAATGCTTCGTTATTTTGCGCCTTTTCATGAATAAGGTGCTCAAACTCTGCGAACATAGTCTGACGGAATACAGTACCTCTGAAGCCTTCTAAATAATGGTTCAGCAAGTATAAGCGCTCTTGTTCATCTGTGATTGTTTTTAGCATATAATCGTTCAGCAATGCTTCATTGCATGTAGACGCAACCTCTGCGACAAAAATCGAATAATTTCCATACGGGTACGGCTGTGATTTTCTTGTATAATAGCTGTGAACAGAATGTCCGAATTCATGAGCCAAAGTAAACAGGTTATTCACATTATCCTGCCAGTTCATTAGGATATATGGATTGGTGCCGTATGTTCCTGATGAATAAGCTCCGCTTCTTTTCCCTTTGTTCTCGTGAACGTCAACCCATCGGTTTTCAAAGCCTTCTTTCAGAATGGATAAATACTCCTCTCCTAGCGGTGCAAGTCCTTTAAGGATATGTTCAGTAGCTTCTTGATAGCTGATCTCCATTTTCACATCCTTAACAAGCGGAGTATACAAGTCATACATATGAAGCTTCTCAAGACCAAGTACCTTTTTACGAAGCTTTACATAACGATGCAGCAATGGTAAATACTCATTGATTGTTTCCACAAGGTTTTCATATACCTGTTCAGGAATATTGTTAGCAGCAAGAGCTGCATGCCGTGCTGATTTATAATTTCGCACTCTTGCATTAAATGTATGGTTTTTTACTGTTCCGGATAATGTAGATGAAAACGTATTTTTGAATTTCCCATACGTATCATAAACCGCTTTAAACGCATCATGACGCACACGTTGATCTGCACTTTCCAAAAAGCGTGAATAGCGGCCATGTGTAACTTCCACATCTTCCCCATTCTCATCTTTAATGCTCGGGAATTCTATATCCGCATTATTAAGCATGCCGAATGTATTGCTAGATGCATCCAATACTTCAGATGCTTGGGCAAGAAGTGCTTCTTGATCTGCTGAAAGAACATGCGGACGCTGAAGGTTAATTTCCTCCAATGATTGTTCGTACAGGCGCAATTCTTCCTTCTCCTCAAGAAAACCCTTTATGATTGCTTCATCAATAGATAGAAGTTCTGGGACAATGTATGCGAGTTCACTCGCACTTTGTGCATATAAATTTTTTATCCGACTGTCCAGGCCTTGATAAAAGCCATTTGTTGTATCCTGATCATATCGCATATGTGCATATGTATATAATTTACCTAAACGGCTTAAAAGCGTATCCTGATATTGAAGCGCTTCGTACAAAACATCCGCACTTTCTGCAAGCTTTCCTTGATAGTCCCCTGCTTTTTTCGAGAGGGCCGTCACCTCTTCAAATTCTTTATTCCAGTCATCATCAGATGCGAAGATGTCTTCCAGTCTCCATGTGTCTTCCGTTGGAACTTCATTACGTAAAGGCAGTTTTTTTACAGTTGTTTCATTAGACATGTAAATCCTCCAATCTTTCCTTCGGATTTCGAAAAAATTTTCCTACCCGATATTTTCTATCTATTATAACTAAATTCCTGCTCATTTTTAAACTTTTGTGATTTACTAAGCTTATCATATGTAGCTTTGCTGTATTTCATTAATGATTTTTCCGTTTGGCTATTATTATTGTAAACTCCCTCCTTTTAACCTTAAATAAAAATCCTCCTCGTGTTTTGCCAGGGAGTCTGAGCTAAGGCAAGCTTCCTCACTGCTTGTAAAAAAATCTGGCCGAATCTCTTCTATCACCTTCATTTTCACAAGCACTGTTAAGTAATCATTAACTGTATTCCTCCAATTACTGTCTATAATATTGGGAAGATTGCGGACTGTGATGTCCCCCCTTTTTATTCTGCTTAGAAAAGCATCATAAACTTTATGAAGAGAAACAATTTTTCTAGCTGGCAGAAAACAGTCAATATACAAATATGCCTGCCAGATTAAAGGAGGAGTTAACAGTTTAATTCCTTCTTTCAAGGGAATGCCAATGAATGGCGGTATAACATGCGGATGCAAACCACTTTTGTAGAGATATCGCAAAAAGCGGTCATTCTCGTTTGAATGATAATGTATATGGTTATTCTTTTGTTTTTGAATGGCAGATTGCCAATCACTGTATGGAAAATTGCTGCTAAGATTTATTGTTTGTTCACGGAGGGTGACAGCAGCTAGTGGAAGCTTGTTAATAGAGGTAATAAATTTCTCTTTAGAAATGGGAATCGGGTTATCCATAATATAGAAGGATTTTTGGTATGGACAGTAAGCTGGGAGGATATATTTGCCCTTAAATGGAACAAGGAATGAGGATTGAAAAGCAGAAAATCGGGAGAAGCTCTTAGAACGTTTCACATTTTTATAACCTAATATCCAGATCGGCTGGTACTTTTCTTTTCGATATTGCTTTGTCCGTTTTTGCAAGCAGGACACTGGTATGGAAGAACATTGAAATTCTATGACATAATAAGAATTGTCCCACATGACCCCAATATCTCCTCTTTGCTTAATGGACGGAAAATACGGCTCTAGTACTGGATTTAATCCTAAATCCTTCAATCCATTATAAATCTGCAGCTTTCCGTGCAAATGATAAGATGATTCCTGCTCACTGCTTCCACTGCAGGATACATCCTTACGGTGAGCAAAATGAGGCAGCCTTTTCTCTCCGTTCTTTAACACAACCACACTTCGGCATGCTGGACAATAGAATATGCTGTTTCTTTTTTCTGCCTGAAGCTCCTTTTTCTCTTTAAAATCCAAGGCGCAAACGATGCTTCCGTCCTTATTTAACGCAGTAAACAATAGACTGCCACGCTCCTTTGAAAAATGAAATTTTACAATTAATCACAAAACAACTGAAGGCTCCTCCCTTATAAAAGGGGAGATAGAAGCCTTGATGTTGATTCGAGGATGCGGAAACCGACATGTCTTTTCCCGAATGAATCTATTTCAAGCTGCACAGCATCTTCCAAATCCTTCAAATAGATATCTGCCAGCTTTTTAGTGCTGTGGGTTTTGTATAAAAAGGCGCTTACTTCAAAGTTTAAGTGGAAGCTGCGCATATCCATATTGCATGTCCCTATGGAAGCTATTTCATTATCTACGATTAACAGCTTGCTGTGCATAAAGCCTTTTTCATACTCATAAATACGCACACCTGCCTCAAGCAGCTCAGGAAAATACGATCGGGATGCATGAAATACAATGCGCTTATCCGGCTTATTAGGAACAAGGATGCGTACATCAATGCCGCTCAATGAAGCAATCTTAATGGCAGAAAGGATGTCCTCATCAGGAATAAAATAAGGGCTTGCAATCCAGATTGATTTCGTTGCAGATGTCATCATCGAAAAAAAGATACTTTTGATGACACTCCATTCATTGTCAGGACCGCCGGCAATCAGCTGCACCCCGCCATGTGTGTTTTCTTCCGTAATCGGTGTTAGATAATCATTTGTCAAAAAGCTGCTATTCGTCATATAATACCAATCCTGCAAAAATATCAGCTGTAGCGACCGGACCGCTTCTCCTTTCACCAAAAGGTGCGTGTCCCTCCAAAAGCCAATCGACTGATTTTTCCCTAGGTATTCATCACCTATATTGAGTCCACCGACAAATCCGATATTTCCATCAATAACGATAATTTTCCTGTGATTGCGAAAGTTAAACTTGCTGTTAAGTACCGGAAATTTAACTGGACCAAATGCAACAATCTCAATTCCAGCTTGCCGCATTTCATTAATATAGCGCTTCGAAAGCTGCCATGATCCGACTGCATCGTAAAGGAATCTTATTTTCACCCCTTGGTTCGCTTTCTCGATTAGGACATCCTTTATTTGCTGGCCAATGTCGTCATGCCTCACGATATAGTATTCAAGGTGAATATGATGCTCTGCTTTTTTCAACTCAGCTAATATGGAGGAAAACGTTTCATCTCCATTTGTGAGGATAGTGGAAGAAGTGCCGAATGAAATGGGGCTGTTGCCGATTTTTTCTGCTAGCCGGAACAAATTTTGCTGATGAAGATCCATTTCCTTTTGCCTTTCTTCTGTTCCAGTGCCAATTTCTCTTTCAATTCGCAAAAATGCCTGTTTATCAAGAAAATACTTTTTACGATAAATTCTTTCTTTTCGATAATTACGTCCAAACAGGAGATAAAATATAAAGCCGACAACGGGAAAACTGCCAAGAACAACAAGCCATGTCAGTGTTTGTGTAGGATGCCTGTTTTCAAAGAAGATGACAAAGCCGATAAATATCACACAAAGACTTATAATTAAGCTAAGCTGTCCAATAATTCCGCCCTTAACGGTAATAAAAAAATTAAAAACATACACGAATATGCCTGCGGCTCCTAAAAATATTCCCAGCCTTGCTGTATGATTCATGTTAAACACCTGCCATCATTGCAATTATGTATACGCCCTATGTGAGAAAAAATTAAATGAAAAATAAAAAGCCTGTTCTCCTGTAAGGTGAAACTCACCATTACAATTTCTACTATATAGATAATCCATGACTATATATAGACTTTATAATGTGAATTTCTTGCCTTACCATTAAACAGGCTCTTTATTTATTTAATGAAAGTATTTTCTTAGCTCCATAAATACTTCGTCTTCTATGATTGCTTTGCCGTATTCTTCAACAACATGTATGGTTGTCTGCGTTTCTTGTCCATACTCAAGTAGGATGCTCAACGCATTGTCGACTTCTTCTTCATCCGTTTCTTCATCAAGAAACTGTACATACAAAAAGTATTCGTTCTTGTATGTGTAAAGTTTTGTATCGATTCCTTCCAGTCCATGAAGTTTGCTGAGGGAAATTAAGTCTTCAAATTCCTTAAAAGCAATAAGGAATTCAAGGTTTTCCCCAAAGTCATCGTCTCCATCCTTGACTGTGAAGTGCTGATCCATTAAATCTTCAAAGCGGTCATCCAATGGCAGATCCTTCAGCTTGTCTTCCGGAATGGAGATTTCGAATTTCTGACCGTCTTTTGACAGCTGTGCTCTTGTCACAAGTATTTCAAGTCCTTTATCCAATGCTTGAACTTGAATCCATAACGGCCCATCCAAAATAAAATCTTCCTCTTGATGAACTTCGTCCATCATCTCCCAAAAAAGCTCTTCGCTTCTTTCTCGGTTATACCATATTTCCTCCCGCTTAAAACCGCGTTCTTCTATATCAATATACGAAATATAAAACTTAACTGTATGATCATTAATACGTTCAATTTCCATTTTGCAACACTCCCTTCAAGCTATAATGGAAGGGACTAAACCCCCATACAGATATTCGTTTTATCCCATGTTTCATTTTTTAAAATAGAAGGTCAACTGCTATTGTACCTTGTACTTTATATTTTATGACAAAACCGCTTTAAATGGAATTAAAATATCCTGAAATCAGCAAAAACCAATGTATGCCTATATTCACGGTTATTTAAACGGTTTTTGCCTAAGTAAGGAGATTCTTTTTATAAGCGTATTCACTTCAAGCTATATTTAGTATTATTACCTCAGGAATTTAATTTCAAACCAAATTCCTTTTAAGGAGCTTGGACTTTTCCTACTATAGAAAAAAAGGTCTGACTATACTGTTCCACAATTATTGCAGAGCAGCTTTCTAGCCAGACCTATATATTATTATTTAATAATCAATTTAGTTCACTAGACGCTGTGCTTCACGCAATTGGAATGTTCTAACTTTCCTTGGTAGGAAGCGGCGTATTTCATCTTCATTATAACCAACCTGAAGCCTTTTTTCGTCCAGTATAATCGGACGGCGCAGTAATCCTGGGTTATCCTTAATTAACTCAAACAAGTTTTGTAAAGGCATTGTTTCAAGATTAACATTCAGCTTCTGGAATGTTTTGCTTCTTGTAGAGATAATCTCATCTGTACCGTCTTCAGTCATACGAAGAATCTCTTTGATTTCCTCAATGGATAACGGCTCTGAAAAGATGTTTCTTTCTTTATAAGCAATCTCATGTTCCTCTAACCATGCTTTTGCTTTTCTGCAGGATGTACAACTTGGTGAAGTGTATAATGTTACCATTTTACAAATTCACACTCCCTTTATTTAGACATGTATTTAGACCACTAGTTAATTCAAATAAATACTTGAGTATGTTATATTCTTAAATTGTAATTAATTTAATCAAGTAATTTATATTAATTATTATACACCAATTATAAGTAATTTGGTATAGTTTTTTTAAATATCATTTGTTTAGGTTTATTTAGAGTTGCTTTTTCTTTTAATATGCAGCCCATTTCAGTGTTTACGCCAATGATCACCCGCCCTTTTTCCTTATTTCCCAGTAAATTTTTGAGAATTTCAGGCTATTTAAATTGCTTACTATTATAGACGATTGAGATGTAAAAAGGTTTCATTTTTTTTAGGCGCATTTGTTTTTCTTTTATTTTTCCTGTTCTTAGTGTAAATACCCGTTTGTCCCATTACATAAACCTCTTTTATTCATTCTCAATTAAGAATCAGTTATTGAAAATAAGATAGAAACATACATACGCTTTCCATCTGTTTTCAATTATAGTCAAATTTCGTCAAATATATCTCGCTTCTCTTTATCCTCATCAAATTGGACTGCTTGTTCAACCGGATCGTATGACTGTCCATAAAAATCACTGTCACGATACGTATGGATTTTTTCGTATGTTCTTACTAGTGCATCATACACCAGTTCTTCAGATTCATTAGTTGGTGACCAGTACAGTATTTCCATTACATTAACTTCTTTTGTTGCTAAAGATCTTCTTCTGTAGCCAATTGTCTTGGCGTGCTGGAAGCCTTCTCTTTTGTAAAACTTCAAGCGTTTTTTTGTATCTGAATCTTTATAGTTAACTGGTTCTACTTCCAAAATAATCGGTTTGCCCTTTTCTTTAAGTTTTTCTAACAGTTTATGCCCTAAACCTTGTCCTCTCGACTCTCCAGAAACAAACAGATAATCAATGAAAATAAAATCCTCCACTTCCACATACATCAATACATGGTGTTTCCCTTCATCCTTATGATAAATTTCTGGAAAATCTGCTAATAAGGCTTCCATATGTTCTTGTGATTTCATCTCTTCTATCGGAAAATACTCATTTAATTTCTCATACCAATGCATATTGAAAAACTCCTATCTTTTCTTTGATTCCGCCGGTTTGTAATTCACGTTGCTTGTATACTTACAGCCTGCGTTCCAGAGAAGGAACTCTTTCACTCCATTTGCGTATAAAGCGTCAATTTGAGCTTCGACTTGCTTTTTTCCGTAAGGCTGATAATTTCCCTTTCCTAAATAAACAGCAGTGAAGTCTTGAATCCATGGCCGGGAAATTGGTGGATTGCGCAAAGTTGTCAGCTTTTGCTTCTCTACTTTCATGTACGCTTCTACAAGGCGGTATGGTTCAAGGTCAGGCTTTTTTATTCCAAAATAAGGACCCCAATGACTTGGATAAATCATGCTTGAAATAACATCAACATTTTTGCTGATTTCTGTGAAGTTCTGACCAATGCCAGGAGCTTCTTCCAGTGTTGCCGCATAGCCGAATATATCCACAGAAACTTTTACATGATACGGCTTAAGCTTTTCCTTCGCATATTTAACAAAGTCAGATACTGCTTTTACCCTTCTTTGCCCTTCACTTATATTCAGTTTCCCATAATCACCTTTAGAATAACTTAAATTAGCGCCTTTTTTTTCAAAACCTTCAGGAAAACGGACATAATCGAACTGAACTTCTTGAAATCCTAGCTGTGCTGCCTCTATTGCTGCTGCTACATTATAGTCCCAAACATCCTTCACAAAAGGGTTAATAAAGGCTTCATTACGCTCATTTTTCCAAACCTTTTCGCCATTTCTGAATGTCCACTCTGGTTTTTGCTGTGCCAGATGACTGTCCTTGAAAACAACAATTCTTGCAATTGGATAGATGCCTGCTTTCTCCAATTTTTTTAGCATGGCGGGGATACTTTTCACTTTATTAGAACCTGCGTTTGCTAACGATGAAGCTTTTGTTGGCTTATAAACGAGCTTTCCGCTGTCCTCCTTAAAATCAATAACCATCGCGTTCAAATCTGTTTGATTCACAAACTGAATTAGCTGATTAAACCGATTGCTGTTTCCTGCCGCACTGCCGCTAACATAAATGCCTCTGACTGCGTCAGGATAAGGAAATGTCAGACTTGTTTTCTTCCTTTCAGAAACTTCTTCAGGAAAACCCTTTAGAAGCTTCTCCGTTTGTTGGTCTGATAACAAATCAGGCTTTTCAGCTCCTGTTGTGTTAGGTATTAACAATAAAGCACATAATGCAAAAGATAAGTAAAAAGTAATGTATTTCATACGACACCTCCACAATCTTTCTTTTATTATGTGCCTGTTTCTATTAATTCATGGTCAAATGTTCTTGCCATTCTCCATTAACTGAAAAAAAAGCAAAAAAAATAACGATCTCAAATCGAGAGATCGTTATGAATTAACTTTTGAATTGCAGTTTATATTGATTATACTCTGCCTCCGAACAATATACGAAATGTCCTGGTTTTACTTCGCGCATTTTAAGCTCTTCGCCCTCTTTATACTGATGTACAGCAGGATCATACGCTGTTCTTGTACGAGTGCGCTCTGTCTCAGGGTCTGGAAGCGGAATAGCAGACAGCAAGCTCTTTGTATATGGGTGGATAGGATTGTTGTACAGCTCATCAGCAGGAGCTAACTCTACCAGCTTCCCAAAATACATAACGCCAATACGGTCACTAATATATTTAACCATTGAAAGGTCATGGGCAATAAACAAGTATGTTAAGCCTTTTTCTTTTTGCAGCTTTTTCATCAAGTTTACAACCTGAGCTTGGATTGATACGTCAAGTGCAGAGATCGGCTCATCGGCAATGATGAAATCTGGATCTACAGCAAGTGCGCGGGCAATTCCGATACGCTGTCTTTGTCCGCCGGAAAACTCATGCGGATAGCGGTTGGCATGCTCTTTGTTTAACCCAACTGTATTCAGCAGCTCATATACCTTTTCCATGCGTTCTTTTTTGGTTTTCGCTAATCCATGGATATCAATGCCCTCTGCGATAATATCAGCTACCGTCATACGAGGGTTCAAGGATGCATATGGATCTTGGAAAATCATTTGCATTTTACGATTGAATTTCTTCAAATCTGCAGTTGATTTTTTTCCGTGAACATTTTCTCCATTAAATAGAACTTGTCCACTTGTTGCTTCATAAAGGCGAATAATTGATCGGCCTGTCGTACTTTTACCACAGCCGGATTCACCAACTAAACCTAATGTTTCTCCTCTGTAGATATCAAAGGATACACCATCTACGGCTTTTACCAAATTTGGTCTGCCGACATTGAAATGCTGCTTTAAGTCTTTTATTTCAAGTAATTTCTCAGCCATTTCACAAATCCCCCTTCACTAGTACAGGTTTATCAAAGTTAGTGGATAAAGGACGGATTTTCTCCTTCACAGATGCAGGCGGTTCAACAGCTGGAGCATCTGGATGCAGCAGCCAAGATTTCACGAAATGCGTTTCTGAAACCTGATACATTGGCGGCTCTTGCTCATAATCGATTGCAAGGGCATTCGGATTTCTCGGTGCAAACGCGTCACCTACAGGAGGGTTTGTCAAATCAGGTGGTGTTCCTGGAATGGCAGCAAGCTCCGTTTCTCCATCATTATCCAAGCTAGGCATAGACGCAAGCAATCCCCAAGTATATGGGTGTCTTGGATCATAGAATATTTCATCTACTGTGCCCATTTCAACGATTTCACCAGCATACATAACAGCAACACGATCTGCAACATTCGCAACAACACCGAGATCATGAGTGATAAAGATGATGCTTGTATCCATTTTGTTTTGCAATTCCTTCATTAAATCAAGGATTTGTGCCTGAATTGTAACATCCAATGCAGTTGTAGGCTCATCGGCAATAAGCAAGGATGGTCTTGCAGCAAGAGCGATAGCAATCATTGCACGCTGTCTCATACCGCCTGAAAATTCATGAGGGTATTGATTAACCCTTTTTTCTGGCATTGGAATTCCAACAAGCTTCAGCAATTCAATTGCTCTTTCTTTTGCCTTTTCCTTCGAAATATCCTGATGCTTAATAATTACTTCCATGATTTGTGTTCCGATTCTCATCGTTGGGTTCAATGATGTCATTGGATCTTGGAAGATCATGCTGATATCCTTACCGCGGATAGCTTGCATTTCTTTTTCTGTTTTTGGAACAATATCTTGACCCTTAAACAGGATTTGTCCGCCTTTAATTTGACCAGGTGGCATTGGAATCAGCTTCATCAATGTTTGGGATGTTACACTTTTTCCTGATCCTGATTCACCGACGATAGCCAATGTTTCTCCTTTATATAAATCAAAAGAAACACCGCGTACTGCTTGAACTTCTCCTCCATACGTATGGAATGAGACTTTTAAATCTTTTACTTCTAACAATTTTTCCATTTTGCTCACTCCTTACTTACGTAGTCTTGGATCTAGTGCATCACGTATGCCGTCGCCGATTACATTAAATGCAAAGATTGTTAAACAGATAAACAATGCTGGGAAGAATACACGCCATGGGTAGTAGCTCATCGCTGCGATACCATCATTAGCCATTGTTCCCCAACTTGCTAAAGGAGGTGTTAAACCTAATCCTAAATAGCTCAAGAATGCTTCTGTAAAGATAGCATTTGGGATAGTCAAAGTTAATGTTACAAGAATAGGTCCCATTGCATTTGGAATCAAGTGTTTGCCCATGATTCTTGTTAAGCCTGCACCTAAAGTTCTTGAAGCCAAAATATACTCTTGGTTTTTCAATGAAAGCACTTGTCCACGTGTAATACGTGCCATGTTAATCCAACCGGTAATACTCATTGCCAGGATCATTGTTCCTAATCCTTGACCTAAAACTACCATTAATAAGATAACTAGAAGCAAGTAAGGAATTCCGTAAAGTACGTCTGCAATCCTCATCATTACTTCATCGACACGGCCGCCTTTATACCCAGAGATTCCCCCCCAGATTACACCAATTACTAAGTCAATGATAGCAGCTGCAATCCCGATGAATAGAGAGATTTTCGCACCATACCAAATACGAGCGAACATATCACGTCCAAGATCATCTGTACCGAAGTAATGCTCTGCACTTGGAGGCTGGTTTGCTTTCATTAAGTCGTTTTCACGATAATCATATTGTGTAAGAAAAGGTCCCAAAAACGCCATAACAATTAAAATAATTAACAGCACAAGGCCGAACATAGCAAGCTTGTTCTTTCTGAAACGCATAAAAACGTCTTTCCAGAAGGACAGACTCGGTCTGGAAATCGTTTCTGCTTCAGCGCTGCTGTTACCGACAACTTTGAATTTATCTTTTGAAATTTGCTGCATGCTTATTCTCCTTTCTTCCCGCCAGCTAATTTAATGCGTGGATCGATTAGTCCATATAATATGTCGACAAGAAGAACAGATACTAATAGGATAATACTATAGAAAACTGTTACACCCATAATTACTGTATAATCACGGTTACCGATGCTCTTGACGAAATGTGATCCAAGACCTGGTATGCCGAATATTTTCTCAATGACAAAGCTTCCTGTTACAATCCCTGCAGATAGTGGTCCCATATAGGATACTACTGGAAGAATAGCGTTACGGATAGCGTGTTTTACTGTAATAGTAGTTTGGCTCAAGCCTTTTGCTTTTGCCGTTTTAATATAATCATTGCTCAACACTTCAAGCATAGATGATCTTGTAAGTCGGGCAATGAACGCCGTTGGCCCTGCTGCTAATGCGATGGCAGGCAAGACGCTTTGTGAGAATGTTCCCCATCTTGCAACCGGGAACCAGCCTAATTTCATCGCAAATACATATTGTAAAAATGCGGCCATAATAAAGGAAGGAACAGATATTCCGAGTACTGCTATAATCATTGCTGTATAATCCTGCCATTTGTTATGCTTCAATGCAGCAATAATACCAAGTAATACACCAACTGCTAATGCAATAAAGATTGCTTCCATTCCCAGAACTAAGGAAACAGGGAATCCTTCATTGATTAAGTCATTAACTGTTTGGCTCTTATATTTGAATGATGGGCCGAAATCCCATTGTACAATGCGAAGTAAATACTCCCCATATTGGACATACCAAGGGTCGTTTAGTCCATAATGTTCGTTTAAGTTAGCTTCAATTGCCGGTGGCAGCTGTTTCTCTGATGTAAAAGGGTTACCTGGTGCCAACCTCATGAAGAAAAACGTTGCTGTTACAATAAGCAGTAAAGAAAGTAACATAAACAGCAGACGTCTTGTCAAGTACTTTATCATGATTTAAACCTCCAATATTTTCTAATCACCTCTAATTAGAAAGGAAGGTATATGAAGCAAAAGCTTCATATACCTTTTTACTTTTGACTTATATTATTCGAAATAAGCCCATTTCAATTGAGCATCACCAAGACCAGAAATTACTACATCTTTCAGGTTGTCTTTTTGTACCCAAACATTTGTATAGAAGTAAATCGGTGCGATTGGAAGCTCGTCCATTAGAATTGCTTCAGCATCTTTAAGCATTTGTTGACGTTTTGCTGCATCAGTTTCCTTTTGAGAATCGATCAACAATTGTTTAAATTCTGCATTTTCCCAGTTTGTATCGTTGTTACCGCCCTCTTTATCGCGGTATAGCTCAAGGAAGTTGATTGCATCATTGAAGTCACCTAACCAGCCCATACGTCCGATTTGGTAATCGCCAGAGTGAAGTTTATCAATGTAAACAGCCCACTCTTCGTTTCCTAATGTTACATCAATTCCAAGGTTATTTTTCCACATATCTTGAATTGCTTGAGCAATTTTCGCATGTGCTTCATCTGTGTTGTAAGATAAAGTGATAGTTGGAAGTTCTGAAGCATCTTTCAAGCCTAGCTCATCAAGACCTTTTTGAAGTTCTGCTTTTGCAGCTTCGATATCATTGTCTTTGAAGTAGCCTTCTTCGTTCTCAGGGAACATTGTTGGAGGAACAGCTGCCATTGCTGGAATTTGTCCACCTTGTGTAATTTGGTCTACAATTGATTGACGATCAATTGCATATGTCAATGCTTTACGGATATGAACGTTGTTCAAAGGTTCAACTTCCGTATTGAATTTGTACCAGTAAGTACCAGCAGTTGCTTGAGTTTTCAACTCGCCGCTGTCTTTAAGTGCTTTAATAGCATCTGTTGAAACAGTATCGAATGGAAGACCATTCCAGTCTAACTCATCGTTTTCGTACATGCTGCGAGAAGTTCCAGCATCATCGATCATAGAATATTCAACTGTTGCTAGCTTAACTGTGTCAGCATCCCAATAAGTTTCGTTTTTCTCTAGCTTAATGGATTCGCTGTGGTTCCATTCAGTCATTTTGAATGGTCCGTTTGATACATAATCATCTCCAGCATCTTTATACCAGTCTGGATTTTCTTTAGCAATTGTGCTGTTTACAGGGAAGTAAGTGTAAAAAGCAGTTAATTGAGTGAAGTATGGAGTTGGGTTGTTTAAAGTAACTTCAAGCGTTTTCTCGTCGATTGCTTTAACTCCAACATCATCTAGCTTACCTTTACCAGTGTTAGCTTCTTCAGCACCTTTTACATAGTAAAGCTGGTAAGCATATTGTGATTGGTTAGCTGGGTCAAGAGCCCATTTCCAAGCATACACAAAGTCTTCAGCAGTTACAGGATCACCGTTTGACCAGTTAGCATCTTCTTTAATTTTGAAAGTATAAGTTAATTGGTCGTCTGAAACTTGAATGTCTTCAGCCATTGCTTCCTCAGGCTCACCGTCTTTATCAATACGAGTTAAACCTTCAAAAGTTTGAAGCAATACGTTGCTTGATGTAGAATCATTCGCTAAACCAGGGTTTAGTGAGAATGGCTCTGATCTGATATTAAGACGCAAATCTTGTTTTGCCTCTTCTGAGCTACCGCTGTCGCCGTTGCCACAAGCTGCAAGGAATGCACTAAGTGCAAGTACTAATGATAGAAGTACAAGCATTCTCTTTTTCATTGTTTTACCCCCTTATATATTTTGTCCACAAGTGGAGTTTCCAAAAATTATCTTTCCCATATAAAACGCAAGAATACATAAACTTATATTTCCTAAATAGTCTGTAAATTCAAGCCCACTTATTCGCTATTCAGCAATAGTAAACAATCCTTTATGTAACCTTCGTCACTACTAAACAATTAGGCTAGTATAATAATGAATTAGGAAATAAACTTTAGTATCCAATTGTTTCAAATAGTCTGAAATATCACTTTTAATTTCCACTCGTAAAACCAATTATATATATCGACCTATTAGATTGCAAGAAATTTGTAGAATTTTGTAGAATTAAGAATAATCTAAATTAATTTAATTTATAGATTTTTCTGTGAATAATATTCTGATATACTTTGTAGCTAGAAAATTAAAATTTCCTAACATTTTCCTGATAAAGTTATCCCTTCTTTATCTTCATTGAATCAATTAGGCCTCTAAGCGTAAAATATCCCTTGCCTTCCCTTGATTTTTCCTTGTTTTTAGTTTAATTTATACATATATAGTTAATACATTTATGCTTTGATAAAGAGTAGTACTTATATAATGGTTTAAAAGAGAGTTTGTGTCTGGTGAAAACAAACAGCCAGTTATAAGGAATGGACTTTTGAGCACTGAAATAGAACTGCTACTTCTTGCATATTACATTTCAGCGACTTCCTTTCGTTACCAAGGATAAAGTGGCTTGTTTTAAGCAATTAGGGTGGCACCGCGGACCATTCGTCCCTATGTTCGTATAGGGACGTGTGGTCTTTTTTTGTGCAAAAAATTCCTTGCAGGCTTAAAAAGACGTTTCTATGTCCAACCTTTATATAGTACAAACAGCAAATGGAGGAAAAACAAATGAAAACAATCTTTTCCGGCATCCAGCCGAGCGGAACAATTACTTTAGGAAATTATATTGGCGCACTAAGTCAGTTTGTGGAGCTACAGGATGATTATAACTGCTATTTCTGCATTGTTGATCAGCATGCGATCACAGTTCCGCAAGACCGCCTTGTATTAAGAAACAATATCCGCAGCCTAGCTGCATTGTATCTTGCTGTCGGTATTAACCCTGAAAAGGCTACATTATTCATCCAATCAGAAGTGCCTGCCCATGCTCAAGGTGCTTGGATGATGCAATGTATTTCCTATATAGGGGAATTAGAGCGCATGACGCAATTTAAAGATAAATCAGCTGGCAAAGAAGGTGTCTCTGCAGCACTTCTCACATACCCGCCATTGATGGCAACAGACATTCTGCTGTACAGCACAGATTTAGTTCCAGTCGGCGAAGACCAAAAGCAGCATTTAGAGCTGACACGAGATCTTGCTGAAAGATTCAACAAGAAATATAACGACATTCTGACAATACCAGAAGTTCGTATCCCTAAAGTCGGCGCAAGAATCATGTCACTGCAAGAACCGACGAAAAAAATGAGCAAATCTGATCCTAATAAAAAGGCAACAATCACTCTATTAGATGAACCGTCAGCCATTGTCAAAAAGATCAAGAGTGCTGTTACAGATTCAGAAGGCATCGTGAAGTTTGATATTGAAAATAAACCGGGAGTTTCCAACCTGTTGTCTATTTACTCTATTCTTTCAGGGAAATCAATTGCAAGCTTGGAGGAAATGTATGAAGGACAAGGCTACGGCGACTTTAAAGCAGATCTTGCAGAAGTAGTTGTTGATACACTTCGTCCAATTCAAGAGAAATACAATGAATTAATGAACTCCCCTGAGCTTGACGAGATTTTAGATTTAGGTGCGGAAAAAGCGAATAAAGCAGCAAACAAAATGGTTAAAAAAATGGAAAACGCTATGGGCTTAGGCCGCAAGCGCAGATAATAAAAACAGGCTGATAGATAGCTATCAGCCTGTTTTTATGTCTTATAATAGAAGAAAGCAGTTATTTAATTTACCTTTGGTCCATGTTCTAATTCCCAAAGCTTCTCAAAAAAGGGCTGTCCTTTTATGATGTTTTCACAAAACGTCTCATGCTTTGGCGACCAGCCAAATTTCGTGCAGTCAAACAGCTCACTCCAAGCATCCTCAAATTCAAGGCTTTGAATATCAAAATACTTCTCTGGGCTCCATTCTGTATACCAATATCTCACTTCTGCAACATTTTCAGAGGAATGCAGCTGATCGAGTGCCATGAACAACAATTGCTTAAGCTGACGCTCTTTTCTAGTCAGCCCGTACATCATTTGCGGCTCAGGCGACAGGATATGAAACTCCTTATTTTCTTCGTTGTCTGTTTGAAAGTTGTAGTTTATAGTCTCTTGGCTTTCAAGTAACTCATATGCCAGCTGTTCCTGCCTAGGTATCATCCTGCTTTTTCTAATCGGAATGGAATAACCAAGTGTATCAACAACCAAAATCCCTATTCCATCTGAAACAACAAAGCAATAATCCAATTGGATTCTTTCATGGTTTTTTCGAAGATAAGCTTTTTGGTAAATTTCTTCAAGCAACTGCCTCGGAAGCTCTGCTAAATCATTTTCTATGTAGTTAAACAACACCGAATCAATCTTTACGAGCGGCACCTGATCAAGCAGCTCCACCCCATCTTCTTTTCTCCATTCGTGGAAATGGCAAACATTATAACCGTTTTCTTCTCCTTCAAACCAATTAACCCAAACATCATGAAGATATTGCATATTATTATCCCTCGCTTCAACAACTGTTTGTCAATCAGTATGGGCATCGAGCAGTAAATTTATTCCTGTTTTGTCATTGTTCTTATAAGTTTCTTTTCTAGAAAGCATGTAATCTTTGCACTCGCCCATTCATAGTATGTTTATTATTATGATACATTTCTCTTATATATGTACAAACTCTCCATAGATTTAAAAAGCAAAAAAGCCTTTCTATGTAAGAAAGACTTATTACCTTTATATCTATAGCCTTTTATAATTGTACAGTAAACCTGTTAATCATTAACGTTTGGATTTTGGGTTGAAGGCATCTTTTAGGCCTTCGCCTATGAAGTTAATGGATAGGATAGTCAATGTTAGTATTGCTGCTGGGGGAATCCATATCCACCACTTATTCATTAGTACATCGGGACTTCTTGCTTCTTGCATCATATTGCCCCATGTCGGCGTAGTCAACGGCACTCCAAAACCAAGAAAACTTAAACTAGTTTCCACGACAATCATCGTCGCTAGTGTTAAAGTTGCCTGTACAATAATAGTAGATACGACATTTGGCAACAAATGTTTAAAAATAACTTTAGCTGGCGAACATCCTATTGATATGGAGCTTAAGACGTATTCATTTTCCTTCTCGGCCATTATCTTACTCCTGACCAGTCTGGCAATACCTGTCCAGCTGAGAATACTTATGACAAATATCAGTGTGCCAATACTGCTACCTGGAAAAATAGCAGCAAGAACAATAACAAAAATCAGGAATGGAAAGTTCATGACAAAGTCGGTGAACCTCATGAGTAGGTTGTCTACCCATCCTCCAAAATACCCAGCAATTGCTCCAATCACTGTGCCAATTATTACAACCGAGGCAGTAATGGAGAATGCTAGTAGCAAGGAAGTCTGTCCACCAAGCAGTGTTCTAGCGAAAATATCTCTTCCAGACTTATCAGTACCAAAAAAATGCTCTGAAGATGGTGTTTTGCTTATTTGCGAAAAATCTATTCGATTGTTTTCTTCAACTGACATCGTAAGTGGTTCTGCCAAAACGGATAATATCGTAATTAACAACAAAAATAATAAACTTATTAGGGCCAACTTATTTGCAAGGAATTTCCTGCGGGCAATCGCCCATGGAGATTGGCTTTTAACAGGTTTATTCAAATTCGGTGTCACTCTAGTCTGCTTCGATAATGATGGTTCCAATCTCATTCCCTCCTAACTTAAACGAATCCGTGGATCGACTAGCCCATATAATAAATCCGCAATCAGATTTCCCACTAGAGACATAACTGTCAACAGCAGGGAAATAGCCATCATAACCGAATAATCCCTGTTGTTTACTGATTCATAGAACAAATTCCCGATACCAGGATATGTAAATATTGACTCTACTATAACAGCGCCACCAATTATATTTGCTATATCGAATCCTAATAGTGTGATAATCGGGATAATAGAATTTCGCAATATATGCTTATTGTAAATCGCTGATTCTTTCGTACCCTTTGCTCTTGCAGTACGAACATAATCTTTACGAGAGCTTTCAATCATATCATTTCTTAAAAACTGTGTATACGATGCAGTTGACATCGCTCCTAATACAATAGCAGGCAAAATTGTATGCTTAGCTTTGCTCAGGATATACTCAAGACTGCCCGGTTCCACACCTGAGCCGACACTGCCGCTTGCTGGTACCCAGCCTAAATGGATGGCAAAAATATAAATAGCTACCAATGCTGCTACAAAGCTTGGAATAGCAAGCATTAAATAATTTAAGCCAGATATTAAATAGTCTCCAACTGTATATGGCATTCTTCCAGAATATCTTCCCATAAAAAATGCTAGAACATAGGTAATAATTAATGCTGTAATGCCGAGAATAATTGTATTTGGCAATCTCTCTCCAATAAGTTCCATAACCGGCTGCTTATGCTGGAATGAATCTCCAAAATCTCCTTGCAGAACTCCGCCAATCCATCTCAAATATTGTATATGAATTGGATCATCTAACCCTAATTGATCACGCATTTCGGCAATATAAGCAGGATCTGAATTAAGCGGGTCTATTTTTCCAGATAGGGCATCCCCTGGCATTAACTTCGCCAGGGAAAATACCACTACTGAGATAAGGAAAAGAATTGGAATCATACCGATTAGCCTTCTAATTGCGTATTGCAACATATTCCATTCTCCTTATCAATTAAACTTTTATTCAACAATATGCCATTGGTGGAAATCTTCTGTTCCAAATGGAGTAACTTTAACGCCCTCTACTCGTTTATTAATGGCCCAAGCGTCTTCACGCTGTTCAAAGAAGATTGTCGGTAATTCCTCATTTACAATTTTTTGCCATTCATAATAAATTTCTTTTCTGTACTCTTGCACATCTTGATTTGCATCTTGCGGATATTGAATACCTTTTTTGATTAATTCATCCGATTTTTCATTGTACCAGCGTGAATAGTTCCAAACATCTGTTGATAACCATAAGCCAGATGGATCTGGGTCATTCGCAAGCCCCCATGCACCCATGAATACTTCTGACTTATCTGCCTCTACTGTATCGTAGAACAAGTTAAACTCTTTTAATGAACCACCGTTCAGTTCTGCTTTAAGACCAACATCACCCCATGACTGCAAGATGAATTGCGCACGTGCTTCAGATGTTTCCACGCCACTCATAGCATCAAATTTAATTGTGAACGGTTTGCCATCTGGATCTTCACGGAACCCATCTCCGTCAACATCTTTATAGCCTGCTTCATCAAGCAATGACTTCGCCTTTTCTTGATCGAATTCATATGAATTGATTTGATCATCAGGGATTTTCGCCCATGATACAGTAGGATATGGTGTATTTAACGGTTTACCTAATCCAGAAGCAAAATTGTCAATAAAGGCTTGGCGATCAATTGCATATACCATCGCTTGACGTAATTCTTTGCTTTGATATTTTGGATTGTCCATAACAACTTTTCCTGCTTCTTTATCATAATGACCAAAATTAAAGCCAATATAGGAGTAAGACATAGCATCAACAGTAACTGGATTAATATTGTCTAACGCCTTAATAGTTTCCCATTGGTCTTTAGGTGCTTCAATTACATCTACTTCTCCATTTTGAATAAGGCCTGAAGCCAATGAACCGTCTATAACTTTATAAACGACACCATCCAATTTGGGTTTACCTTGCCAGTAATCATCAAAACGCTCATATTCAATGCTTTCACCTGGAACAATTGTTTTTACTTTAAATGGTCCTACACCTATTGGATTTTTCCGTACTTGGTCAGCCTCAGACACCTTGTCTGCCGCAAGATCACCATAATAATGCTTAGGTTCTGGATAAGTCCAGATATTTTCCAGCACATTGACTTGTGGCTCAATTAATGTAACTTCAATCGTATAATCATCGACTACCTTAATGCCTTCAATCGTATCTGACTTTCCATCATGATATTCTTGAACCCCTTTAATCATGGCAACGTTTGCGTAACGAGGTCCATTATAATTAGGGTCAGCAATCAAGTACCAAGCATACTCCATATCTTCTGCTTTTAATTCAACACCGTCATGCCATTTTACGCCTTCTTTAATTTTAAAAGTTAGTACTGTATTATCTTCGGAAAACTCATATGTAGCCAGGTTTGGCTCTGCAACCAAATCATCATTTGTCTTAAGTAAACCTTCTTGCATAAATTGAAGGGCATTAGCATCATCTTCACCTTCATAATAAGCATAAGATAAGACACCTTTAAATGGCTGTGTAAAACCAAATGTTACTGTTCCGCCTTCCACTTCCTTTTTCTCACCGCTGTCTTCCCCTGAACTAGTAGTGTCCGAGCATGCTGCCAAAAAAGCCGATAATACTAGCAGCAATGAAAAAAGCAATAACATAGACTTCTTTTTCATAATCTTCCCCCCATACATATATTTTTAGTTATAAAGATGACAAGCGACTTGATGTCCTGGCTTCACCTCCTTTAATTGTGGTTTAATGCTTGAGCATTCTGGCATTGCATGCTTGCAACGCGGATGAAAAGCGCAACCTTTCGGTGGGTTTATTGGGCTTGGCACATCTCCTTTAAGAATAATTCGCTCTTTTCTTTTTCTTGGATCAGGCTCAGGTATAGCTGATATCAAAGCCTGTGTATATGGATGAAGCGGTTCTTCATAAAGGCTTTCCTTTGCAGAAATTTCAACAAGACCACCTAGATACATAACTCCAATTCGATCACTCATATGCTTAACTACACTTAAATCATGGGCAATAAATAAAAAGGTTAGGTCAAACTCTTTTTGCAAGGATTTCAACAAATTTAACACTTGAGATTGCACGGAAACATCAAGTGCTGAAACAGGTTCATCAGCAATAATTAGCTTCGGTCTTAAAGCTAATGCTCTAGCAATTCCAACCCTTTGCCTTTGACCACCAGAAAACTCATGTGGATATTTATAATAAGCATCCTCTGGCAAGCCAACCTTCATAAGTAGTTCAAGAATCTCTTGTTTCAAAGCTTTACCGTCTTTTCTATAATAATTTCTTATAGGCTCAGAAATTAGGTCGCCTACCATCATAGTCGGATTAAGAGAAGCATAAGGATCTTGGAAAACCATCTGGAAGTCCTGACGTATTTTCCGTAAAGTTGCTCCTTTTACCTTCGTTATATCTTTACCGTCAAAAATGATTTTTCCATCGGTCGGCTCTAACAGCCGCAATATGGTTCGTCCTGCTGTTGACTTGCCGCAGCCAGACTCCCCAACTAACCCCAATGTCTCTCCTTTATTAATTTCAAACGATATATCGTCGACTGCTTTTACATCAGCCACTTTTCGTTGTAAAAATCCGCCCTTAATAGGATAGTTGGTTTTAAGATTTTTAACTTCCAATAAAATATCTTTATCCTTAATAGTTTCTGCTGTCATTATGCGTTCACTCCTTCCTTCGGTTTGCTTTGATCATAGAGAAGGCAGGAAACTTCATGTCCATCTTCAGTGCTTGCAAGAATCGGTGTTATGTATTTACATTCGGGCATTGCCATCGGACAGCGATCTGCGAATCGGCAGCCGGCTTCGGGCATATTTTTTAAGGATGGAACTATTCCGCTGATGGAGCTCAACAGCTCGACTTCCTCGTCCATTTTTGGGATAGCCTCCAAAAGCAGTTTTGTGTAGGGGTGTTTCGGTTCGTAGAACAGTGTATCAACGTCTGTCTTCTCGACGATTTTGCCTGCATACATGACGATTACTTCATCACACATTTCCGCAACTACACCTAAATCATGGGTGATTAGAATCACAGACATATCGTTCTCTGCTTGAATTTCTTTCATGAGATCAAGGATTTGAGCTTGAACAGTTACGTCAAGTGCGGTTGTTGGCTCGTCAGCAATCAAAAGCTTCGGCTGGCAGGCGATGGCAATCGCAATCATCACCCTTTGGCGCATCCCGCCTGAAAGCTGATGCGGATATTCATCTACCAGTTTTTCCGGCCTTGATATACCTACGCTTTTCAACAATTCGATACTCTTTTGTCTTGCTTGTTTCTTGGTGATATCGTGGTGATTTAACAATACCTCCATTAATTGAAAGCCTATTGTGAAAACAGGGTTTAATGAGGTCATTGGTTCTTGAAATATCATGGAAATGTCACTGCCTCTAATACTGTTTATCTCTTTATCTCCCATTGTTTCAAGATGGACTCCATCAAAGATAATTTCACCTGAGCGGATAACTCCAGCTCCTTTAGGAAGAAGCTTCATAATAGACAGGCTAAGGACTGATTTCCCACACCCAGATTCTCCAACAATTCCGACAATTTGGCGCGGCTTCACTTGGAAGGATACATTATCGACAGCGTTATACAGCTTTCCGTCGATAGAGAAGGAGGTTTCTAAGTTTTTAACCTCCAGCAAATAACTATCATTTGATGTGGAAGCATTACCGTTCATTTTACACCTCTGACATATTGTGACTTTTATTACATTAAAATCTATTTGTTAAAATACTATTACAGATTTATTTGAATTGCAATATTTTTTTAAATATTAGCATAAGTCTAAATTGTGTAGAAAAAGAGAAACCCTATAGTATAAAGGTTTCTCTCTATTTTTATGCTGTATTTACTTTAAAAATTCTTCGCTTTTCAAAACAAAATATGCTTTTTCAGAAAAACTTTTTTGTTTTTTAAATTTAGTAATCATATAAAATCCGTAGCAGTAGCCCAGCATATCCGGAAAGCTTCCTAGACCAAACAGCAAAGCATCATGCAAATATTCGCTTTTATTAATATCCAAATTCTCTTGCAGATGCTTTTCCCAGAAGCCCTCTAATTCATCCTCTTTATATTTACGGCACCAATCTGCATTATACTTCTCTCCACAGTGGTTTTTAACAGCATGCTCTGCCAGCCCTTCCATAATTATTGAGTCCAGAAGGGTGTATTCATCGACATCCTTTTTTTGATAGTGTATTCGGCAAACATGATGATATTCATGAATTATTAAGGCTTCCAGCTCTTTTTCATCTTCTATATCTCCAATAAAGAGGAATAGCATATCAGGAAATGACAGCCCTGATTTCTTGTCACTTCTTCTGGAAGATTGATTAAAAGGAAAAATATAAATAGGAATATCAGGACCTTTCCATAAGCTTTTGTATTTTAAGTAAATTCGTTCACACTTCGCCCATACATCTTCTTTAACAAGTGAATCATATATTTCTTTTGTTTTTCTTGAAGGCTTATACATCCCAAAATTGGCAAGATGCTGATATACCTGTCTTGACGGCTCTCCTTCGAAGGCGCCTTTAAGCTCACTGCAAATCGCAACTGGTTTATAAAATTTTTCATCGAGCCACTCTCTTGTGTTCACTACCCCAAATCATTTCCCCCTTTCCCTCTACAGACTGAGAATATAACGTTATAGTTTATGTTCTGACAAATCATATGGTGTTCATTCATAAGACCAGTTAATGAAAACAAAAACTCTGCACATCTTTTGTGCAGAGTTTTAATTCAAATGCTTTTTTTTCGTTTATCTACGATCATTTTGAATCCGCAGCCGCAAAGGATGGAATGCTTTAATCTTTGGATTGGCTGTTTACATACAGGACAAACCTGCTGCCCAGATTGTTTATTTCTGTTCACAGCTGCTGCATGTCCCGTAGAACTGGAGGTTATGGGAGCTAATGTTGAATTTCGATATGGATTGGGCAAATACTTCTACCTCCTTTAAAGCTGGGTACCATACATCTACCATTTCTCCACATTTACTGCAGACGATATGATAGTGGTCTTCTTGTTTCCATTCATACTTGCTTAATGATTCTCCAAACTGAATTTCTTTCACTAAACCTATCTCACAAAATAACTTTATATTATTATAAACTGTTGTAATACTTACAGATGGCATGGACTCATTTAACAGCTGATATAACTCCTCTACTGTCCAATGTTTATTTCCTTTGGAAAGAATATTTATTAGTTCATGTCTTTGAGGTGTTAAGCGAATATTTTTCTCCTTTAATGCCTGTATTGCTTTTTCGATACTTAACATATTATCCTCCTTTGCTAAACAAGCGATGTTAAATTGATAATCAGTCTGTCATAATGAGAAAAGAGCTAACTTCTTAAGCAAGCGCTTACTTAGTTCTAGAAATAAAGATTTTCATAATTGTTATTATCCGCAAAAACTTTTTATACTCTATATTTAATTATATACATTTTTTAATTATAGTCAATTTTAATTTATAATAATTATTATTAACATAAATTAAAAACAGGCTAACCTATTAAAGGCTAGCCTGGTTTATTATTATTGATATTTCTTAAAGATAATTGTTGCGTTATGTCCACCAAAGCCTAATGAGTTGCTCATTGCCACGTTAACTTCTTGTTTTCTATGCTTGTTTACTACATAGTCTAAATCACAATCAGCATCTGGTGTTTCATAGTTGATTGTTGGAGGAATTACGCTGTCTTTAATGGAAAGAATACTGAAGATCGCTTCAACTCCGCCTGCAGCCCCTAACAAGTGTCCTGTCATTGATTTAGTTGAGCTGACTGGCAATTTATAAGCATAGTCTCCGAAGACTTCCTTAATAGCCATTGTCTCAAACTTATCGTTATATGCTGTGCTTGTTCCATGTGCATTCAAGTATGATACTTCTTCTGGCTGTAAGCCTGCATCATTGATTGCCATTTTCATCGCACGTGCACCGCCTTCTCCGCCAGGAGCTGGAGAAGTGATATGATATGCATCACCAGTTGAGCCGTAACCAACGATTTCTGCGTAGATTTTTGCTCCTCTTGCAAGTGCATACTCTAATTCTTCCAGCACTAGAATACCTGCACCCTCACCGATAACAAATCCGTCACGGTTTGCATCAAACGGTCTGCTCGCTGTTTTTGGGTCTGGGTTTGTGGAAAGTGCTGTGTTCGCACAGAAACCTGCAACTGACATTTTTGTAATTGGCGCTTCTGCTCCGCCTGTAATCATTGCATCAGCATCACCGCGCTGAATAACTTTGAAGGCATCGCCGATTGAGTTTGTTCCTGTTGCACAAGCAGTTACTGTACATGAGTTAACCCCTCTTGCACCAAGCGTGATAGAAACCTGTCCTGTTGCCATGTCTGGAATAAGCATTGGCACGAAGAACGGACTAACACGTTTATAGCCTCTCTTTTGGAAAATTTCGTATTGATTTTCGAATGTTTCCATACCGCCGATTCCTGAACCGATCCAAACACCAATACGTGCTGAGTTTTCTTCGGTAATTTGCAAGTCTGCATCCTTCACAGCCATTAAAGAAGCAGCAAGAGCATATTGAGTAAAGCGATCCATCTTTCTTGCATCCTTCTTATCCATGAAATCTTCTGCGTTAAAGTCATTTATTTGTGCTGCTACTTTTGCAGGATATTCATCTGCATTTATTCTCGTAAGCGGCCCAATGCCAGAAACTCCATTCACGATATTTTCCCATGTTTTTTCAGCATCATTACCAACCGGCGTTACTGCACCAATACCTGTAACGACTACTCTTCTATTACTCATGATTGTAATCTCCTTTGATTTATTCATACACTCTAAGTGTTAAAATTTTTTAATTATCTGCCCCAGCGCAGAGCGATTGCGCCCCATGTCAAGCCGCCGCCGAAGCCTACCATAACGATGACGTCATCGTCCTTAAGCTTACCTGCCTCATACTCTTCCACAAGTGAGATTGGAATCGAAGCTGCACTTGTATTTCCATACTTATGAACTGTTTTTGACATCTTCTCTTCAGGAAGATTCAAACGCTGTCTGGATGCTTCCATAATGCGAATATTCGCTTGATGCGGAATCAGCAAGTCAACATCCTCTTTAGAAAGGCCTGCTTTTACCAATACATTTTCACTGCTTTCACCCATTTGACGAACAGCAAATTTAAATACTTCTCTGCCGTTCATTTGGATAAAGTCTTCTTCATCTTGGAAAAGATGCTTACCGCCAGAGCCGTCTGCACCTAGCTCAAAGGAAAGAATTCCTCGTCCTTCTGAAACCTCTCCCAATACGACAGCTCCGCCGCCATCGCCAAAGAGCACAGCTGTATTGCGGTCATCCCAATTCGTGATTTTCGACAGCTTTTCCACACCAACAACAAGAACGTATTTATAAGCTCCATTATCGATGAACTGTTTAGCTGTAACCATTCCATACATAAAACCTGCGCATGCTGCACTTAAATCCATTGCTGCAGCTTTAATACAGCCAAGGCGTTCTTGAAGCATGCAGGCAACTGTCGGAAACGGCTGATCTGGTGTGACTGTTGCCACAAGAATCATGTCTATATCCTCTGGGCTGATGTTAGCATTCTCAATTGCCTTTTTTGCAGCTTCATATGCTATGTCAGATGTATTTGTATTATCATCTGCAATTCTTCTCTCCTCAATGCCTGTACGTGTACGAATCCATTCATCATTCGTGTCCACCATTTTTTCCAAATCAAAATTTGTCAAGATTCTTTCAGGCAATGCACGGCCAAGGCCAATAATTCCTGTACTCAAAGCTGTCAGCTCCTTTAATATGTCCGATTATACTTTATTTGCTTGTAAATTGAAAAATGAAAGGCATTTTTCGACGCAATCGTATTCTATATATTATTATCAATTATTATGACTTGGTACTAATTTTATCAAATTTCTCATATAGTATGCAACTTTTTTTCACTTTATAAGCGCCTGTCTAAACAACTTCTTAAATTTATTCATAAGATAAACATAAAGAGCTAATATTGCCTGGAATAAAGGGGGGAACTGCGTTGGATGAGGATATTCAAAATGCCGTCGATGAACAGGATGACAGCGTGAAAGCAGAGGAAGATTACTATTATGACTTCATGCTTGGCAGAAAGGTTTATCGTAAAAAACAGCATGATGATGCTTTATATGAAAGAAGGGAAAGAAGGGAAAGAACGAAAGGAGATTCCTGGATTTTAGGTCAGCATGGCAGACAGCGCGAGGAGGATTCGCAGCAACCAGAAGATAATAACAAAGTGATGAACTTTTTGGACGAAATAGATATGAACTTAGTTTTTAGTAATATTGAGCTATTTATGAGTTCTGCTAATGAGCTAAAGCCGCTGATTAACAAAGTTAAGCCAATGTTAAAAAAATGGATGGACTAACCTTTAGTGCAGCTCCTGCTGGAGAGAAAAAGCTTGCATCTCCTCCTCCACAAAGAGCAAAATGCAAGCTTTTTATCATTGGTTATTAGGAAATTTGCCTGTCTCTTTATATTGCTTCATTTCCTTATTGATTTTTTGGATAAATGCCGCATCAATATTAGGGCTGAACTTTCCTAATGTGATGACATTTTCCTTCATTCCGTAAGATATATCGCCTGATACGAGCTTGCCTTCGTTAAATTTGCCAGCAAGTATATCAAACATTTTTGATACATTTTGCACGGTGCTTGTTAAAACAGTCATTCTGCCAAGATCAGATTGTTCAGAAACATAACCAATTGCATAAAGGCCCTTCGCCTTTACTTGTTCGATGATATCGATATTAAATCCGTCACCTGCAGGATAAATAATATCAGCATCTTTGGCAATCGCCGAATCGAGCAGCTTCAGTGCCTGTTCACGATTATCCCACCCCTGTACAAAATCAGTCAGAACCTCCACATTTTTATTCTCATACTTAGCTCCGTCTATAAATCCTTGTATCTCAGGCTGCCAGTCAAAGGCTCCAATAACAGAGATTGTATTGGTCTTTGTCATATGGCCTGCGACCATTCCTCCGAAAAAGCCCATCGCATAGCCTTCAAACGAGGCGCTAGTTGTATTATCATTTTTAGCGCTGCCATTAAAGCTGATAAAATGGATGTCAGGATATTTTTCAGACAAAATATTAAAATAATCCGCAAATTCACTGCCATGCCCAAAGATGAGATTTACCCCTTTTTGATCGAATTCCTCGATCGCTCTTTCTGCAAGGGCAAGGGAATCAATATACTCCTTATAATAAACATCCACATTATAATGTGATTGTATATTTAACAGCCCCTTATATCCTTTCGTGCCCCAGACTTGGTCTGTAACCGTTCCAGTCACGAGCAATCCTACACTTTTCAATTGCCCCTTTTTTTCGGCTTGTCCGCAGGAGGCAAGAAAAAAGGTGCTCAGCAGGATGAAAAGGGACAGCATTAGCTTCATTTTTTTCATTTGAACGCCTTTCTTTCACGCAATTTTTCATATAAACTACTACACTACCACTTATACATCTTAATATGTCTTCTTTGCATTTCCAAGTTATCTGCAATATTGTTTTTATTATCAACTGTATACGACTGTAAGCAGGAAGGAATCTGATAGCGCGGAATTTTTACCGGAAACTCTTTTATTGCTTTTTTACCGTGCATCCAATGATTTTTGATGCCGCTCGTCAAGAAAAGACAGGCTGTGCTTGTTTCCATCATCAGCTTTTTCGTTGCAGCTGCTGCATCATCTATAAAAATAGCATCTTCCTTATACTCCAGCTCGCTTAATTCTATATCATTACAGTCTTCTAATAATTGAACAAATAAAAACTCCTTTGGCTGCCATGGTCCATACACGGTCGGATAATAGATAAACCTGAAAGGAATACCAATACTTTTCAGCATTGGAAAGAGTTCTTCTTCATGCCGGGTGAAATCCAGCACATTACCTAGAAAGATTAATTCATGCTTTCTATCTGTCAAATCCTGAATATTGCTTTCTATATGCAAATCATTTTTTATTTGGCTGATTATTTTATCGCTGTTTAGTATGTCATAACAATCATAAATAATCTTGCCGCTGTTTCCCTTAAATTTCTCTTCCCAGCCTATTTCTTCGTAATTGGCATTCCTTCCTATTTCTAGCTGCTTATCTTCGGAATCTTCCAGTTTCAGATTTGGATAAGATACTCCATAAACAGTTTCTCCATCTTCCAATAAAGAGCGGCAAAGGTGAAAGCCGATAAATTGGTATGTACCGACAATTACTGCATTCTCCATCTAAAGAAGCCTCCTTGAAGTCAGGTTAGTGTATCTTATGCAGAGATAAGAGCAATCATGATTATCATCAAAGAGCTGCTATCTTAGAATAAAAGAAGCTGAAACTAATCGCTTCAGCCTCTCTAACGTAAAAAAAGGGACAGCTAGAGGGTTTTTTCATACTGTCCAAAAAAGCGGATAATTTGCCCGGGGATTGCACTCCTTTTTTCTGGCAAAACATAAGATACGAAGATGGGCAGCTCTTCTTGATCCCATTTTCTAATTCTTTCCTTCAGCAGCTGGGATTGGTAATAGGATTTGCCGTTATGAAGTATATGGATGATTTTCGCAGGGGTGTCTGTCTCTTCTAGATGATTTTCTTTTATTTCTTTTATAAAGTCAGGGATAACTTTAGCATTTTTATCATAGGCAGCTGCTATTTCATTACAAAGCTTTTTAAAGAAAAATTTATGCTCCTTTTCTTTCTCAAGATGTTCACTTAAAGACAGAATAGGGTTGAACAAGACGACTGAACGGATATTTTCCTTCATTTCCATCATCAGCTTTATCGCAACCAATGCTCCCATTCCTTCTGCAATTAAATGTATTTTCGGGTTGAGGATTTCTGAGCGAATCATATGCTCATACAGTCTTTTAGCAAGCATTAAAGATCTTTCGCTTCCCCAGTTCTTTCCATAGAGATTAGAATAAAAAATGGTGTATCCTTTATTTCGCAATGAATCAATAATTGATTTCTTCCCTTCATTCTGTACCCAAAAGCTATTCTTTGCATCTACAAAATGTCTGTCGTCACCAATAATTAAGATACCGAAACCGTTAGGCTGCTGTGTTGGATAATGTATCATATTCCATTCGGTATCCAGTTGGAAGTTCCGGTTCTCCATCTCTCAAAACTCCTTTTTAGGTTTTCCTTTTACTAATGTATGACCATTTCAGCAAAATGTAAGGGAGTTTGCCCAAGTATTTCATGTTTTAAGTATGACAGAAGCGATAAATGATTTTTTTATGTTATTTAAGAAAAAAAGGAGATTATATATGATTTATTATTTTGGCCCTGTATGATACTATTAGAACAGACCTTAAAAATAAGTGTGAGGTGATTGTATGCGGTATATCGTAACGATTTTTTGGACTTTCCTATTAGCGCAAATGCTTACATATGTTATTAGTTCTATGAACGGAATAACTTACAGCTTCTCTATGGGAGTAGTGTTAACAGTTGTCTTTTCTGTTGTCATTTTCCTTTTGGCTGCTGTATTGCCAAATGATGAACCGAGTCATGAGGAAGGTTCGCATTAATCTCTAGCTTAATTATCGGGTGAAAGCAGCTGCTTTCACCCTTTTTTATTTTATTTTCTTGTAAGGAAGATGCCATCCTCTGCAGCGTCAATTTCAACGTGATCGTTTTCCTTGACCTTCTCTGCGATTATTTCTCTTGCCAATGCTGTTTCAACCGTTCTTTGCAGGAAACGTCTGAGCGGCCTTGCTCCAAATACAGGGTCGAAGCCATTTACTGCAATATATTCACCGGCACGGTCTGTCATGCTTATGCTGATATGCTGGTCAGAAAGTCTGCTTTGCAATTGACTGATAAGCTTTAAGACAATTTCTTTTATTTCCTTTAATGCCAATGGCTTAAATAAAATAATTTCATCAATCCGATTCAAGAATTCAGGGCGAAAATGTCCTTTTAATTGATTCATGACACCATCTCTGATGTGCTCAGGAATGGAATCGGAATCTTTGCCCTCGAGCAGAAGATGGGAGCCAATATTAGAGGTCATGATAATGACCGTATTCTTAAAATCAACTACCCTTCCTTGTGAATCGGTGATTCTTCCATCATCAAGCACTTGGAGCAGGATGTTGAAAACCTCTGGGTGGGCTTTTTCCACTTCATCCAGCAATACGACACTATAAGGCTTTCTTCTGATTGCCTCGGTTAGCTGTCCGCCTTCTTCGTATCCAACGTACCCTGGAGGTGCTCCAATTAAACGGGAAACAGCATGTTTTTCCATATATTCCGACATATCAATCCGAATGATTTGTTCTTCACTGTCAAACAAACTGGAGGCCAACGCTTTCGCTAGCTCGGTTTTGCCGACACCTGTCGGTCCTAGGAACAAAAACGAACCAATCGGCCTATTTGGATCTTTGATGCCTGCTCGTGCTCTTAATACAGCATCACTGACAAGCTTAACAGCCTCGGCTTGCCCTACCACTCTTTCATGCAGGATGCTCTCAAGACGAAGAAGCTTCTCTCTCTCCTTCTCCATAAGCTTAGTAACAGGAATTCCAGTCCATCTCGCTACAATTGCAGATATCTCCTGCTCTGTTACTTCTTCCCTAAGCAGCCTTTCTCCTTTTTTTGTGCTGGTCTTATTTTCAAGCTGCTCTAATTCTTTCTCTAATGCAGGGATGCTGCCGTGTCTGAGTTCAGCTGCTTTATTTAAGTCATAATTATTTTCTGCTTCTTCCAATTCTCTGCGTTTTCTTTCTAATTCTTCTTTTTTCGCCTGAACATTTAACAGACCTTCTTTTTCAAGCTGCCATTTAGCCTGAAGTGCATTTGCCTTTTCACGCAAATTGGAGACTTCCTTGTTTATGACAAGCAGCCTTTCCTTACTTAGCGGGTCTTCTTCCCCTTTTAAGGCAGCTTCTTCAATCTCTAGCTGCATGATTTTTCTTGTCAGCTCATCGATTTCAATTGGCATAGAATCTATCTCTGTCCTAATCATCGCACAAGCTTCATCTATTAAATCAATTGCTTTATCCGGAAGGAATCTGTCTGTTATATAGCGGTCTGATAAGGTTGCTGCAGCGATAATTGCTCTATCTTGAATAGAAACACCATGGTGTATTTCAAATCTTTCCTTCAGTCCTCTAATAATAGATACTGTATCCTCTACCGTCGGCTCAGCAACTAAAACCTGCTGAAATCTTCGCTCTAATGCTGGATCTTTTTCGATATATTGTCGATGTTCATCTAAGGTTGTCGCCCCGATGCAATGAAGCTCACCTCTTGCAAGCATCGGCTTAAGCATGTTTCCCGCATCCATTGCTCCATCTGTTTTTCCTGCGCCGACAATTGTATGAAGCTCATCAATAAACAGGATGATTCTGCCTTCACTATTTTTCACTTCTTGCAGGACCGCTTTAAGCCGCTCCTCGAACTCTCCCCTGAATTTTGCTCCAGCGATAAGGGCACCCATATCTAACGAGAAAATAGTCTTATCTTTCAGTCCTTCAGGTACGTCCTTTCTGACAATTCGCTGAGCAAGACCCTCGACAATCGCCGTTTTGCCGACGCCAGGCTCTCCGATTAATACTGGATTATTCTTTGTTTTTCTCGATAAAATTCTAATAACATGCCTAATTTCATTATCTCTGCCAATGACAGGGTCCACTTTTCCTTCTTTCACATCTGCTACAAGATCCCTGCCGTATTTGGAAAGGGCCTCATAAGATGCTTCTGGGTTTTTACTAGTCACTCTTTGGCTCCCCCTTATATCTTTAATTTTTATTCTGACCTGTTGGCTGTTTATGCCGATTTTATCAAATAGACTGCGCACTGCCGAGTTTCCGACAGCAAAGACAGCGAGCAGTATATGCTCGACTGAAAGATAATCATCACTCCATTTTTCCTGCTCTTTTTCTGCTTCATGCAGGACTTGCTGTAGTGTATTGGTTATATAAATGGAACTAGACTGATTACCGCTAAGTGTAACCTTAGGCTTCTTATCAATTTCCTTCAAAAGCTCCTGCCGTACCAACTCTGTGTCTTTATCCAGTTTTTGCAATACAGAATCCAGCAAATTATCGGGACGCTCTAAAATTGCCAAAAATAGGTGAATATCATCTATTTCTTGATGGTTCTGTTTAAGGGCGAATGCTTGGGCATCACTAAAAGCTTGTTGCACTCTTTCCGTCATCATCTCAGGATTCATAAAAAAGCACCTCTTTTGACCATATTTGACCTTTACTTTTATTATAGTATTTCTTCTCCATATGTAAAGCCATCCGAATGATCGGATGGCCATTTTTTATTCATTAAACCCGGCTTAGTTACGGCCTTCTTTGGTATGACCAAAGGCGGTTATGGTTCGATGTTTCTGGGAAACGATCTCCAGCTTTCAATTTAAGTTTTTGGGGATTATTGACATTACTTCCTGTTTCACCGATTTCTATATATACACCGTTATTCGGGGCTTTCTGCCCTGGTCGAAACTGTCTATTTTGTCCCATATAAACCCTCCTAAGCTTTAAAGATCCACAGTGTCTTCCATGAACTGCATTATTATTATTTCCCGTTTTTCCAAGCTAATAACGGAAATTATTAACTTCATTAACGCTAATTTATTATTAGTTTAGTGGAGATAATAAGCATAAAGAAAAAAGCCTATCGAAATAGGCTTTAGAAACTTAACTCAATAATTCAACAAGCAATGCTTTTTGGGCATGCATTCTGTTCCCTGCTTCTTGAAATACGTACGAGTTCGGTCCGTCAATGATTTCAGCTGTTACTTCCTCTTCCCTGTGTGCAGGCAGGCAGTGAAGGAACATGTAATCAGCTTTAGCATGTGCGACGAGCTCTTTATTAACTTGGAAACCTTGGAAATCCTTTAGTCTTTGTTCGTTTTCTTCTTCTTGACCCATGCTGGTCCAAACGTCTGCATAGATAGCATCTGCATCTTTCACTGCTTCCACTGGATCTTGGACAATGGAAACGGCGCTGCCGCTTATCATTGCAAAGCTTTTTGCTAAAGCAACAATTTCATCGTTCGGCTCATAATTTGCTGGTGTTGCTACAGCGATATCTATTCCAACTTTTGCGCAAGCAATCATGAGCGAATGTGCGACATTATTTCCATCGCCAATATAAGCTAGCTTCAGCCCTTGCAGAGTCCCCTTCACCTCAAGAATAGTCAGCAAATCAGCCAGCGCTTGGCATGGATGATGAAGATCTGTTAATCCATTAATGACAGGGATTGTAGCATGTTCTGCCAATTCTTCGACCGTTTCATGTGCAAATGTTCTAATCATAATCGCATCCACATATTGAGATAAAACCTTTGCCGTATCAGAAATAGGTTCTCCTCTTCCAATTTGCAAGTCGCGGGAGCTTAAGAAAAGGGCCTGCCCCCCGAGCTGAAACATTCCAGTTTCAAAGGAAACTCTTGTTCTTGTTGAGGACTTTTCAAAAATCATTCCCAGCGTTTTTCCTTTTAATGGTGTGATTATTTCTCCATTTAAATGTGCTTCTTTCAATTCCTTCGCTTTATTAACAAGCTCGACAATTGTCTCTGAAGAGTATTCAGCCAATGTGAGTAAGTCTTTGCCCTTCAAGTCTGTTAGTGACGTTAATATCATACGGTGCTCACACCCTTTTTCGATTTATTATGCCATTCATTAATAGATTGGACAGAAATAGAGTCTGCTTTAAAGGACTCAATGAATGCCTCTAAGCTTTCCTGTTGTGTAAATGTAATTAGACGATTTCTTGTTGCTGTTTCACGGAGAAGCTTGTCATCTGCTCCATTTTCTGGGTTATAAAACGCGACTGTTTGGTCTTCAGCCAACAGCGGTCCAGCTTCCTCTGCTGTTTTTACTGTTAATCCAACTGCCTCTGCCTTTTGCTTTATAGCAATGTCGAAGTTGTCAGATTTTATGATAATTTGTTTATTCTCGACTTTTTTCAATGTCGGATGGAATACCTTTTTCAAGCCTTCTGCTATTGAATCTGCAAGAGCAATTCCTTCCCCAGTAGATCTCATTTCCGGACCGACTTTGGAATCAAGTCCTTTGAGAGCATAATTTGAATAAACTGGGTATTTTATGCAGACAAAGTCGAGATCATTCTTGAAGGTTTTCTCTTCTTCTGACAAATTATATTTCCCGAGCAATATTTTTGTCGCAATTTGAACTAATGGGACACCTGTCACCTTGCTGACAATTGGAACGGTTCTGCTTGCACGTGGGTTTACTTCTAATACATATACCTTCTCGCCATCAATAATATATTGAATGTTCATAAGACCTTTGTATTTTGTATTGCCGACAATCTTTTTCGCATATGTCAGCATTTTGTCTTGTACAGACTCTGTCAGAGTTTGGGCCGGTAGCATCGAAAGACTGTCACCAGAATGGACACCTGTCTTTTCGATATGCTCCATGATTGCTGGAACACATATGTTTTCTCCATCTGCTGCCAAATCCAATTCTGCTTCATACGCCTCTAGGAATTGATCAACAAGGACTGGATAAGGAATGTCTGTTTGCAGATAAGCATTCAAATCATCGTCATTATTGATTCTTTCCATCCCTTTTCCACCGATAACATAGGAAGGTCTAATGAGGACAGGGTAAGTCAATTTATTCACAGCAGTTAGCAAGCCTGCTTCGTCAAAGGCAATATCTCCTTCGATATGAGGAATGCTTTCTTCATCAAGCATTTGATAAAACAGATCTCTGTCTTCTAAAACATCAATTGTTTTGCTGTCTGTGCCGAGAATTTTCACACCGTATTCTTCTAATCCTTTTGCCACATTTATGGCAGTCTGTCCGCCAAGCTGAACGATTGCTTCTTTAATTCCCTCTGAATCTACGACATTCATAATATCTTCGATTGTCAGTGGTTCAAAATACAATCTGTCTGCTGTCGCAAAGTCTGTGCTCACCGTTTCTGGATTATTATTGATGATGATGGTTTCGATATTTTCCTGCTTTAAAGCAAATACACCATGAACAGAGCAGTAATCAAATTCAATCCCTTGACCGATGCGAATCGGACCGCTGCCGATAACAAGCACTTTACGCTTGCTGCTTTCTGTCTGCTCGTTCTCTCCATAATAAGTGGAATAGTAGTAGTTCGTTTTTGCTTCAAATTCTGCTGCACATGTATCAACCATTTTATACACAGGCAATATACCGAGAGCTTTGCGTTTGTTGCGCACATCCTGTTCTGTACACTGCCATGCTGCTGCAAGGAATGCATCGCTGAATCCTTTTTCTTTCCATAACTGCAATGCTTCTTCTCCTGCTTCTTCAAGAGAAGTGGAAAGAATAGCCTTCTCCATCTTTACAAGCCCATGGAAAATCTGTAGGAAGAACAAATCGATTTTCGTTAAGTGATGGATTGCTTCCATCGTTTCTCCTCTGCGGAGCAATTCTAACAACACAAAAAATCTTTCATCTGTTTGATCTTTAGCCTTTGCATACAATTCATCTGTACTTGCAGCAGCTATTCCGGGAACAGTCAAATCATTCCCTTTAATTTCCAAAGATCGAATTGCTTTTAACAGCGCTCTTTCAATATTGCGGTCAATTCCCATAACTTCTCCAGTTGCCTTCATCTGTGTTCCCAGCTTTCTAGTAACACTTGGGAACTTGTCAAATGGCCATTTTGGAAATTTAACAACTGCATAATCAAGAGCTGGTTCAAAGCTCGCAAACGTATCTCCTGTAACTGGGTTCACGATTTCATTAAGTGTATAACCAACCGCCAATTTCGCTGCCATTCTGGCAATCGGGTACCCTGTCGCCTTTGAAGCAAGTGCTGACGATCTGCTGACCCGTGGATTGACTTCAATCAAATAATACTTCTTGCTGTTCGGATCAAGAGCAAACTGAATATTGCAGCCGCCGATAATTCCTAAGGCAGAAATAATTTTAATAGAGGCAGAGCGAAGCATTTGGTATTCTACATCCGTCAATGTCTGTGAAGGGGCAACAACGATACTGTCACCTGTATGGATACCGACTGGGTCAATATTTTCCATATTACAAATCGTGATACATGTATTCATGCTGTCACGCATTACCTCATATTCGACTTCCTTAAAGCCAGCAATGCTTCTTTCCACTAGACATTGGCCGATGGCACTTTCTTTAAGACCGCCGCTGACAAGTCTTTTAAACTCCTCCATATCGTCAGCAATTCCGCCGCCTGTTCCTCCTAAAGTGTAAGCAGGGCGTACGATAATGGGGAATCCAATTTCTTCCGCAAACTCAATTGCTTCTTCTACTAAATGAACGATTTTGCTTTCTGGAACTGGTTCATTCAATTCATACATGAGCTGGCGGAATGCTTCACGATCCTCTCCCTTTTTAATGGATTCAATCGAGCTTCCTAACAGCTTAACATCGTATTTTTCAAGGATTCCTTGTTCACTTAATTGGAAGGCAAGATTTAAACCTGTTTGCCCGCCTAATGTTGCAAGCAAGCCATCAGGCTGTTCCTTTGCAATAATCATTTCCAATACATCTGGAGTAAGCGGTTCGAAATAAATCGAATCTGCAAAGGTTTGATCTGTCATGATGGTCGCTGGATTATTATTGACAAGGATGACCTGGTAGCCCTCCTCCTTTAATGCCATGCATGCTTGTGTGCCAGCATAATCAAACTCTGCCGCTTGCCCAATAACAATAGGGCCTGAACCAATTACTAATATTTTTTTAATACTGTTGTCTTTAGGCATATGCAAAAACTCTCCCATTGTTTGCTTTAACATTTTCTATAAATTCATCAAATATATAATGGCCCTCTGAAGGTCCAGGATTTGCTTCCGGATGGAACTGCACTGTCTGCAAAGGATACACATTATGTGTCATACCTTCGACAGAATTATCATGCAAGTTAAAGAATCTTGCCTCACAGCCAGTGTTTGCTAGACTGCCTTCTTCCACCACATAGCTGTGGTTTTGTGAGGACATAATCACTTTGTTATTTCGCTTATCATAAACAGGATGATTTGCCCCTCTGTGTCCGAATGACAGCTTTGTTGTGTCACCGCCAAGAGCTAATGCTGCCAGCTGGTGACCAAGGCAAATTCCTAATGTAGGATAAGCTTGAATTAACTGTTTTATAGTCGGCAATACACTCGTTAGCTCTTTGGGATCTCCAGGTCCGTTTGACAACAAAATTCCATCTGGCTGCAGTTTCTTAACTGCTTCAAATGCTGTGTCATAAGGTACGACGGTTACCTTACAGCCTCTCTCCACAAGGGCATCGAGCATGCTTTCCTTTTTGCCGAAATCGACCAGCACGATATGGTAGTCGCCTTCGCTGTATGTTTGCTGTGCCTTTTCTGACACTTTCGGTACCTTCGAATCCTTTATTAATGAGAAGCCTGCTTTATCAACTTCCCCGTTTCCTGAAAGAATGGCAGGCATGGAGCCTTCCGTACGGATGTTCTTCACGATTGATCTTGTATCAACATGGCTCAGCAAAGGAATATCCCATTTTTCCAAATATTCAGCAAGTGAATGTTGTGACTGATAATGATAAGCCTGCTTGTTTGCTTCATAAACGATTACACCTTTAACATGCGGCTTTTTACTCTCAAAATCTTCTTTGTTAATGCCATAGTTTCCTATAAGCGGATACGTAAAGACGATGATTTGATCTTTATAAGAAGGATCTGTTAAAACCTCCTGATATCCTGTCATTCCTGTAAAGAAGACGATTTCTCCACAAATTTCTTCCATTGCGTTTGTAACGAATTTTCCTTTATATTTCGCTCCATTGCTTAAATGCAAGTATCCTTCCATCTTTAGCACACCTCTATAAGTCTTGTATATTTATTTTAAATTTCTTATAATTATACATCACACTGCAAAAAAATACATCTTAAATTGCAATATTGCTGTAAATTTTTAGTTTGCTTGCTAATATTTCTACTGCTTCCTTTAACTGTTCTGTAGTTATATTCAAGCTTGGTAAAAGTCGTATTACCTTTTCTCCTGCATTCAGAACAATCAAGCCCGATTCTCTTAAGTCACTAAGCACATTGGCTACAGGTACTTCAAGTTCAATTCCTATCATCAAACCTAATCCGCGGATATCCTTTACCGCTGTATTTTCCTTCAGATTTTCTGTTAACAGGCTAATAAGAAATTCGCTTTTTTGCTCTACTTCTTGCAGAAAGCTTTCTTCAAAAATAATCTCCATTGTTTTTGTCGCTGCTGCCATTGCCAGAGGATTGCCTCCAAATGTAGTGCCATGACTTCCAGGTCCAAAAAATTCTACTAATTCTTGTTTTGCTGCAATTGCTCCGACTGGAAGGCCATTTGCTAACCCTTTAGCCGATGTGATGATATCGGGATTTAAGGAAAAATGCTGAAATGCAAATGGTTTTCCTGTTCTGCCGATTCCTGTTTGAATCTCATCTATGATTAACAATGCACCTTTGCTTTTTGCTAGCGCTTCTGCTTCTTGCAGAAATTCTTGACTAGCTACATGAATGCCGCCTTCACCTTGAACAATCTCAAGCATGACTGCCGCAACTTCATCTGTCAGCACAGCTTTTAATGCATCTATATCGTTAAATGGCACATATACGAACGTTTCAAGCATTGGACCAAAGCCATGCTTAATTTTCTCTTGCCCTGTTGCCGACATTGCTGCAAAGGTTCTGCCGTGGAAGGACTGCTCAAATGTGATAATTTTTGTTTTGCCGGTAGCTTTTCTTGCAAGCTTGATTGCTGCTTCATTTGCTTCTGCACCACTGTTGGCAAAGAATACTGCATCCATTGAACTTGCTTTCGCCAATGCTTCGGCTGCTTTTTCCTGTATTTCTACCGGGAAAAGATTAGAAACATGCCAGAATTTTTCCAGTTGTGCTTCAACTGCTGCCTTTACCTCTTCATGGCAATGGCCGAGATTGCAAACACCGATACCTGCAGTAAGATCCAAATATTTCTTACCTTCTGTACTGTACATATAGCTTCCTTTAGCTGATGCTGGCTCAATTTCCCATTTAGAATAAGTAGGAAATAAATGACTCATTTACATAACCTCCGCTTTCGCTACAATTTTTGTTCCGTTCCATCTCTCATCTGCATAAAATTCTTTTTTTCCTGATACGATCATGGCACTGTTTAAGCCACTGTCAATAGCAGCTAACGCGGAAGTAACTTTCGGGACCATACCTCCTGTAATCTGCCCTTGTTCAATATACTGCAGCACTTCTTCTTTTCCTATTAAACTGGCAATATCTCCATCAATGATAATGCCGTCTACGTCTGTTACAAAAAGACATTGCTCAACCTTTAAGCTTTTAGCAACAGCTGAAGCAGCATAATCTGCATTAATGTTCAGCTTAATGCCTTCTGCTGTAATTCCAAGGGGAGTCACAACTGGAATATAGCCTTCTTCTAACAGTCTTAAGATTAGCTTATTGTTTACTTCCTCCACATTGCCAACAAACCCAAGATTTTCTTCATCGATAATACTTGCTGTAAGACAGTTGTCATCCGTTCCGTTTAAGCCGACTGCATAAAGATTATTCTTCCTTAATAAATCGACCAGTTTCCTGTTGGTTTTTCCAGAAAGGACCATCTCCACAACTGCAAGGGCCTCTTTTGTTGTTTTTCGCAGCCCATTATGAAATTCGGCTTTTACAGATAATAAATCAAGCATTTCATTGATGTCAGGGCCGCCGCCGTGGACAAATATAATGTGAAAGCCATCTTGTTGCAGTTTTTTTATGCTGGTGAAGAATCCTTCGGAAAGCTGATCAATGACGCTTCCTCCACATTTAATAAGTATTGTCTTCATCACGTGCACACTCCTATGTTCGATAGCTTGCATTGATTTTGACATAATCATAGGACAGGTCGCATCCCCATGCTGTTCCTTGTTTGTCGCCATTATGCAAATCAACATGAACTTGAATATAGTCCTTGCTCAAATAGTCAATTGCTTCTTCTTCCGAAAAGCTTTGCGGCTCACTGTTCTTCAGCATAGTAATCGGTCCGATTGCAATATCTACAGAAGCTGGGTTTACATCCGTTTTCGTTTGGCCGATAGCTGTAATGATTCTGCCCCAGTTTGCATCAGATCCATACATCGCTGTTTTCACGAGGTTGGAACCGACAATCTGTTTAGAAATAACTCTTGCTTCTTCCTCTGTCTTACAGCCCTTCACATTTACTTCGATTAATTTCGTAGCACCCTCGCCATCTTTGGCAATTTGCTTTGCAAGACTTTCACATGAAGCAGATAACAAGTCAACAAATACAGGATAATCAGGGTGGTCTAAAGTAAGCTTTTCATTTTTTGCACATCCGTTTGCCATTACAAGCACTGTATCGTTTGTGGATGTATCTCCATCAACAGTGATTTGATTAAAGGATGTTGGAATCACTGTACTTAATGCTGTCTGCAGCACATCTGAAGATATATTCGCATCTGTTGTCAGGAAGCCAAGCATTGTCGCCATATTAGGATGAATCATGCCAGATCCTTTGGCAGCTCCGCCGATAGTAACTGTCTTGCCACCAATTTCAGCTGTAAAGCAGCATTTTTTCATGACTAAATCTGTTGTTAAAATAGCCTCTTGGAAACTGTCTGCATCCTCTTGTGTATTTCCAAAGATAAGCTGACTGATTCCTGCTTCGATTTTATCCATCTTCAAGTATTCGCCTATAACACCCGTTGAGGAAACAGCTACATACTCTTGTTTTGTTCCGAGATGATTTGCCAGCAATTCGCGCATTTTATAAGCATCAATTAAGCCTTTTTCACCAGTACAGGCATTTGCACAGGCGCTGTTAACAACAACTGCTTGAATGAGCTTTTCTGATTTAATAGACTCCTGTGTCACCTTTAGCGGCGCTGCTTGGAAATGACTCATTGTGTAAACTGCTGCACAGCTTGCAGGTACTTCGCTCACAATCGCTCCCAAATCTTTTTTATTGTAACGCAGCCCAGCGTGCAAACCTGCCGCTTTAAAACCAGCTGGTGTGACAATGCTGCCATTCACTAGTTCTTTTATTTGAGAGGTTTGCTCTCCATTTGATACAACCTGCATAAATACTCCTCCTTATGGATACATCGGCACAAAATTCAAGCCCGTACATTCATCCAAGCCGAACATAATGTTCGCGTTTTGTACTGCTTGCCCTGCAGCGCCTTTCATTAAATTGTCAATTACTGATATAATAGTTAGTCTTTTAGTTCTTTCATCAAGATGAATGCCGATATCGCAATAGTTGGAACCATTAACCTCTTTAATGGAAGGATAATTACCTATTGGCCTCACCCGCACGAAAGGTTTGTCTTTATATGCCTCCATAAACAGTTCATGTATTTGCTCTGCTGTATTTTCTTCCTTTAGAGAAGCATAAATAGTCGCCATAATTCCTCTGTTTACAGGAAGCAAATGTGTCGAAAAAGTAACAGGACGGATAGAGTCATTCCAGTCTGTCAGCTGCTGCTCTATTTCAGGAATATGCTGATGTTCATTCACTTTATATATCTTTAAATTTTCATTCATTTCTGCAAGCATAGTCCCCCTAGACGGTGTCCTGCCTGCACCAGAGATTCCTGATTTCGCATCAATTATGATGCTGTCCGGCTTAACAAGATTTTCTTTAATAACAGGTGCTAACCCAAGCAATGTTGCAGTCGGATAACAACCCGGATTAGATAACCAATCTGCCTTTGCGATTTTTTCTTTATTCCACTCAGACAAACCATAGACAAACTTGCTGACCACTTCACTAGAAGCCGGCTGTTTTTTATACCAGTTCTGATAATCATCTAAATTTCGAAGACGCATGTCACCAGATAAATCAACGATCTTGATTGGTTTATCTGCAAAATCACTAATAAGTTTGCTTGATACACCAGACGGCGTAGCAAAAAAGACAACATCACAATTCTCTGCAATAAGAGAGGAATCTACTTTTTCTAATTTATTTTCAACGATGCCATATAAATGGGGATATTCATTCCATACAGGGACTTCATCCCTTGTTGTATGGACAGAGTGAATAGAAAATTCAGGGTGATTAGCTAAAACCCTCATCAATTCAGCTCCGCCATATCCAGTTGTGCCGATAATTGCAGCTTTCATCATTTCCTCCTTCTACAGGAAACTCTGTATATTTAATCATTTTTATTTATAAATATTAATATTCGATTCTCTTATTATAAAAACTTAGCATTATAAAATCAACCGTTTTTCAAAAAAGAATTAATTTTCTATTTTCTTTACTAATGATATGTGCCATGGTGTTGTCTTGCCCTTTCTTTTTACATAAAAAAAGAAAAACACCTATTCTTAAAAAGAACAGGTGTTTTAACGTTATTTATCAATTAACATTTCCTTCTAACATTATCACTTGCACACGATCTCCGGCCTTGTAGCCAGTTTGTCCTCCTGGCAGGACAGTCAACGCATTAGCATGGCTAAGGCTGCTGACAATATTGGACTTATCTGTCCCGCTTGGTCCAGTATATAATACATCTTCATCCAGGAAGGTTCTGCTTCTAATAAATCTTGTGAACGCATTGGAAGTCAGGAAATCCGCTGTCAGTATGGCAGTCGCAGTTGGCAAATGCGGTTTTTCTGCAAACAGCATCGTTCTGACAATTGGCCGGGCAAAAAGCTCAAAGCCGACGAAACATGCAGATGGATTTCCAGAAAGGCCAAACAGAAGCTTGCCATCAAGGCTTGCCACTGTAGTCACACTGCCTGGGCGCATGGCAATCTTGTTAAAAAGCACTTCTGCTCCTAATTTCTGATAAATAACGGGCAGCAGATCAAAATCACCGACAGAAACGCCTCCCGTTGTCACTAGAATATCGACAGCATTTAAGCTCTCTTTAATAGCTTCATAGCTATCTTCCAATATATCTGCAAGCTTCCCAAAATATACAGCTTCAGCTCCAGCCTGCTTAATTTGTGCCATTACCATATAAGCATTGCTGTTCCTGATTTTGCCCTCCTCTAAAGGTTCATTAACCTCAAGCAGTTCACTTCCTGTTGCGAAAACGCCGATTTTTGGTTTTTTCGCAACAGGTACTTGCTCATAGCCGAATGTTGCCAACAGAGCAACAATACCAGGGTTAATTTTCGTTCCTTTTTGTACAAGGACTTCGCCCTCTTGTACATCCTCCCCTTTATAAGAGATGTTTTCCCCCATTTGCACTTGCTTAGTAACAGTAATATACGGTTTGCCGTCAACTGAAGATTCAGCCACATCCTCCAGCATGACAACAGCATCACAATCCTTAGGCAGCATTGCTCCTGTCATGATTCTGACAGCCTCGTTCTTGCCGATGTTTTTTTTGCATACATACCCTGCACCAATTTCGTCGATTACTTCCAAGATGAGTGGATTTTCCTCTGTACAGCAAGCACTAGCCTTTGATAGAAATGCATATCCATCATATGCGCTTCTATCAAACCTTGGAATATCGTGGTCGGCCTTTATGTCTTCTGCCAGAAATCGGTCACTGCTGTCAAAGATCGAAACATATTCCGTTTTCCCCGCCAGCTTACAATCCATTACTTTCTTTACTGCTTCCTCCACCGCTATCGGAGTTCTTCTTTCCACCATCTCATTTCCCTCTTCTCTAACCGCCAATATAGGACATTTCTATCTTACTGTTGCTTCCCTTTGCCTCAGCTGTTCGCAAATCAGAATATCTGTCTGCTCTTGCTTGCCATATACTTTTAATATAATTCAGCAGTTCCTCATCTGCAGCGCCGTTTCTTATGAAGGATTTTAAGTCATGACCATTACCATTAAACAGGCAAGTATATAATTTTCCGTCTGCTGATATCCGTGATCTTGTGCAGCTTGAACAAAAAGATTCTGTCACAGAAGTAATGAATCCGACATATGTACTGCTTCCTTTATATAAATACTTTTTTGCCACTTCCCCATAATAATCAGGCTCTGCTTCTATTAATTCAAACTCTGTTTTTAATATATCTATGATTTCCTTTTTTGAAACAACTTCATCCCATTTCCAGCCATTCGTGCTGCCAACATCCATATATTCAATGAAACGCAGCTCAATCTCCTCTTCTCGGCAAAACTTCGCCATCGGAATAATTTCTGACTCATTCAGTCCCTTTTTGACGACCATATTGATCTTAACTCCAAGCCCGGCTCCTTTAGCTGCTTCAATCCCCTTTTTAACAGGATTGGTACCAACATTTCTGCCATTAATACTCCCAAACAGCTCATCATTCAAACTGTCTAGGCTGATATTAACACGTTGTAAGCCCGCCTCTTTAAGTGCTTTAGCATGCCGCGGCAAAAAAATTCCATTTGTCGTTAAAGCAATATCCTTGAGTCCGTCAATCTGCATGAGTTTTTCGATGAACAAGTGGAGATCCTTCCGAAGCAAAGGCTCCCCTCCAGTCAGGCGGATTTTCTCCACACCAAGTGACACAAAAGTCTTGGCCAACCGCTCCAGCTCAGTGAATGAAAGCAGTTCTCCTTGCGGCAGAAAGGCATAATCCTTCCCAAATATTTCTGCAGGCATGCAATAACTGCAGCGCAAATTACAACGGTCAATCACACTTATTCTCAAATCTCTGAGCGGCCTATTAAGCAAATCCTTCATTTGATGACAGTCACCTCCGGATTATTATATTCGCCGAATATTCCAAAAAAATATAATAAAATAAGGGAGACATCTCTCCCTTACGACATTCTTATTGCACGCCTAATGCGATTTTTGCATATCTTGACATTCTGTCTTTCGTCCATGCTGGCGTCCAGACAATGTTTACTTCAGTTTCCTTTACTTCAGGTATGTCTGTCAATGCTGCTTTAACTTGATCAACAATTACTCCTGCAAGCGGACATCCCATTGCTGTAAGTGTCATCGTTACTGTGAGCACCCCTGATTCATTCAAGTCAAGGTCATATACTAGACCAAGATTAACAATATCCACACCTAATTCTGGGTCGATTACAAGCTCTAATGCACCCATAATATTATCTTTTAATGCTTCTTCCATTTTACACCCACTCCTTTATACTTCTTTATATAACAGACCCCATCTATTGGATCTTATTTCCTTCTTACATACTTCTATCTTATCATAACAGAGATTAACTATAGAGAAAAAGAATTCGCATAATCTAGAGCTAAAATAACCGTTTTTTACAAGGAGGCCTGATTTTGCAGGAACTCCTCAAACCATTCAATCGTTCTCAGCATCGCCTTTCTGCTCACCTTATGGCCTGTATGTTCTTCCGTAATATAAGATAGTTTCTCTGGTGTTTCTTCATATAATGGAAGAATTGTTTCATAAAACTGGCGGGAATACATATATGGCACCGTTTCATCCTTCTTTCCATGCCAGAACAGCAACGGTCTGTTTTCCAGCTTTTCAGGCTGTTTGCTTAAATCAAGTTCTCCAAGCCTTTTCAAAAGCCTATCAATTTCCTCTTCAGAAAGTGGAAGCTCATAACCCCGTTTCTTTACTTCCTGAATCGTGTAATTTGCGAACTTCTCATAATACGGCATCCCCATCAGACAAACAGCAGTATTAATCCATGGATAGCGGCTTAAGGCACCTAATGTAACAATTCCGCCCATGCTTGTTCCAACAAGACCAATTTTATCTTCTTGTATAAGTCCTTTTGCTTCAAAATAATGCTTAACATGCTCAATGTCTTCGATTGTTTGCAGCACAATATCCCAAAACTGCATATTCAGCTGCATTCCTGACAGATTTGCCTCTCTTTCGCCATGATAAAGGGCATCAGGCAGAACAATTCGAAATCCTTTTTCTGCTAGGTTATAAGCAAAATGGAGATTATGCTCCTTTGCACTCGTAAAGCCATGTATAAATTGGATAAAAGGAAGGGGCTGATCATAACTTTCTTTTGCGACAATATGCAGGATTGGTACGTCATTAATTTTTATTTTTTCGATAATAATCATTTATATGCCTTCCTTTGCTTATATTTTTTTGAAAATCCTTTTTTATTGCGTTAACATATAATTAAAAGCAAGCTAGCAAGCTTTTATGGTTAGCTATACAAGTTCTTTATTGATTCTTAACATTTGAGCATTACAATAAATGCATATATTCCAATCATCAACGATATGTATAAACTAAGACTTAGCATTATTAAGTTTATCACGAAGTCTTTCTATTTACTAAATATTGCTACTTAAAAAGCTGATGGTGACTCACCATTAACTTTTTATAAATAATATAAACAAACTTTTAAGGAGAAATTATGACAGAAAAACATCTAATTGCTTTAGACCTTGATGGAACATTACTTAAAAACAATAAGACGATTTCCCCTTTAACAAAAAAAGTAATCGCAAAAGCAAAAGAAGCCGGTCATATTGTAATGATTGCAACTGGAAGACCTTATCGGGCAAGTGAAGCTATCTATAAAGAATTGGATTTGGATACACCAATTGTCAATTTTAACGGTGCTTTCATCCACCATCCTCGCTCACAAGAATGGGGCGTTTATCATTCTCCATTAGATATCGCTACTGTGAAAGACATTGTAGAGGCTTGTGATAATTTTGACTATCATAATATCGTTGCAGAAGTAATCGATGATATATATTTTCATTATCATGATGATAAATTGCTTGATATCTTCTCATTAGGAAATCCGAAAACGACTACAGGCAATTTGTTGGAATTCTTAGAGGCACCGCCAACATGCTTGCTTATCCATGCCGAAGAAAAGGATGTAGTTAAAATACGTCAGCATTTAACTGATGTTCATGCCGATTTAATTGACCACCGTCGTTGGGGAGATCCTTACCATATAATCGAAATTGTCAGGACAGGCCTCAGCAAAGCTGTCGGACTGCAAAAGGTTTCTGATTATTACAATATTCCGCAGAAGAATATTATTGCTTTCGGTGATGAAGATAATGACTTTGAGATGATTGAATATGCAGGAGTCGGCGTAGCGATGGGAAATGGCTTGCAGGAATTAAAATCACGGGCTAACCATATAACATTGACAAACGAAGAAGACGGCATCGCTGTGTTTTTAAATGATTATTTAAATTTACAAGCACTATGATAAATACAAAGAGCCTGGTAACAGGCTCTTTTTTTTGGTTAACATTACCGCCTATTTAATTGCTGCTTTGACCAATACTATTTTATAGAAGCAGTTTGCAGCTGTTTCCACCATGAAATGATCGCGCTGTCTCTAAAAAACAACTTGCGGAGGGATTATCTGCTATGGGAAAACGAAATAAATCAAAACGCTTCGTACAACAGGGTGTAGACTCAGTATCTAAGCATGATCAACGTATTCCATATCATATGACATATGCAGAGGCCGAAAGCTATAAAATGGCTAATTCGAACGAATCTACTCACGGAGGACTTTAAATGGGAAACCGATTATTTCAAGAAGCACGACAAGCAGTAGAAATGGCGAAGTCTAGTGGCAGTGATAGTGAGATGATTGCTAAAGCCAAAAATGCATTAAGTTCCGCCTATGCCAATACGACGAGTGCTGAACAAGAGCAGCTGTCTGATTTGCAAAAGGAGCTTGAGCAGCTAGAATCCCGTTAAGCTAATAAGCTAGCCATCCACTAATGGAGGCTAGCTTATTAATTATGAAGGAAACCGTTCCAATATTACTGGATCGCTTTGTTTTCCATTTACTTCTTGAAAATAAAGAAGCAATGTCCCATTTTCCGGCAAATCTTCTGTTTTTATCTTCACATTCACCTTAAAACTCCCAACGTCTGTAACGGCAACAGGCTGCTTTGACAATAATTCTTTATGTCCATCTTCTACTGTAAATGTTAACCGCTCTTTCGTATGAGCAATTCCTTCTATTGTATATATTCCCTTTTGGCCGGTAGTCTTAATATCCGTAACGAAAGGAACAACTAAAGTTGTCTTGGCCGTTATGGTCTCTCCCTTGTTTTTCTTTCCTAACAAGGCTGCTTTAACAGCATATTCGCCACTCGGTACTAGCTCACCGTTATTTTTTCGGTAATTCCATTTCTCTACCCATGTATGTGACTCATTGGATTTGAGCTTTAGCTCCTGCAGTGCTTGGAGGAAGGACTTATCTGCTGAATAACGGTAAACTTCTTTTCCTCCCTTTGCTCTAATCGAAAATTCATATTTTTGCGAGGAGGAAAAAACAAGTTTAACGGCTTTATCCCCAGTGTTTAAAACAGTCATTCTGATTTCCGCATAGTCTTTATTCGGTTTTGCAGAAATCTCAAACTGCAGATTATTTCCCTCTGCATGTATTCGATCACCGCCAAAGGAAAAAAGGCTAAAAGCGAGTGCTGCTGCAATTATGACACGAAGCACTATACCGACTACCTCCTTTATTCTTTTCTGAAGAAGCCGAATATTTCTGTTGTTTGCACGATATTAGTAAATGCTTGCGGGTCTACCTCTTTAATGGTTTTTTCCAAGTCATATAATTCATACCGTGTAACAACTATCATCATCATATCCCTATCTTCATTGGAAAAGGCTCCTTTTGCTGGAACCATAGTAATCCCTCTTACTAGCTTCTCATGAATTGCCACTTTTAATTCATCGGATTTTTTTGTGACTATCATCGCTGTCAATTTTTGATGCCTTGTATGTATCGCATCAATCACCCTTGTGGATGCGTACAGTGTAACAAGGGTGTACAGAGCTTTTTCCCATCCATAAAGATACCCTGCTGTTATGATGATAATGCTGTTTAATGTAAAAAAATATGTGCCGACAGGCTTGTCCTGCATTCTCGAAAGAATCATTGCAACAATATCCATTCCGCCTGTGGATGCACCGATTTTCAACGTAATCCCGACACCGACAGCTGCAATAACACCGCCAAAGACAGCATTCAGCAGTATATCATCTGAATAGGAATAAACCGGAAGAAGTTCAAGAAATAAAGACATGAATGCAACACTTAGAAAGCTATAGCATGTAAATGATTTCCCAACCTTAATCCAGCCTAGTATGGCAATAGGCACATTGAGAATAAACAGCAATATTCCTGTCGTAATAGGTGTAATACTTGAAATAAGCTGTGCCACACCGGCAAACCCGCTTGCATAAACATCTGCAGGTATTAAGAAAAAGTTCATTGCAACAGCGTTCAAAAGAGCCCCAACAATTACTACAACTAACTTCTTCGTTAATGTCCAATACATAATAATCCCCCAGTACTATATTTGCTCCTAAGCTTTTTAGGATTCATTGTTTTTTTGAATAAGATTCTATAAACTAATAGTATGCAACACCTAAATAATGCATATGTATACATACCAGCAATCAATATACCATAATTTTCACTAAGTGAAAGTCATATAATGAAAAAAAACACAGAAAGAAGATGAGCTTATGACATATAAAATATTAGCGGACAGTGCTTGTGATCTGCCTCTTTCTTATTATGACGATAATGATGTCATTCTATTTCCATTAAAGGTAAATTTGGAAAACAAAGAGTATGAAGACTTAAAGACAATCCAGCCGAATGCTGTATATGACGCGATTAGAAACGGTGAAGTACCAAAGACCTCCCAGGTCTCTCCATCCCTTTTTGAGGATGTTTTTACGGAAATGGCTAAAAACGGCGAAAGCGGCATTTATGTTGCCTTTTCTTCGCAGCTTTCTGGCACCTTTCAAACAGCTAAGATGATTTATGAGCAAGTGAAAGAGAATTATCCTGACTTCCACCTCACTATCATTGACAGCAAATGTGCTTCTCTTGGAGCAGGGCTTGCTGTGCAAGAGTGCGTAAAACAGCGCAGTCTTGGCAAAACTCAAGAAGAGGCTGAAGCTCGAGCGCGCTTTTTTTGTGAACATATGGAGCATCTCTTTACTGTGGAGGATTTAGAGTACTTAGCTAAAGGCGGCCGCGTTTCTAAAGCATCTGCTTTTGTCGGAGGGTTGCTGCAAATCAAACCGCTTCTTCATGTGGAAGACGGCAAGCTTGTTCCGCTTGAAAAAATCCGCGGTAAAAAGAAGCTGCTTCGCCGCATGCTTGATGTGATGGAGGAGCGCGGAAATAGTCTTAACACACAGACAATTGCAATCAGCCATGCTGATGATTTAGCGACTGCAACCGAACTCAAAAATACCATTATGGAGCGTTTCCAGCCGAATGATGTGTACATATCCTCTATCGGAGCCGCTGTCGGCTCCCATACTGGTGCAGGAACGATTGCATTGTTCTTCCTAAACAGCAAGTAAGACAAATCAATCCAGTAAGGCTGTGCCTGCATACTCCCTTCTCCTTTCAGTCATACTAATAATGTTCTACAGAACAGCTAATGAATGGAGGAGTATACAGACATGCCAAATACTTCTGATAATAATAAAAAGCCAAAAGACAATAACGCCCGCTTAGAGCAAAAGAATTTGCTTCGCGAGAAAAATCGCAAATTGGGCAAACACCAATATAGCAAAAAGACAGATCATCTATAAGAAAAAGAGCAGCCCCATGGCTGCTCTTTTTTATTCGTCTTCTTTCTTCAAGTGTGTCCATCCATGTTCTTGGTAGATTTTATTTTCCTTCATCAATCTGCCAAGAGCCCTCTTGAAGGAGCCTTTGCTCATCCCAAATCTCTCTTGGATTTCCTCTGGCATACTTTTGTCTGTGTATGGCATCTGACCTTTTCTTTGCTCAAGATATGCAAGCACTGTTTTTGAGTCCTCATCAAGTGCTTCCTCTTTTCGTGGCAATAAGGACACATTGATTGTACCGTCTTCCTTCACATCAATGATACGGCCATTTACCTTTTCTCCAAGACGCGGCTCTACTTTACGCTCTGACTCATGGATAAAGCCTTTAAAGCCTTCAGCCGTGTAAATCCAGCTTCCAACCTTTGCTGTTCTGTAAATATGGCCGTGAATGTTTTTATTATAGTCTTTTCGTGTAGCCTTAGTCGAAATGCTCTCAATAACAGGATCTGTCGCAGGCTTAACATAAAGGAAATTATTGCGGTCTACCCTTAATGTAATATAGAGCAAATCCCCGACTTCCGGCCAAACTTCTTCATGAACAGGCAGATCATCCTCGCCAAGAAGCATGTCCTTTTTCAATCCAATATCAAAAAAGCAGCCAAGCCCTTCTTTAATATCCGTTACTTTCACCCAATCATATTCTCCAACTGAAATGGACGGTATATTTGTGCTTGAGCACGCTCTGCCTTGTGAATCCGTATAAATGAATACACGGACCTCATCCCCAATTTCAAATTTCTGATCTGTTTCACTAAAATGAAGCAGAACATCTTCACCTTCTTCTTCCAGTGTAAGAAAATATCCAAATGTTGCTTCCCTTGCGACCGTCAATATTTCTACTCGGCCTATGTAATCTCTTAAAGACACTATATTGTCCTCCTTGAATTATATCTATCGTAAACTGTTTTGTACCCTAAAGTTGTTACAACTGCTATATTTTACTATAATACAGACATAAAAGGAAATGGGTGAAAGCCCCATAATAACCAGGAGGTATTTCTATGTCTAAAGAAAGTTCATTCGACATTGTCTCAAAAGTAGATATGGCAGAGGTTTCGAATGCGGTACAAATCGCAATGAAGGAAATTCAAACACGCTATGACTTTAAAGGCAGCAAAAGCAATATTACATTAGAAAAGGAAGAGCTTGTTCTACTATCCGACGACGAATATAAGTTGGAGCAGCTAAAAGATGTGCTGATCAGCAAAATGTTCAAGCGCAACATTCCTATTAAAAACTTGGATTACGGAAAAATCGAAGGAGCATCTGGTGGCACGGTCCGTCAGAGAGCGAAATTGGTTCAAGGGATTGACAGAGACAATGCTAAAATTATCAACACTCTTATTAAAAACAGCGGCTTGAAAATTAAAAGCCAGCAGCAAGACGACCAAATCCGTGTAACAGCAAAAAGCCGCGATGATCTGCAAAAAATCATCGCAGCTGTTAAAGAAGCAAAACTTACAATTGACGTTCAATTTGTAAACTATCGCTAAAACACAGCCTGACCATTTTTTTGGTCAGGCTTTTTTTATCTCCTGAATTTTCCATGTTTATCCTTGTCTATAAGGGAAAAATAGACAACAAACAAAGAAATAAAAAAGGAGTTGTTTATGATGAGTTCAAACAGCCAACAAAACCAAACATTTCCACCACAGCATCAAAATCAGCAGCCAGGTATTCAAACTGAAATGAATCCATTACCAACGGATGTGAGCCCCAACTATAAAGGCTCTGGTAAGCTTAAAGGCAAGACGGCAATCATAACTGGCGGAGATAGCGGGATTGGTCGTTCTGTTGCCATCTATTATGCAAAAGAAGGAGCTAATGTTGCTGTTGTGTACTTAAATGAACATGACGACGCTGAAAAAACGAAGGAATTAGTCGAAGCAGAAGGTGTTAAATGCATCACCTTAGCAGGGGATGTCGGTGAAGAAGATTTCTGCCAAAAGGTTGTTGCAGAAACAATTAATGCATTCGGATCATTAAATATACTCGTTAATAATGCCGCTGAGCAGCATCCACAGGACAGTCTGCTGGACATAACAGCTAGCCAATTGGAGAAAACGTTCCGCACAAATATTTTCTCTATGTTCTTTTTAACAAAAGCAGCGTTGCCGCATTTAAACGCTGGCGACAGCATCATCAATACAACTTCCATCACAGCCTATAAAGGAAATGAAACACTGCTTGATTACTCATCAACTAAAGGTGCAATCACTTCCTTCACCCGTTCCTTATCCCAATCACTTGCAAAAGATGGCATTCGGGTGAATGGTGTCGCGCCAGGTCCAATCTGGACTCCGCTGATTCCATCAACATTTGACAGCGAAAAGGTTTCCCAATTCGGCGCAGATACACCATTTGGACGAGCTGGCCAGCCAAATGAACTCGCTCCAGCTTATGTTTATTTAGCAAGTGAAGACTCCTCTTACGTCAGCGGCCAAATCATGCACGTCAATGGCGGATATGTTGTAAACGGGTAAATGCAAGGAACACATCTGTGTTCCTTTTTTATATGGTTGTAAAAAATTTATTTATGGCAAGGTACTTTGGAAAACCTCTTCTTTCAAAATAAAAGTTTTCACTGTTTAGACATTTTAACTAAATTATTTAATTTTATTTATTTACTTTTACATATAATCATGTTATTGTACTTTTAGTAATTCCTATTTAACCGATAGGATTTAAATGAACTTATACATAATTATAGGGGGAAACTACAATGGACATATTTTTAACCGTTGTTAATATTGTCGTTTTACTAGTTTTGCTTGGCGTTTTATACTACATGCAAAAGAAACACGTATCCTTTTCAAAGCGTGTATTTACCGGCTTAGGTCTTGGTGTTTTATTTGGTATCATTCTTCAATTAATATATGAACCTACTTCAGAAGTAGTAATTCAATCAAATGACTGGTTCAGTCTTATTGGAAGCGGATATGTGAAGCTTCTGCAAATGATTGTTATGCCGCTAGTGTTCATCTCCATTATTTCTGCTTTTACTCGTTTGAAAAAAGCAAGCAATATTGGGAAAATCAGCGGTCTTGTTATCGGAACATTATTATTGACTACTGCAATTTCTGCAGGAATTGGGATTGCTTCTGCAGTCGGATTTGACTTAAAAGCAATTGACATTACTTCAGGTGATGCTGAAACTCTTCGTGGGCAGCAGCTTGAGGAAAGCTTGACACAAGTGGAAAGCACAACTATTCCACAAAAAGTTCTTGAATTCTTGCCAGCTAATCCATTCTCAGATTTAACTGGTGCTCGTCCTACTTCAACGATTGCTGTTGTAATCTTTGCAGCCTTTATAGGTGTGGCATTGCTTGGCATTAAACGTAAAAATCCAGAACAGGCAGCATTCTTCGAGAAAATGATCGAAGCTGTCTACACAATTATCATGCGTATCGTTACACTAGTATTGCGTTTAACTCCGTACGGAATTCTTGCCTTAATGGCAAAAACAATGGCAGGCAGCAATCTTGATGCTATCGTTAAACTTGGTAAATTTGTAATTGCATCATATGTTGCTTTAATAGCAATGTTTATCGTTCATTTGATTATCCTTGCTGCTTTAAAATTAAGTCCAGCAAAATATGTGAAAAAGGTGCTTCCTGTGCTTTCATTCGCCTTTACTTCACGCACGAGTGCAGGAACACTGCCTTTGAATATTGATGCTCAAAAATCTAAACTTGGTGTTTCTGAAGCAATCGCTAACTTCTCTGCTTCATTTGGTGTTTCTATCGGACAAAATGGCTGTGCAGGAATTTACCCTGCTATGGTGGCTGTTATGATTGCACCGACTGTAGGGATTGACCCGTTATCACCTGGTTTCATCACATCTTTAATCCTTGTTGTTATGCTTAGCTCCTTTGGTGTTGCCGGTGTCGGCGGCGGAGCGACATTCGCTACATTAATCGTTCTGTCTACATTAAATATGCCTGTTGCATTGGCTGGATTATTGATTTCTGTTGAACCGCTAATCGATATGGGACGTACTGCTTTAAATGTGAGCGGCTCAATGGTTTCTGGAGTTGTTGCAAGTAAAGCACTAGGTGAATTGGACACTGATACTTATAATAAAGATATTGATGTTAATACTCCTACAAGCAGCACAGCTGTTTAAAGAGTAAATTAACCAGACATTGAATGTTCAATGTCTGGTTTTTTTTTCGCCTTCTTTTCCCTTATAGGTTTTCAGCAAATTGGCTACACTGTTGAAAATGACTTGTAGGAAAGGGAGTGTGGGGAAATGATTGATTTTGCTTCCATTTATCATCGGACTGGAGATAATTTCTGCTATCTTTACAAGGAAGATATACTCCATATCCGCCTCCGGACAAAAAAAGACAACGTCCATGCTGTCACCTTGATTTATGGCGACCAATATAAAACCAGCAACTACAGATGGCAAAATTCATTGCTTGAGATGCAAAAGACAGGCTCTGATCAGCTTCATGATTACTGGCAAGCCTCTGTTACAGATTGTCTTAAACGGCTTCGCTACGGTTTCATTATCAAACAAGGAGATGAACAGATTACCTTTACAGAAAAGGGCTTCTTTCCTTTTTTGCCCGAAGATCCAGGCTATTACTTCTGCTTGCCTTATATACATGAAACAGAACTATTCACACCGCCAGATTGGGTGAGAGAAACAATCTGGTATCAAATATTTCCAGAACGATTCCGCAATGGCGATCCTGACAGAAACCCAATCGAAACCGCTGTTTGGGGGCAAGAGGCACCTGGCTTGACGAATTATTTCGGGGGAGATTTGCAAGGCATCATCGACTCATTAGATTATCTGCAGGATTTAGGAATTACAGGCATATACTTAACACCGATCTTCTATGCCAATTCCAATCATAAATATAATACAATTGACTACTTGCAGATTGATCCCCATTTCGGAGATGTCAGCATTTTAAAACAACTTGTGAGCGAGTGCCATATGCGGGGAATTCGCGTCATGCTTGATGCTGTATTTAATCATTGTGGTTATATGTTTCCGCCATTTCAGGATGTGCTGAATAATGGAGAGAGATCTCCTTATAAGGATTGGTTTCATGTCCATCAATATCCATTAAAGGACAGCTCTGGCTTTCATTACGAGACCTTCGGCTTCTATGAGGATATGCCAAAGTTCAATACAGCTAATAAAGCGGTAAGAGATTACTTGCTGCATGTTGCTGAATATTGGATCAAGGAATGTGATATTGACGGCTGGCGGCTAGATGTTGCCAATGAAGTCGATCATGCCTTTTGGCGGGAATTCAGGAAGCGTGTTAAGGTGGTAAAACCAGATTGTTTCATCTTAGGAGAAATTTGGCATGATTCCATGCCTTGGTTGAGAGGCGAACAATTTGATTCTGTTATGAACTATCCCTTGCTTTCCAAGTCTTTGCAGTTTTTTGCTTATGACATGATTTCTGCTAAAGGATTCGTCGAGGATATGACCTCCATTGTCCATGCATATCCAGACAATGTTAATAAAGTCCTCTTTAACATTATCGGCAGCCATGACACACCTCGGGTTATGCAGGAGTCCCATTATAGACCTGAACGAGTTAAGCAGCTGTTTACTTTTCTATTCACTTTTCCTGGCACACCATGTATTTATTACGGCGATGAAATTGGTCTTGATGGCGGAAGCGATCCTGGCTGCAGAAAATGCATGGAATGGGATAAAGAAAAACAGAACGTGGAAATAAAGGAATATTTAAAAAAACTGATTTCGATTCGAAAGTCTGCTGCTATCCTCTCGGGAAACGCAAGCTTTGCCTTCCTTCCTGTCCTAAATAATTGCATTGCTTATTGCCATAGGAACGAAAATGAAATATTTATGACTGTGATGAATAACAGTCCAGACCAAGTAAGTTATCCATTGCCTTTCTCACTAAAGGGAAAAAAGTTAACAATGCCACTAACATGTCAGGAATATGCTGCCGAATCAGAACATTTAAACGTGAATCTCGGTGCTTATGAAAATATTCTTCTCCATTTTTATATTTAGCTGGCTGAACTCATCGCCCTTTCATCCAGCTTCTTAAACTTGGAAAAAACCTCTTGTTTAACTGAATAGATAGTACTATCATTTACTTATTATGTAATGAAGGGGGTAAATTGTGGAACAGACAACAGGCACAAAATCAATTGCCATCCCATTGGCAATTTCCATTATAGCTATCTCCTTCTCTGCTATTTTTGTCAAATGGTCGGATGCTCCAGCAACAATACTGAGCATGTACCGCATGTGGCTCGCAGGAATTTTGATGCTTCCAATGGTCTATATAAACAGAAAAGAATTTAAGAAACTATCAAAAAAAGACTGGTGGTTCCTCCTGTTCTCAGGAGCTTTCCTTGCTCTCCATTTTGCACTGTGGTTCGGTTCTTTGAAGCTGACAACAGTAGCTAGCTCTACTATCATTCTTGCTCTTCAACCGCTCGTGTCATTGGCGGGAGGATTTCTCCTTTACCGTGAAAGGACAACGTCAAGCGCCATTATGACAATGGGGATTGCTATAATCGGCGCCATGATGATTGGCTGGGGCGATATTGGCTTAAGCAAGGCAAGCTTGCTTGGCGATTTACTTTCCTTCTTAAGCGTGATAGCAGTTGTCGGCTATTTGTTAATTGGCCAGTCTATTGTGAAAAAGGTGTCCCATTGGGTTTACACTTCCACTGTATTTTTATTTGCTGCCATGCTGCTGACTATTTTTAATCTATCTTCTGGGGAAGCATTTACAGGCTATCCGCCAAAGGAATGGGGCATCTTCTTGCTGCTTGCAATCGTCCCATCACTTAGTCATGTAATTAACAATTGGCTGTTAAACTATGTAAATGCGACAACTATTTCGATGAGTATTTTAGGAGAACCTGTCGGAGCAACCATTCTTGCTGTAATTCTTTTAAATGAAAGACTTTCCGGTTCACAAATTGCCGGCGGACTATTAGTGCTGGCAGGTGTTTTTTACTTCCTTCTGCAACAGCAGAAACCGAAGCCAGTTCAGCATGAAAAAACAATATAGCAGATTGAAATTAAAAAAACTGGAGGCTCTCCAGTTTTTTTACGTTTGTATAAGTTCAAACTCAAGGGCAGCCTTCTCTGTTCCATTGACAATAATGGCAATACGGTGAACACCAGGATAATGTCTTCTTGTCGTCAAGTCTTTAAAGGAATGGTTCTTTGCGAAGGTTTTCTTCATGCTGCCCCTCCACTCCAGCTCAGAAAGATGAAAAACCTTCCTGCTGCGAGTGCCGTTTGCTTTCACATAATCTATGGCATATTCTACTCTTACTTTATGTGGTGTTTCAATCCTCGATATTAAAGTGAATGAAAAAGCAATATTCTCACCCCATGCAAGCTTTTCAGGTGTTATCGTAAAGTCCGCCAAGCTTAAGCTGTCACTGCTCTCATATCCAAAGATTTGCAATACACGAGGATCACCCTTCTTGAGCAGCGACCTGCTTGCATGTTTCACAATCCAATCCGTTTTTTGACTGTTGCCATACCAGCTCTGTGCAATAGTTACTGCCAAATCAGGATTAATTCGCGAAATATCATTTAAATTATTGGCTACGCTCTTTCTGACATATAATGCTTCATCTTCTTTTAACTTCTCCAAAATAACCAAAACAGGAGTAGGATCTTTTTTTAGAGCAGGCACTGACAGTCCCCATGGCAGTCTCGGACGGCAGCCCTCACTTGCAAGCCTGCGAATATGCTCATTCTCGCTTTCAGCCCATTCTTCCATCTGTGCAAGCATTCTCGTCTGGTTCTTGATAAGAAAAGGCCTTACTGCAAACTCTGACGTAGAGAATTCTGTAAAGAAGGCAAGGGTTTCAACAGAAAGCTCCCATTCCTCCAGCCCGTATTGCTCCACAAAATCGGGGAAAATAATCCCGCCTAATCCAGTAAAGGACGGAGCGCATTTGCGCAAGATTTCGATTGCTTGCTTGTAATCCTGGGGCAAAAACGGAGCAAGCGACAAGGTAATCTGGCGCATCCTTTCCTTAAGTGCTAGCTCCTCCCAATCAGCCTCAAACAACTTGGTGCGGAACGCTTCCCTTTCGAATGCAGGGTAATTTAATGTAATAACATCCTCTAGTTTAGTGATAAACTGCAAATTATAAATATTTTTTAATGGCTCCATAAAGACCTCTTAAACTCTTTTTTCTAATCATATAAGTAAGCGGCCTAAATATCAAATTCTCAAGCTTCCTTCATTCTTTAGCAAGCCAAACCTGCATTTCCCCAACCGAGCGGTTTGCCCAAGCATAATAAGGAATCAGTGTAAGAGATGCTGCTTCATAAAGCTCCGCCATCCCTTGGCTGTACAACTGACTTTCCCATTCCTGCTCCACAACTCTTTTTTCTGCTGTAACATCAATGAGTCCCGCTCCACCAAACAGTTCTGAATCGTACCGATAATGATATTGTTTGTTCTTTGGCAGGCGGAAAAGATGAAGGCACTTCCCATTGTCTGCTTCCTCCATACAATAGACGATTGGGCCGCGCTGGATGGCAATCTTATTTAAATCTGCTTTAACATGAGGATTTGCTGACCATTCCTGGATGCTCATATCCAAGGTGACACAGATTTCATCTCCAGTTTTCCAAGTCCTTCGTATCACCATATAACCATTCATCAAGCTGTCACTTATTTCGATGCCATTAACAGTAACTTTATACGTTTTCGACCATGCTGGTATGCGCAGGCAAAAGCCGAATTCAGCTGGCTCTTCCAGCTGAAACTGAAACTTAGCCTCTCCCTCCCATGGATAGTTTGATTCTTGCGTAATCTCTATCTGCTTACCATTCCAATCGATTTCTGCCTTATTGGCAATATATAAATTTGCATAAAGACAATCGCCTTTTTGTGAGTACAAATACTTATGAATGGATGCAAGCAGGCGGGCCAGATTAGGCGGACAGCAAGCACATCCGAACCAAGCTGGCCTTGTCGGCTTCACATGGCTTTTTCCCGGGTCCTTCAAGCTGTTCTCAGGATTAGACTCCAGGGGATTAACATAGAAGAAATGCTTCCCATCTAAAGCCATTCCGCTGATCACACCATTATAGAGTGCTCTTTCTAATGTATCACTGTACGTACTGTCAGCTTCGTTTTTCAGCATGTTTTGCGCAAAGAAAATCAGACCGATGGAAGCACAAGTTTCGCAATACATCGTATCATTCGGTAAATCATAGTCACTAGTAAATGCTTCTCCATGAACGGTTGAGCCAATTCCGCCTGTAATGTACATTCTTTTAGCTGTAATGCTCTTCCACAATTTTTTGCAGGCTTGCAGCATTTCTTCATCTTTGCTTAAAAAAGCAGCATCCGCCATGCCTGCACATAAATACACAAGCCTAACTGCATGCCCCTCCGCACTTTCTTGCTCAAGGATTGGCTTATGTGCCTGATAATAGCTTAGCGGCAAATGGTTCATTCCCCCAATCACCGCATTCTCGCCAGCTTCCTCTTGCCATTGTCTTTCAAAAAAACTAGTATCCTGTCCTCGCTCGTATAAAAAGAATTGGCAAAGATTTAAGTACCGCTTTTCCTTTGTAAGTTCATACAGCTTAGCAAGGGCAAGTTCGATTTCCTCGTGTCCGTCATAGCCTTTTATTTTTCCTGCCTCATTACCAAAGCTTGCATCAATACAGTCCGCCAATTTGCAGGCAATGGTGAGAGCTTTTTCATTTTTTGTTGCATTATAATAAGCTACAGCTGCTTCCATATAGTGACCGGCACAATACAGCTCATGGCTTTCGGCGAGCCTTTTAAACCGCCGTTCGGGAGCCTCAATTGTAAAATATGTGTTTAAATAGCCATCCTTCTCTTGGGCAAGTGCCAATAAATCAATAACACCATCAGCCAATTCAATCAGCTGTGGATCATGCTCCTGCTCAATAGAATAAGCCACTGCTTCAAGCCATTTATATACATCACTGTCCTGAAATACCCAGCCGTAATGTCGGCCCTCCTTCAGCCCTGCAGCAATCTTGAAGTTCTCGATGGCATGACTTTTTTCAGAAGGAATGTTTTGGTCATTCCGCTCCTTTTCGATTGTTATATCAGCCCTGTCATTGAGCACTTCCCATTGATATGGAATCATTTCTGTTTTCACAATGTCGGCATATCGCTTCCAAAATTGGTCGTTAATTATTACCTTATTCACATGTATCGACTTGTCTGCTTGCACATTGTTTGACATTCTTATTCCTCCTGCTTTTTACGGCTTTTTTACGTACATCCTCCCCTATTGTAATCGCTTTAAGGGTGAGTAAAAACTGCTAAAACAGTAGATTTAGTGGTGAAATCCGACTTCTAAGAAATAACTTTCACAAGATATTTTCGTAGATTGCCTGTCGTTATCTACTGGCATTTATGCTAACATTATTGTTAACGCTTACTCTTTATGTAAAGATACAATAAGGTGAACAAAAACGACATTTGGTAGAAAAAACAATATGCAAGGAGCGAGATGTAGATGGACCAGCTTTGGAAATTCAACATTGAAAGACCGCTTGCTTATTACAAATGCGGCCGTTTTGTCAGCAGTGACGACTGGCAGCATAAACAAATGCGGCTGAAGAAGGATTTTGAGGTTATTATTGGTTTAAACAAATCTGTTTACATCCAAGTGGGCCACCATCAGTATGAAGTCAAGCAGGGGAATGTTCTGCTTATACCACCAGAAATTGACTACTATGGATATGCTCCTTCTCAAAAAGGAGCAAGCTTTTTTTGGATGCACTTTATTCCTTTCTGTGAGACAGATATGTATCCAGTTGAGAAATTTATTAGCCATTTGTTGGCAAGTGATATAGAAGCACATAGGCATGCAATTAATAATGCCGTTTTTTTGCCTGATTATTTTAGTCTTTCATACAGTGATAAACCGTTTATCTTAATGAAGCAAATTTTAGATATAGCAAATGCTTCCTACTACAGCACCTTCTCTGTCGACTACTTGCTGACAGAGTTGTTAATTGAGCTTACTGAACAATACAGCAAACAGCTGCTCCATCAAAATACGATAAGTGAAAAGACGCAAAAGTTCACCCAAATACTTGAATGGATTAGAGTCAATATTCACGAACCCCTTAATGTAAGAGAAGTTGCTAACACTTTTTCCATGAACCCTGATCATCTGACAAGGCTGTTTAAAAAGAATATCGGTATGAGCACAATTCGTTATATCCATACATTAAAGCTTAATAAAGCAAAAGAACTCCTTTGTACAACGAATAAAACAATCAAAGAAATTGCCTTTGAGCTGCGTTTCGATGATGAGAAATACTTCATGAAATTATTTAAAAGCTATGAAGGAATTACCCCAAGTAAATTTCGTGATGCCTACACTAAGACGTATACAAACACAGTGTCTGTCGATCCTGACATTCCTATGCCGCCACACTTGAGAACAGCAATAATCACAAAATAAAGCGGGAGCATCTGCTCCCGCTTTATATTAATCTACAATATTAATATTATAGTCTTTAAACCAATAATGAAGTTGTGCCAAGTGCGCAAGAAGCTGCGGACCTGTCATAAGCTGACCGAACCAAGGCTCTTTGAAGGCTGAGCCACCAGTATTGATAATCTCCTTGAGCTGGTTATAATCAAAGAATTCGTATAAAGCCGAATCCTTTTCTGCCAAAATTCCTGTCAGCATATCTGTGACCGTTTTCGTGTAAACAGGGTTATGTGTCTTTGGATAAGGACTTTTCTTGCGATAGAGTACTTCATCTGGAAGAATCCCCTCAAGTGCTTTGCGGAGAAGCCCCTTCTCTCTGTTTTTGTAGTTTTTCATTTCCCAAGGTACGTTCCATACATATTCTACTAATCGATGGTCTGCGAATGGCACCCTAACTTCAAGACTCGCACCCATGCTCATCCGGTCTTTTCTTTCTAATAGAGTTGTCATGAACCACAGTTGATTCAAATAGAACAGCTCTCTTCTTTTTGCATCCTCTGCACTTTCGCCTTCCAATTTTGGTGTTTCAGCAATAGTTTGATTGTATTTATCATACATATAATCCTCAAGCTGCAGCTTGCTGCTCCACTCTTGTTTTAGCAACCCTTGTCGCTCCTTGATTGAACGCATCCATGGAAATCCTCCTCTTGCAAGATCTGCTTCTCTCCGGAACCATGGATACCCGCCGAAAATTTCATCCGCACATTCACCTGACAAGCTCACGACAAAGTCTTTTTTAATTTCACGGCAAAACCACAGCAAGGAAGAATCAACATCAGCCATTCCCGGCAGATCACGGACAGTAACAGCCTCATGGAGAAATTGGGCAAGCGTTTCCTGTGTGATAATGCAGTTATGATGAATCGTACCGAAAGTGTCCGTCATTTTCTTAATATAAACACCATCAGAATTAGGCTGAAATTCATTTGCTTTAAAGAACTGGTCATTGCCTTCATAATCAATGGAGTATGTGTGCAGCGGTCCTTTGCCTGATTTTTCATATTCCATTGCAGCAATAGCTGTAATCGCACTGGAATCGACCCCGCCAGAAAGGAAAGTGCTTAACGGCACATCTGATACTAGCTGTCTCGTTACAGCATCTTTGAACAGAAAGCGCACCTTTTCAACTGTTTCTTCAAACGTATCCTCATGCTGCTCGCTTTTCACATTCCAATAACGCCATATCTTCAAGCCATCCTGCGAAAATTTCAAGGCATGCCCAGGTCTTAATTCCTTAATGCCTCTGAAAACCCCTGATCCAGGTGTATGGGACGGTCCAAGTGCAAATACTTCCGCCAACCCTTCTCTGTCTAATTCTGCCTTCACTTGAGGATTGGCAAGTATAGCCTTGATTTCCGAAGCAAATAGTAAGCTTGATCCAACCTCTGCATAGAACAGCGGCTTAACACCAAGGCGGTCTCTGGCGATAAACAGTGAATTTCTTTTTTCATCCCAAACCGCAAAAGCAAAAATTCCATTTAAGTATTGTAAGCAATCCTCGCCCCATTCCATGTAAGAAGCCAATAAAACTTCTGTATCAGAATGGCCATTAAATGAATATCCTTTTATTAGTAATTCTTTGCGTATGTCTTCCGTATTGTACAATTCACCGTTATAACAAATCGTATAATCAAAATCTTGTTTTACTTTTGTCATCGGCTGGATTCCACAAAGGGGATCTACCACAATCAAACGTTTGTGGCCAAAGCCTGCATGAAGGGCACTCCATACATTTGTATCATCTGGACCTCTTTTTTCCAGCGTTTCTGCCATAACAGACAAAGTATCCTCTTCTTTTCTCAGATCTTTTCTGTAATCAACCCAACCTGTGATTCCACACATGATGATCATCCTTTCTTCGTGGAATTGTGATTAGATACCAATCAGTATGGAGTATTGTATGCATGATTAGAAAAATGGTTATTTGTCCTGATAAATGAATCTAATAAATCATTCCTGCTGCATCATTTTAGATCTTTGCATGGCAGTTTCACCTAAAAACTAAAACAAAAATAATAATGGCATTCAGTTATAAATTTGAACTTTAATGTCTAAAAAGAATTTATGGGAAGTAATTGGGAGGTTTACAAAGAAATGAACAATCAGCAGAGACTAAAGCTTATAGAGTACCAAACCCGTGCTTTTACACAAGGAACAGTCGAATACATCAATGACCAATGGATATTTTTCGACGATGAAACAGAAGAAGCAACCATGCTAGATGAATATATTCATCAAGAAGTGGAATTATTCTGCTTTAACAAATGGAGAAAAGGAATCCTTTTGGATGAAGGAAGAATCAACAGCTCTGGCTCGATTTATGGGATGTGCACTGAAGATAAAATCAGGATTCGCAAACATCTTGTATTCTCGTTAGAACGTCTTCTTGACGAGATCAGCGATGACAGCTTTTATCAGTTCATCACCACCCTGAATTCCATGAAGTTCTCTATTTATGACTGTATATACTGTTATAACCAATTAACCTTCTTAAGAGATGACAAACGAAAAAATGGTGTGAATATGATGATTTTTGATAATCAGGAAGGCCTGTGCAGTGTCAATCATCATTTCTATTATAATGAGAAAATTACCGACAGATTTGAGTTTACCTTGAATACTGGCAAACGGATGATTATCGAAAAGCTGTCCTCTTAAGAAAAAAAACTTCAGCAGAATATCTGCTGAAGTTTTTTTTCGTCATATTTTTTCCCAGCCATAAACGAGCTCATAAACTGTTTTTTCGCCAATTTTGTCCTCCATCCTGCCGATTTGCTTTCCTCCTATGGCTTCATAAAACCGGCATGCTCCATTGCCTTCTAGTACAAGCACAATCATGCTAGTTAAGCCCATACCCTGTAGATGCTGTTTTACAGCATCTGCGAGCTTTTTGCCAATTCCTTTCCCTTGGTATTCTGCAAGCAAATAAACAGCATATAATTCGCCATCATACCCTACAAACTTGCCGCTCCTTTCCTTGCCGCCGCACGCAAAACCGACAATCTTGCCTGCCCCGGTTTCCGCAACATAAACATGGCCGCCTGGAATAGCTGATATCCACATTTGCTCCCGCTCTTTATAAGATAATTGCTCTAAAAAGGAGTCAGGAATCATGTTCTTATAAGTTGTTCTCCAGCTGTCAACATGTACCTTCGCAATGCCTTTCGCATCAGCTGTAACTGCTTTACGCAACTTCATTTCTTTACCTCCCAAACCTGTAGCTTGTTCACCTTTAAAGGGAAACTCCGCGTTTTCGTCCAGTTTACTGCCTGCATAACCAGCGGAGAGGAATTATCCATCGTTAACTCGTTCAGGTCCATCCATACAGCTCCAAGGGAATCTTGTCCAACAAACTGCTCTGGGGCAGTGATAACCCCACTAAAGTTCCTCACTTCATAAAATACAGCTATATGATGAACATGTGTGAATTCTCTCCATCTCCAGGGAAACATGAAATCCGTGATTCCAATATTTTCTTTGTGACAAATCTCAAGACCTGTTTCCTCTAGAAACTCTCTGTCTATTGCCTCTGCTAAACTTTCCCCTTCCTCCAAACTTCCCCCAGGCAAATCGAAGCGGTTGCGATACGGTCCTTGACTCTTGTGGATAACAAGCAAGTATTCACTATCAAGGCATATACCATATACACCAAAAGCTCTATGAAACTTGGCGTTTTCTTCCATCATACTCCCCCCAATTCTTTTATTATTCTGGGTTTCCCCTTTTTTCCCCTCTTTTTTGACATTCCCTTTCTTCTATTAACTAAAATAAATGAAATAGTAAATTTAACATTGTTCAAATATTATTAAATTAACAAAACAGTTTATTATTAAATTATAAATCTCAATATATTTACAGTAATTAATCTTTATGTTATTTTTATAAAGATAATATAGATTTAATTAACCATTCGTTTCGAAAGAAGGGATTTCCATGCAACTAGGGATCGACAATTCCTCATTAGTTGTTTATGAAGCACTAGCCAGCGAAGTTCGCATCAAGATTATTCAACTCCTCAGCAAAAATAAAATGAACATTAAAGAAATTGCCGAGGAATTAGAAATCAGCAGTGCTATTGTGACAAAGCATATAAAAAAATTAGAAGATGCTGGTTTAATTAAGACAGAAAGAGTGCCAGGAAAATCTGGACTGCAAAAGATTTCGATTTTAAAGGTCGATCATATTGAAATAAATTTTCCCAAAAAGATATTTCACTCGTTTGCATCCTATGAAACTGCTGTGCCAATTGGACATTATACCGATTATGATTTAAAGCCGACATGTGGACTAGCAACAGATAAAGAATTTATCGGCCGTGTCGATGAGCCCCGCTACTTTATGGATCCAAAGAGAATGGATGCAGAAATTATTTGGTTCACTCAAGGTTTTGTGCAATATAATATTGCCAATTTCTTAAAAAAAGATGAAAAGCTGCAGCAATTTGAAATTAGCTTGGAAATTTGTTCTGAATTCCCATTCGCCAATGATGTATGGCCGTCAGATATTACCTTTTCATTGAATGGAATTGAATTAGGAACATGGAGAAGTCCTGGAGATTTTGCTGATACAAGAGGAAAGTTCACTCCTGATTGGTGGCCTCATAATATCAACCAGTACGGGCTGCTCAAAACTATCCGCATCACCAACCATGGCACATATATCGATGGAGACCCTATGTCAGGCATCACAGTCGATGATTTAGATACAAGCACAGACAGATGGACCTTCCGCATAGAAGTGAAGGAAGATGCCGAGCATGTCGGGGGCGCGACTGTATTCGGGAAAAAATTCGGCAACCATGACCAAGATATTAACTTTAAATTGTATTATCTATGAAAAAAACCGCCTTTTTTGGCGGTTTTTTTTCATCAGCTCACAAGCTTTACAAGCATATGAGCCAGTTTATGCTGTTCCTCTTCATTTCCTGCTTTCCAAAGCTCTTGAAGAAGTTTTTCCTCTCTGTTGCGAGGCTCCTCTTTTGCAGCTAAAAAGTCTCCTACCTTCTGGGCAGCTTTTGCAATCTGTTCTTCATTTAAGCCTAGCTTATCTGCTTTTTCCACCTTGTCGGAAAGGTATTCCTTAAATCCTTCAAAGCTTGATAAAATTTCATCCTTTTTTTCACTACTCATATTCTGAAGCTTATCATTTACTTTTGTTTCTACTTTGTTTTCCATTATGACTCACTCCTTTTCTAGTGTTATTTTCTATATTCCCAATGTAAGCCTGTTAAAACTATTATTATTTTATTGGAATATATTACTATCTACTAGAAATTTAGCAAGACCAATGAGCTGGTTTAGATAGTGTGCGAGGAATCTTAGTATGACTATCTCCTTTTGCGGCATTGAGCTGAATTTGAGTCAGAAAAATACTGCCAGTTAAATCAGCTCCCCTAATATCAGCATCGCGTAAGTCAGCACCAATAAAATCAACATTTCTTAAATCAGCATTTCGTAAGTCTGCTGCGATTAACCATGCACCTCTGAAGCTCTCTCCCCGCAAATTTTGATTGCGCAGATTCGCTCCGATCAGGTCGCTCCCTTTTTTCTTTTTCCGTCCTTTTTGAAGCTTGGTTTTTTCAGTCACCTTTTGTCTCATAAGCTCACTCACTTGTATTAGAAGCTCATTAACCACAGCCCGATGTGCGGGAATATATAGCTCCATAATCTCTGCTGGCTCTAATTCCGACAGCCTTTTCGTCTCCTTAAAGGCATTTGTAAGCTCTGCTTTTAATCCTATTGCAGATTTTAGCTGAAGTGCTTCATCTAAATAGCAAAGCATTTCATGCAGCTGATGCATGATTGGGAAAACCTTGAACATATCCTTTGCAACAGCGGGGGAATCCCGCCAAGTCACTCCCTTGAAGGTGAACTGCGAAACCTTCTGACCGGCACCAAAGCACTCGAATACTGTACAGCCTTTATAACCTTTCGGGCGGAGATGCTGGTGAATGCCGCACAGGTAATCTTCCCCGAGATTTTTGCAAGGCTTCCCTCCTTCCTTGTCTTCTGCAAACTCCGCCGATTTACCAAACGGCAAAGCTACACAGCATAAACCAAAACAGTTTTCACAATCTGGCTTATATGAACTATAGTAATCTATTTTTTCCTGAATCCCACTTTTCATTTTTCCACTTCCTAATAATCTACTTTCTATTAGCCCTAATGCACTTTTATTCAAAAAGTGCTATTGGTGGTTCCTTTCTATACATATGAACAAGCATGGCATGTAATTGGCCACGATGATGATAAATATGAGCCAGTATTTCCAACAGCCACTCATACCGCGTATAAACCGCGCCCCAATACGACTTGATTTGCTCGAATAATTGCTCATCAGAAAAGCCTTCATATGTGCTCTTGAGCAATAAGAATGAATGATCAATAGCTGCCTCCATTTTTGAGAGACTGCTAAGTTTATGTTCAACATAAAAACTCTCCATCTCCTCTTTTGACATGCCAGAGGCAATCAATAAATCTGCCTCACATATCAATGAAAGATGCTCTAATAATTCGCCAATGGAGAACTTCGTTAACGTAGGCCTAAAAGTAAGGTCTTCCTCACGTAAAGACATCATCAGTTCCTTTATTGAATCGACCGCAATCCGGATTTGATTTAAGGCTGCTCCACAATATTTATTCATGCCTTTGCACCTCTGCTACAACTCATACTCCATATTTTTGGCTGTATTTATCGCTGCTTCCTTTCCATAAAGCCGGCTAATAAGATGAAAGGACATATTAATACCGGCTGCTATCCCTCCTGATGTAATGACGTCGCCTTCATCGACAAACTTGACACCGCGCTTAACCTTTACAAGTGGAAACTCTCCCTCCAGCCTGTCTATGTCCATCCAATGAGTTGTTGCGCTTCTGCCATCCAGTAAGCCTGCTTTAGCCAGCAGCAGTGCACCTGTGCATACAGAGGCCATCACTTCTGCCTGAATGGATTGCTGCTTTATCCATGCAATGACATTTTGATTATGTATTTCATGTACTTCAGCACCTTTTCCACCTGGCACAAGGACAATATCAACCTGGGGATGGTTTGAAAAGCTGTAATCAGGCTTTACTTTCAAACCATTTCGAGCGTTAATAAGCTCTCCTGTCTCTGAAATGGTCACTACATGAAAGTAATGATTATCATGCTCTTCTGGTGGGGCATATAAGGAAAAGACTTCATATGGTCCGGCAAAATCAAGGACTTCCACTTCATTAAATAAAAGAATACCTACAGTTCGCTTCTTCATGGGAAAGATTTCTCCCTTCCTAAGTCTTTAATACTTCAACATTTGACAACTATTTCCTTCTTTTTCAGAGCTATTTTTCTCCTTAAAAAAACCCTTCCTTTAAGGAGGGGATTGTGCTTAAATATGTCTTCGTTCAATAAGCCGTATACCTATTCCCAGCATTAATGTTCCCATCAGTAAAAGAATGCCGACAGGATACAGCAACTCCATTGGTCCTGCACCGTCAATTACACCTTTCTTCAACAGCTCCATCCCATATGTGACAGGCACAAATTTGGACAGCAACAGCAAAAAGTCAGATGTAACGATTTCCAGTGGCCAGTATGCTCCGCCCAGCATCGCAAAGCTCACTGCAATCAAGGGAATAAAGGCATTAAACTGACTTACTGTTTTGACTAGCCCTGTCAGCAGAATGGCTAATGCAACAATCGCATATAAATACGGAATAACAGCACCGAACACTACGGCAAAATTACCATTGAAGTCAACACCTGTACCGAATTTAAATATATGAAAAATAAGCATTATTTGTAAATATCCTAACAGAAAGCTGAAAAGAAGATGGCCGAGATAAAGCTGTGTTTTGCTTGTGGAGGACAAGATAAATCGGTCCCATATGCCGTTCTGTTTATCACGCAATATTTCTACAACCGTATTTGCTACGGTGTATATACTAAAGAATAAGGTAAATCCGAATAATGCTTGAAGAGATTGATCATAGCTGCTCTCTTCCTGTGATTTGGCAAATTTTATTGGCAGCAGCGGATTTTCCGATATTTCTGCTATTTTTCTCTCCGCTTCCTTTTTATCCTGGGCGCTGCTGAAGATTTGTGCTTGTTTAGAATGATTTTGATAATATTCTTCTAAATAGCGGTGCACTGCCATTGAAGTTTCCGTTTCTGCAGCCTGATAAATGGTATATGAATCGTCCTCCAGCGCTGCCCCAAGATCTGCCTTTCCCTCTTCAATTTGTTCCAATGTTGCTTTTTCAGATAATAATTTAAACTGAAAGCTGTCACTTTCATTTAATTCTTCTACTATTTCCTCTGCTTTTACAGTATCCTTAGCAAACACAGGTATCTCTACCTTTGTGAATGAGCTGGAGCCGAGTAAATAAGCAAAGACAGCACAAATAATTGCGGTAATGAGAAACGACCCAGGTCTGCGCAGAAATTTTCTGAATTTCCCCCAAAGTATCCCCTTCATGCTAAAGCACCTCTTTTCCTCATCAATAACACAACTGAAACAAGCAGTAAGATACCGCTAAAGAGGAGAATCGCTTCCATTTGCCCAGCTATATCCATCAGGCTGTAGCCTTGATATACTTTTAAATAGGCTGTAATTGCAGCCCCTAATGGAGAAAACTCACCAAGTGTCTCCATGAATCCCCCACTAGCACTCAAATCAAAATAACTTCCGCCAGCAAAGGCAAGGATAGGAATCAGCATATTAGTAAACAATGTAGGCACATTGTTGGAATTTGCTCGGAATGATAAAGCTGCCGTAAACACAGCGAAGCTTGCTGCCAGTATGTTCAACAAGAATGTCACAACAAAATAATGAATAAAGCTGGCAAACACAACATCATATACTAATGCAGATAATCCAAATAATAAATGCAGCTGTATAAAGGAAAGGGAAAATGTTGATACAAATATGCCAAAGAAAAAGGTATATGGCGACACATTTGCCAGAAGGATGCGCTGGTACATATACGACTCTTTCTGCTGGTAAGCAAAGCCTGCTACAGTAGAAGCTACAAAAAAGACAAACATGACACACATTCCTATCGCATAATAAGAAAAGGAATCCACTACTTTTTTCTTCGTGACATTTTCTAGCTTTCCGACAGCAGAGCTATTTGTCGGTGTATACTCACTGTTCAATTCGGCAGATATATTCATATAAGAGAGCTCTTTCTGATAGCTCACCAGTATATCTTTTAACACAGTCGCTGCCAGAGATGTGCTGTCTGTCTCTTTAAAGCTCCACTCTGCAGAAATTTCTTTGCCATAAAGTAATTTCTGATAAAACTGTTCTGTAAAGCCCGATGGAATTGTCAAAATCCCTGTATACTCACTTTCCTCTGCTGAAGTACTGTTTTCTTCCTCAACTACGGTCATGGTTACCAGTTTCTTTAGTTCTTTATTTTCTTTTATCTCATGCATAAAAGTTGAAACAGGATCTACTGCATAAACAGTCTCCATTTGCATCTTTTTCTCTTCCGGACTTACAGTGGAAGCCTCTATTTCAGATACTGTCTCCTTTTGGGCGTTTACAGTATCGTCTTTTAGGACGACCAACAGCTTTGCATGTAAGCTGCCAGACTCTTCTCCTCCATCCATGATTGTGCCCAGTGCACTTCCTAATATTGTAATTAATATAAAAGGCATTAAGAGGAGAACCACCAGTTCCCTAGGTCTTCTCCATATCATCAGAATTTCCTTTTTTACCATATGCCAGAACATGTACTCTCCTCCTAATCCCGAAGCTTTCTCCCTGTCAAATGCAAAAACACATCCTCCAGGCTTGGTGTTTCAATATTGACTGCAAGCACATTCACCTCGTGCTCCTCTGCCAGACGGAAGATATCTTTCAATAGCTGGATTTCCTTCGGCACAATTATAGTAATAGTTGATTGATTAATAGAGAGCTGCTGAACATTAGGCAGATTCCTTAACACCTCCACAAAGGGATGCTTAATCATTTCGACATGAATATTAATCGCTGTTTCTGCAGACAGGATATTTTTGATTTCCTCCTTTAAGCCTGAAGCGATAATCTTGCCATGATCCATAATGTACAACCGATTGCATAGGTATTCTACTTCCTCCATGTAATGGCTCGTATAAAGGACCGTAATATTCTTTTCATTGTTCAATCGCTTTACTGTCTCTAATATGTGATTTCTCGATTGAGGGTCAATGCCGACTGTCGGTTCATCCATTATGATAATTTCCGGCTCATGAATAAGGGCTACCCCGATATTTAGCCGTCTTTTCATTCCTCCGGAAAATGTCTTCACAAGGTCCTTCTGTCTGTCCTTCAATCCAATAATATCCAGCACTTCGTCCACCCTTGACTGCAGTACACTTTTAGGAATTTTGTGCATCTTGCCAAAAAAGATCAGGTTTTCTCTTGCCGTCAGCTCCATATACAAGGCGATTTCTTGCGGGACAACGCCAAGTATTTTGCGCAGCTTTTCCGGTGTCTTTAATATGCTTACATTATGCAGCCGAACATCACCGCCGCTTGGCGCAAGGAGGGAAGAAATCATCGAAATTGTCGTTGATTTCCCAGCACCATTCGGACCAAGAAGACCGACTGTCTCTCCCTTTTCCAAATACAAATTAACAGAATTGACCACTTTGTTATGTTTAAACTGTTTGGATAAATCAATCACTTCAAGCATTGTCATCATCCTTTCTAATGACAGCATAATGTTTTTACAAGTTTTTTCCTATACCTAAAGGTCATTTTATGTGCTGCTTACTAAGTGACTTAAGTCATTTTTTTCTCCATAAAAAAAACGTCCCTATTATATAGAGACGTTTTTTAGGCTGATTTAGCCTTTTGCCTGCATTTCCTTTGTTGGTCCAAGTACACCTGGAACAGGCAGGCCAGCTTGACGAAGCAGAACCGTCATTTGTCCTCTGTGATGAACTTGATGTTGAATCAGCAATCCAAGAACAGAACCTTTTGTCATCGGTTTTCCAAACTGGTCGACTGTTTCGCTAAGTGTTTCATCTGTTAAAGACTTTGCAGCTTCAGCGATATCAGCTGCAATCGTTTTGTAAGCTTGTACTATTTCAGCTGCAGTGATATTTTCTGCTTTTTTATCTGTAGCAGGTCTTACCTTAATACCGGCAACTCCTGCAAAAAAAGCAGGACTTGTAGCTAAATGCCAGCCAAGCCAGCCAAGTGTGCTGTGACCCTCAACAATTGCCTGACCTAGCTTCTCATCTGTAAGTGACTCTAATACTTGTACTGTTCCGTGAGCAGAAGCAGTCCAGTCTGCAATAATATCTTCTGTTTTTCTGTACATATAAACACCTCTTCAACATTTATGTAACACACTAAATCATCATAACATTTTTAGTTCTGTTAAACCAAAACTATGGCTATATAAGGTCATTTTTCACAGCAAAGATAGCCAATTGTGTTCTATCCCTTAGTTCAAGCTTCTGCAGGATTTGTGTAAGATGATTCTTTACCGTACCGACAGACAAAAACATATTTCCTGCAATTTCTTTATTTGTTTTCCCAAGTCCGACATGCTTAACGACTTCTATTTCTCTTTCTGTAAGGGTATCAATTAGGTCTGTCTGCATATAGGGTCTCGTTTCCTTCAGCAGCTTAGGCATGACCTTTGCTGCAACGTCCGCATGTATGCTCATGCCCCCAGCAAGACAGCTTTTAATGCTGTTAATAAGGGCAGCACTATCAGCGTTTTTCAGCAAAAACCCATTTGCTCCTTCTCGGAAAGCCTTAATTGCATACTCCTCATCATTGAAAGTAGTTAAGATTAGTATCTTAATATGCGGATAGCGCCCCCTTATTTGCTTTGTTGCTTCAAGTCCATCCATTACAGGCATGCGGACATCCATTAAGATAAGATCTATGGCAGGAACAGTTTCAAGCAAGCAGAGCGCCTCCTTGCCATTCTCCGCTTCAGCTGCCACCAAAATATCAGCATCCTGTTCAATTATCATTTTCAGTCCATTCCTGACAATTGCCTGGTCTTCTGCAATCATTACGTTAATCATTTTTTTATCTCCTCTGTCGGCAGACTTCCTGCCAAGATAAACTGTTGATTCAGCTGCTGGATGGCAAGCTTTCCTCCCGCTTCCTCCAGCCTTCTTGACATGTTGTCAAGACCGAACCCTTTGTGTATGGGATGCTTATGGTTAAAAGCATTTTTTATTTCAAATGTAAGGTGGCCGATTGGCGACACTCCAATTGAAATAAAAACATCTCTCGTGCTTCCATACTTCATTGCATTTGTCAGCCCTTCCTGGATCGTCCGATAAAGAACTGCATTTTTCATATTGCTGAGCTGTGCGTGAAGCGCTCCTTGTTTAGCTGTAAAATGAACATGGACAGCATTCTCACTTTCCAGCTTTTTGATTAAATGAACAAGTGCGGAAATCCCCTGAAGTTCCTCTGCCTGCATGAGGCGGACAGCTCTTCTCGTTTCCTCCAGACATTCAGAGGCTATTTCCTTAATGATGGAATAAGAACTGCCAGGAAGTTCTCGGCGCATTACTTCAACCTGCATAACAAGCGCTGTCAGCTTATGGCCAACAGCATCGTGCATTTCCCTTGCTATCATTGTTCTCTCTTCCGCTCTCGCAGTCCTTTCATTCTGAAAAGCTCTCCGCTTATGCACCCTGAAGTCATTTAATAAGGAGGCATATGCTTCTCTAATATGCCTATACTCTCTGTTCGTTTCGCCAAAATAGTAAAGCACGAGCCCTGCAAATCCATTTACAGCAAGCACAAGCAAGAGTGGATAATTATACAAAGCATATCCTGACAAGCAGTTCAAGCAGGAAATCACAAGGAGCGCCACACCGCTAATTCTTCCCGCCATCTCCTGATTCATTTCCAGTATGTAAAAGAAAGATAGTGCATAAAGGTAAAGAGGATTTTGGCCCTCTCCAAAAAAGATTAACCCTTGTATCCAAACGAGAAGAGCCAAATAGATAAAAACCTTTCTGCGAAGAAGGGGTAGAAGAAAATAAAGAGCAAGCAGGATGCTGCAGGAAAATAAATAGATGTAAAATACATTTTTGTTTTCATACGATGCAAATAGCGCCCCTGCCCACATAGAAATTAATAGCGCAAGCTTTACATAAAATGATTGCAATAAACTCTCTCCCATTCACGTAATCTACTGATAACTTACCAGATAATTCTTTTCATGGTCAATACTGGAACAAAAAGAAGGCTCTGCTTTTTTTGTTAAGCAGAGCCTTCCTTAAACATTATAACGCAGCATACCCAATATACAATACAAGCACAAGAGCGACTGCAAACTGCCCCCACAGGATTCTGACCTTTCTCTCCTGTTCAAGCCGGACCAATATCATCTCCATCATGCTGATGACCCAAAACCCGACAAGTGCCTTCAGCATGTACAGGGCAGTAAAAGTTTCTACACGAAACAGCATAATAGCACCGGAAACAATGATAAAGATATACAAAAGCCTTGCAATCATATGTACGATTTTTCTCGTTCTTTTTTGGTCTGTTTTTCTTAAAAACAAGACTGCAACAAAAAGAACTAATGTGAGCATCCATGAAATAAAGTGGATTTGGCCAAACATATGCCCACCTCCTTCTTTCATAGGATGCACGTTTCTTGCTGTTTATAAAATGGTTTCCGTCAAATCTTATCCAACCGTGTTGCGCAGCACACCGATTCCTTCTACTTCTATTTCTATCGTATCGCCAGCTTTCAAAAATCGCGGCGGTTTGAAGCCTTTGCCGACTCCAGCTGGTGTTCCAGTTGCAATCAAATCTCCTGGCTCAAGCGTCATGCCTTTTGATAAAACACTAATCACTTCTTCTATAGGAAAGATAAAGTGAGCTGTATTGGAATTTTGTCTGACTTCTCCATTGATTTTAGTCGAGATATTCAATTTGTTTGGATTTGAAATAGCTGATTTCTCCACAATTACTGGTCCAAGCGGTCCACTGCCATCCAAGCTTTTTCCGATGAAAAACTGCTTATGCCTTGCCTGCAAATCCCTTGCGGTAATATCATTAAGAATCGTATAGCCAAACACGTACTCCAACGCCTTATCCTGTGGAATCGCCTTACCCTTTTTACCGATGACTACGCAAAGCTCTCCTTCATAGTCCAGTTGCTCTGATACATCTGAATGATCAGGAACTGTTTCATCTGGTCCGATTACAGTAGTCGGGGCTTTCGTAAACACCATCACATGCTCAGGTATATCATCCTTACTCCCCATCTCAATTGCATGCTCCTCATAATTCTTCCCTACACAAAATATATTTTTCCTTGGTGTTGGTATTGGTGCAAGGAGCTTCACTTCATCCAATTCAACTAAATTGCTGCTGTTCTCATTGGCCCAATTAGTCGCCTCTCTTGCTTTATCAATAAAGTCATTTCCCATCTCTATACATTGAATCAAGTCATCTGGAAAAGGACGGCTGCCTGTTCTCTGTTCTTCTGCATCATTAAGCGGAATTATCGTTTTATTCTTCTCATTTAAAACCGCAACAACTTGTCTGCCTTGCAGTAATACTGTCGCAAACTTCATACTATCTCCATCCCTTTGCAAAAGATTTATAGTTTAATATTTATGTTAATTATAAACTTTCAGATAATACTATTCAAATCTATCACATTAAAGTGGAGCAACAGGCATAGGCCAACCTTGCTGTTGAATAGGCTAAAAAGAGAGAAGGCTAACAACTGCTGGGCTAATGTATCACACTCCACAGAACCCCCACATAGAATGTTAAGAATCTTATGTAAAGGATGTTGATTATGCCAGCTATTGTAGGAGTCGCACAGGTTATTTCCATAGGAAGCAGCTCCATCTTTAATATTGGCGATGTCTATAAAATCATGCCGATTTCTAATGCCAAAACATTCTCTGGTTCCGGTTCCTTCAACACTGGTGATGGGTTGAATATAACTAACTACCGAAGTGCCACGAACACAACAGACAATGATGGCATTGATCAAGGAAATTTCCTGAATGCTTAAATTGATTTTCTGACTTTGAAAAAGGTGATAATGATGAATTTTTTCATTCAACAATCTATAACAATAAACACCATAAAAATCGGCGGTATTACAAACTCTTCCGTTTTTCAGATTGGCAGCTCTGGTATCATAAAGCCTAATTCTTATCTATATAATACCGGAGGCTTCACCGAGGCTGCTCCAAGTCCCGTTGAAGAATCAGAGCCGTTTACTGGTGTTAATGTGGCAGACGACAGTGTCGTCATGTCACCTTCTGTTCCATTGACAGCACCTTAAAGACAGATGAAGGAGGTACGAAGGATGTCCCAACAATTCTACCATTATGGCGATCAGATGCAATCCTATCTGCAATACCTGGAAAAAAGAATCGTATCATTGGAGCAAGCTGTCACCGAAATGACCAAAGAAATAACCGAACTGAAAAACAGGCCTTCCGTTCGAGTCGATCGCATTGAATACAGCTTTGATCAGCTAAAAGTGGAAACATTGGATGGGACGCTGAACATCGGTTTAAATCCAGCAGATTTGCAAAAAATCGAAGAACTGGCAATTAATCCAGGTAATTCTGTTCAGCCTGGCGGTCCTTTATATCCAATAGACCCTAAACAAATGATGACAAGATCGATGGAACTGGAAGAAACACTCCTCTCCTATATCCAGCTTGAGCTTCCTGAGATAATTGTCCAAAAACAAGCCGAACTAGGCTTGGAGGAGGATGAAGCTTATATTTCCTTCATTCAGGAAGATGTTACAAAGCAGCTGCCTACAAGAATCCAATATTATTTACAGCAAAGAACCGGCGGTGAAAAAGCAGAGGATACACAACAGCAAAATGAAACGATTATAGAAGCATTAAAGCAGGAAATTGAAAATGGTGTCAAAATATTCTTAAGCAATATTCCAGACAATATGAAGGGAAGGAACAAGGAATGAACTTTCAGGTTTATAATAGAGAGCTGGCAGTTGGTGATATTAAAATCATCGGTGTATCAAGTTCATCTGTCTGCATTGTCGGCGACGTTCAGACAATTCAGCTTGCGTCCACTTTTGACACACCTGCAGAATCACTGATTATCGGACCATTTGTCCCTTTGTTCCCTAAAGGATAAATATGCTTACAAGGACTTCTGTTGTTAATCATATACGTCTAAATATAGCATCATTTTCATCTACACTAGAATTTGGTGATATCTCTTTTTATCAAGCGTTTTCGAGGGCACTTGCTGTACAACGAGAGAAGAAGATTTTCTTCGGCGGAGAAGGTTCCTTTGACCAATATCCGATTTTTTCCGAACCAATTCCCATTCCTCCTATCACTGAGAGCATCAATATAATGTACCATCAAATAAAGCCGGTTATTAAAGTGAAAAACCTTGATATTACTGCCGTCTCAGCCTCATCCCTGCTTCAAGTCGGAAGCACCCGTCATATTTATGCAGAAACGAGGATAAAGCATATAAGACAGCTAGAGAATCACTCTGAGGAGTTAAATAATCAAACTATCATCCCCCTTGAGGAAATACATTCATCACCTGGAACCGCTATTGTTAACGGCAGATGATTTTTTTGGTGCCAGGCTACTATATAAATAAAGGAGGAGGTTCTTTTGCCTGCTATTGTAGGACCTGTTCAAATTGTTAACGTCGGAGAAGGGATTGTTCAATTCGGTGATTCCTTGTTTATTTCCCCAAAGGGAAATTCGAAAGTCTCTTTAGGTTCCGGGGCATCAAACACTGGAGCATTTATTATTACCAACAATGGATTAAGCGCAACGAATTATGTAGACACAAGTCTGCTTGACCAGCCGACAACAGCCAATAACTGACAGACAAAGGGAAGAAGCCTCATTTTCTCCCTCTTCTGTCCTTTGATTTTTTCACCTTCTGCAATTTTGTAGAAGGCTGTTTTTTTATCCAAGCCAAATACTTCGCTATCTTAGGATCATCTTGCAGCAATTCAACCTTGTTCAATCTTACTGCCAGCTCTTCATTTGTATACAGTGCATGGATTTGTTTATGGCAAGGAATGCATAAATCAGCTGTGCCTAAGAATGCCCCGCCCATTTCCCGAGGTGTTAAATGATGGGCTGTCGTCTCTACATCTTCTCTTAAACATAACTCACATGTTCCAATTTTTTTATTCGCTTTTGCCATTTTTCTTCCCTCCTGCCTATTAGCATGTGATTTCTTACCCCAATAAATTAGCAATTCATAAAAAAACTAATAATAAAGGCTGCCCGATATAATTCGGACAGCCTTTTTGTCTTACATCGGTAAGATATTCGCTCCATCAAAGAAGAATAAATATTTTTCATCGATTTTTTTCTTAAGAATTTTCTCCAGTGAATCAGCATACAAGTCAATTTGAACACGATAGCGCGCTTCTAATACTGGCTTGGCCTCCATATATCCGCCTTTAAACCGGTCTAGAATAGAATCTGTCTTATAATCAAGCAGCACTGTGCCTTTTTCATCCTCAAAATAGACGTCGATGATACCTTGGACTAAAACTGGCTCGTTCTCTCCTTGCCAATCCTTATACACAGAGCTTGACGGATAGGCAATGTTGAATGGAATCTCACGAACAAGCTTTTTTGCATTACGCATGCGCTCTCCAAGTTCTGACCGGAAGAAGGAGACAATCTGCCCTGCTTCAATTGCCTCTGCTTGTTCTGGTGTCAGAAGCTCCTTTGTCTGCATTTCATCAACAAGCTGCCTGATACTGTCTTCTGTTATAGCTTCATCCAATCGGATATGCTGCATCACCATATGCATGGCTGTTCCTTTTTCTGCAGGACTCAGCTTTTTCTCCTGCATAAACTTCGGTCTGTTCCAAATCGTTTTGCGACGTGGCTGAATTTCTGTGCCGCTTTGTTCATCCAACCGTTCACTTTGCCTTTTCAACTCGGACACGGACTGTTTGGAACGATATAATGTGCCATGCGGGTACAAATACTTCCAGGCGAGAGTTTTTTGGATTTGCTCTTTATATTCAGAGGAAATGTCCATCACTTTTCCGCTTGTCACCTTTTCCAGCCAGCTCTCTTGTTCTTCCAAATCGTCTACAGTAAGTTTAAGAATATCTTCTTTTTGAAGAATTCGGATTTCCCATGCTGAAGGATGGACAGACACTTCTCCTTTTTCCATCCATGTTTCCAGATGTATGCCAGATGCATCCTTATGTCTTACAAGGGCTGGCCCAATCCAATCTAAATAAGAGCGGGCAGATGCTCTGTCGAACTCATTTAACAGCCAATTGGAATGTCCAGCAGCTTGTGCCCATTTTTGTTTAGACTTCTCGATATCCTTAACAGAGCCGATCAGCACTAATTTTTCCTTCGCTCTTGTCAGCGCTACGTATAGCACCCGCATTTCCTCTGCTAAAAGCTCCATTCGCTTCTTCTTCGTAAATGCTATTTGTGCAAGAGACGGGTAAGAGATTCGTTTTTGAGCATGAATATACTTTGTCGCAAACCCGAGATCTTTATCAAGCAGGAACGGCTTGCGCAAATCCATTGTGTTGAATTCTCTACCAATGCCAGCAAGGAAAACAAACGGAAATTCCAGTCCCTTGCTGCTGTGGATTGTCATGATTCGGACAACATCTTCCTGCTCTGTTAAGGCCCTGGCTGCCCCCAGGTCATTCCCTCTGTCTCTCATCCGTTCAATAAACCGTAAAAAGCGGAAAAGCCCGCGGAAAGAGGTTGCCTCGTATTGACGGGCCCGGTCAAACAATGCCCGCAAGTTAGCCTGGCGCTGATTGCCTCCAGGCAATCCGCCGACAAAATCATAAAAATGCGTATCTCTATAGAGCCTCCAAATCAAATCTGACAAAGCTCCACGCCTTGCCTCTGTTCTCCATTCATTCAATAATTCAAAGAATGGTGCAAGCATCTCCTGCAAGGCGTCATTTTTGTTAACACTCATATATGCTTTAACAGCATCATAGAATGCTCCTTGCTTCTTTTCAATTCTAATTCTGCTCAAGTCTTCTTCTGTTAACCCGACTATAGGGGAACGGAGCACAGCAGCCAACGGAATATCTTGATATGGATTGTCTATTACTTTAAGCAATGACATCATGATGTTGACTTCCGTTGATTCGAAATAGCCTGTCGTCAAATTAGCATATGTCGGAATATTAAATTGCTTTAATTCTTCCATGATGGCTGGCGCCCATGTCATCGAACGAAGCAGAATCACCATATCCTTATACATAGCTGGACGGTACGATTTCGTTTTTGCATCATATACTTCCTGCTTGTGATCGAACAGCTCTCTTATTTTTTGGGCAATCACCCGTGCTTCAAGCTGAGACTGCTCCATTTCCTGTGCATCGAATTCACCAGTCTCTCCGTCACCTTCTTCAGTCGTGGCTGCAGAATTTTGGTTAACAAGAGCCAATTCAATTGGAAAAGCAGCATCCTCTGGATAAGCAGCTCCCTTTGCCAACTCAGCATCTTTGTCATATTCAATTTCGCCGACTTTGACCCCCATTATCTGCTTGAACAGATAGTTTGTACCGTCCAAAACCTCTTTTCTGCTTCGGAAATTTCTGGCAAGGTCAATCTTATAGCCTGTATTCTCATCTGCTTGATAACGATTATATTTAGATAAAAACAGGTTTGGTTCTGCAAGCCGGAATCGATAGATAGATTGTTTTACATCGCCAACCATAAACAGATTTCCCGCTGTTTCACTGTCTGCCGTAACAAGCTGCAATATGGACTCCTGCACCATGTTGACATCCTGATACTCATCTATCAGCACTTCCTTAAACTGCTTGCGGTATTGCACTGCTGCCACAGACGGCACAAGCTCTTTTGCTTCAGGCTCACGTAAAATCTCCAAACAGTAATGCTCTAAGTCAGCAAAATCGACTAAGCCTTTTTCCGATTTCATTCTTTGGAAACGATCGGAGAAGGAAGCTACAAGTCTCGTCAATGTTTCCACATGGACTTTCATTTCTCGCATGTCTTTTATAAAACCTTCAGGCAGCCTGCCGAATAATTCACTCTGCAGCTCCTGCAATATTTTTTTCGCTCTATCTCTGACCTTTTGGGCTTCTTCAATTAAAGCAGGATCATACTCATCCCCTTTGCATGCCTTAGCTCTTGAGAATTTCAATGTTTGCATCGCGTCATACATCGTTTTCCATGAGTCGTCTTTCGCCTTTTGAATAATGTCCAAAAGATGTAAATCATCAACAAAATTGCCCGCTCTTGGCGCAGGACCGAAAGGACGCTTCGTCAATTCTAATCCATATTCCAAAAGCTGCCGAACTCCGTCCAATTGAAGCCCTATATCTGCAAGCAGCTCTTTTGCAAATGGAAGGTCTTCAATTGCCGCCGTTTCCTCGATGTCATACATATTTGCTAAAGACTCCAAATACGCCGACGGAGAAGGATTTGCCCGTGAAAAATCATACACTTCCTGTATGATTTTCTGAAGTGCATCATCACTTCTATCATTTGTGAAGGCATCAACTAAATCAAAAAATGCCGAATTTTCACTTTGTCCATATTCTTCCTCAAATAAATCTTCCACACATTCATCCCGCATCAATTGTGCTTCTGTCTCATCAGCAATGCGAAAGCCAGGGTCCAGGTCAATCATATAATAATATTTGCGGATTACTTCTAAGCAAAAAGAATGAATAGTTGATATATGGGCCTTATTCAATAGAACTAATTGTTTTTTCAAGTGCTGTGATTTTGGATTAGCATTTATCTCCTTTTCAAGCACATCTCCAATACGATGCTTCATTTCTGCCGCTGATGCATTAGTAAATGTAACAACAAGCAGCTCATCAACATTTATTGGATTATCAGAAACAATCTTGCGTATCATTCTTTCTACAAGAACGGCTGTTTTTCCTGATCCTGCCGCAGCTGCCACTAAAATATCATTTCCGCTCAAGCTGATTGCTTTCCATTGATCATCTGTCCAGGTCGCATCAAGCGGTTTCGGCGGTATATCAATACTCTTCATGTGTGTTTGCCTCCTTTCTGATCAAATCAAGTGCTTCTTCCTTCGAGAAGGTTTGCAGCTTTCGATATTGGTTTGATTCAAGACCTTCATCGAACTGACAGACAGACTTGAATGAACAAAATGTACATGGTGATTTTTCTTTTAATTGATACGGAGAAATATCAACATTGCCGCCAATTATTTTATTGCCTGTTTCCACATATTTATGGCGAACAAATTTCTGAAGGGAATAAAAGTCCTCCCTGCTTGCAACTTTAGAACGTTTCGTTAATGTTCCGTCTGTTTTCACACCTGCTGGAACAATAGGTGAATCGCCTTTTTCAAGACTGCCGTCCATCAGCTTAATAACTTCCTCTTTTCCAAGCATTAATCCATTCATCTTAAACTTTTTAAACAATTCCTCTTCGATTTCATCAAGCGTCAAGATTTTCTTGCTGCTCAAGATTGGATTATGGACATGGAAGTATAGCACTCCTGCAGGATTTGCTTCTTTATCAACAAGAATGCTGCTGTTGGAAATAATCAAATCTAAATATGTCAGCATTTGCAAAGACAGGCCGTAATATACTTCATTCATATTGAGTTCATGTGCACTTGATTTATAATCGATTACACGCAAATATACTTCATTATCAAGCTCAGCTTTGTCAACACGGTCAATCCTGCCGACAAGCTCCATTTTCGTGCCATTCTTTAACGAAAAGGCCATTGGCGGAAGCTTGCCTTTCGGCCCAAATTCCAGCTCCAAATCAATCGGTGCAAAGCCGCTGTATTTGGCATGCTCGCTCAGGATGAAAGAAGCTCTGCTAATAATCTGCTCCAGCTTTCTCTTAATATAGTGATGTCTGTTTGTGCTCAGCAATATCTCATTTTGCAATTTAGGAGCAAGCATTTCGACAGCATCTTTTGCTAGAACCTCACATTGCTGTCTCGTCAAATCCGACCACATCATATTTTCATGAAGCACTGTTTCAGCAATATATTTCAAGGCAGCATGAAATAAGTCTCCAATAGCAGGCGCCTCAAGTCTGTACACTTGTCTCTCTCTAAGCTTTAAGCCATGTGTGGCAAAATGAGAAAACGGACATGACTGGAACAATTCCATCCGTGAAACACTCGCTGTTATGCTTTCCCCATATAAATCGCTGCTCGTTTCTTCTGTGAGCTCACTCGTCCTGTTTTGATAGGTTAAGCTTGAGAACACTTTTTTCGCGATTGGCTGGAATTTAGGGTCTTCTATATAGGTGTTATAAACATCCCACCAAAAATCATAAATTTGGTAATTTCTTTTCTTCAGCTGCAGCTGGCCATTTAAGTAAGACAAGCTTGTTCTCATATCAACTGCATAATCGAGCTGTCCGAGACTGGAAAGATCCTTAGGATCAGCCATAAAGTAGAGCGTTTTTGCTTCTGGCACAAAATCGCGCATCCGTTTTACATACACAGATGGCAGCAGAGATTTGCCTTCATCATTTGCCAGCGGGTATGTTAAATACAATCTGTCAGACGGTGTTGTAAATGCTTTGTATGCAAGAAACTCTTCATCAAGCAATCTAGTTTTGCTTGTAGGTGCTAGCTTCATTCCAGCTTCTACAAGACTTTCCCTGTCACTGTCTGCAAAAATCCCTTCATCTGTAAACTTGGCAGGAAAAACCCCTTCATTCATCCCGATAACAAAGGCAGCCTTTATGGTGCCAAGCCTGGAGTTCTCAAGATCAGCAATAAGCACCTGATCTATTGCTGGCGGAACTAAAGAAAACTTAAGGGTATCAAGCCCAGCATCCAATATGGTCGCAAATTGTTTTCTTGCTATCTCCTCGTCTCCTAAAATCTCAACAAATTGATCGAGAAGGTCTATGATGCTGTTCCACGCTTGGTCGTGTTCACCTGCTTTAACAAGCTCCCCCTGCTCTTCAAGCTCCACTTTCCATAATTCCATTTTTTCTGGAACCTCTAGTTCTTCCAAGTAGAGATATAGAGCCTCACATTTTGCTCTTCCTGATTTTGCTCTCTTCAGCCTGGTGGCCAGCCGTGTAATCGGTGCAGCCAATGAAAGGCGAAGCTCATTCAGCTCCTGCTCCATTTGTCTTTCACTGTCTGTCTGTACCCCTTGATCCCATTCTAGCCCTTGAAATCTTCTATATTTCCAGCGTTCCTTGCTCGTCCATTTTTCTCCCTTTATTCCATATGCTAAGCAGTAGTTTTCTAGCTTGTCCACATTTTCTCTGATGTTGCGCTTTTGCATATGCATTGGAAACAGCAGCTCTGTCTTAATTGCCCTGAAAACAGGCTCGTACCGCCAGTTTGTTTCTATTATTTCCAAGGTAGAGCGAATCAGCTCGACAAGCGGATGGAAATGCATCGTTCTTTTCTGGTCAATAAAAAAAGGAATTTCATAATCGGCAAAGATAGTTTCTATTATATTTTGGTATTCTACCGTATTCCGGGATAAGAGACTAATATCACGATAGCGGTAGCCGTTTTTTCTAATAAGCTTTTTAATTTCCCGAGCAATGCCCTCTATTTCTGCCCTCGGATTAACGCTTTCTGCAAACAACACAGCACTTTCTCCAAAAAACGGGAGAGCTGGCCTGCTGTCAAAATGTGCCTCGATATGTTGAAGGGAGTGGTGCATATTTTTATGCACTTCAGCAAAATTTTCCTCCTCTACTTCCACACCGATTTGTCTTGCCATTTCATAAACAGTTGCGTAAGTTTCCTTTGACATCCGGAAAAGGTCTAATTCATCTGCAAAACTGTTTCGGTCAGGCTTGTCCATAGTAAAAGTAATCGTTACATTCTCACAAACCTGGATAAGCTCCTGAATAATTAAATATTCCTGCGGTGTAAAGCTGTAGAAACCGTCAATGTAAACTTCTGCTTTCTTTAAATATTCAGAGCTGTTGATTTTCTCTGCAAGGAGGCGGAAATAATCTTCTCCATCAATATACTTGCCCAGCATATTTTCCTCGAAGCTTTGATAAATAATTTCCAAATCATGCAGTTTGTCCAAAAGAGCCTTGTCGCCATCTCCAGCTCCCTCTATGTCTTGCTGCCTGCTGTCAAGCTCCTCTGGTGTAACGCAATATCTTCTGAATTCTGTTACAAGCTGTTCGACTTGTCCAATAAAGCCGTTCTTGTCTGCCACCTTCTTAAACAGGAACAACTCTTCTTTCTTTTCTTCGATAATGCTGCGGATGAGCATGCTGATTCCGACGCTGTTAATATGCTGTCTCGAGATGCCTCCAGTCTCCTGCAAAACCCTCCACGCAAGTCTTGTAAAGCTGTAAACTTGGGCACGGAACATGCCGCCAAGCCCTTCGCTCGCAGCCAAGCTTTGGTCTGACAGAAATGTCATTTGATCTGGCACTAAGTAAATAATTGGATTGCCTTCAGGATCTGCGAACAGTTTCTCCCGAATCGAATCTATACAAAAGGCAGTCTTTCCGCTGCCTGATCGTCCGGATAATAATCTAACAGACATAATTGCCTCCTCGAACTTAATTTCTCTCTTTATAATATCATAGAAACAAACGTTTCCGTATGAAAGAGTACTTGGATTCCACTTGCCAATATTTTCACGGTTATTCCATAAAAAAAAGGCTCTAAAAGAGCCCATTCTTAAAAGGAAAATTGAGTATCACGGAGCGGCCAGTAACGTAAAGAAACTTTGCCGACTACCTGATCGATATTTATAAAACCAAAATGTCTGCTGTCCCAGCTGCCCAGCCGATTATCACCGAGCACAAACAGCTTTCCTTTCGGCACTGCTTGTTCTCCAGTAATTTCCTCAAGGGTAAAATCCCCTGTCAGCTTTCCAGCACTTACTTGACTACGGTAAGCATCCAAAAAATTCTCTTCATATTTTTTTCCGTTAATATACAGGTGATCATCCTTATACTCAATCTTATCCCCTGGAACACCTATCACCCTTTTTACATAGTCTTCTTTATCATTCGCGTGGAAAACAATCACATCAAAATGATGAAAATCACTGACTTTATAGCCAATCTTATTAACGACTAATTTATCTCCATCCTGCAATGTAGGCATCATCGATTCGCCCTCAACCACATAATTGGAGAAAAAGAATGCGCGAATGATAACAAAGATGATGATTCCGATAGCAAATGCTTTAATCCATTCTATGCTTTCTCTTTTTATTGCTTCTTTCAAATGCTATCTCCTCCATGCATTGTTTGGAACATTAATTTCCATGTTCTCTTTCTCTTTCTTTTTCTGCCGTAACATTCATTCTTGCCTCGACTCTTTTTCCTACATACCATAGGATAAAAATCGCGATTGCAACTGGAATTGTCCGTATCGGATGTGTAATCATCGACTTCAAGTCATAACCAATAAAGCTTATGGTGCTGATCATGACTAGCTTGCCTGCCACAACAGCAAGAAAATATTGTTTTACACGGATACGGGAGAGACCTGCCACAATATTTACTAAAGCCGACGGGGTGAAAGGAAAACACAGCAAGATAAACAGCGGTCCAAACCCATGTCTCTCTATCCAAACCATGAGCTTTTGCACTTTTTTATGGTTACGAATAAAGCGCAAAAGCCTCTTTTGTCCATATTTTCTAACAAGCAAAAATACGAGCAGCGCCCCTCCGCAAGTTCCTATCCATGAAAACAGGAAGCCGAGCCAAAACCCAAAGGCATTCACATTTGCCAAAATGAACAAAAATAGCGGCAGAAAAGGGACAAACGATTCTAGTAAAGGCAGCAAAATGCCTGGCAACGGACCGAACGCCCGGTAGCTCTCTATTAATTGCATGATATTATCTAGTGTAAACCATTCTTTTATTGTAGCTATATCCATAAACGAAAACTCCTTGGCATATCATTTCAAGCAGGTTTATGTTTCTCAGCAGACCAATACGAAACGCTAGTTAGCGCTAAGGTTACTTAACAAAAATCCGCTTATCGTCCCTAAATACAGTATATTTGCTTTAGTCTCCCTTTATTTAGATAAAAACTCATGTATTTCTTCTTTATTTGTGTCTATATCTACATCAAGCACAGCAGAACCATTGACTCGAAGATCTTGATAAGTCCCATCAACAGGAACTCTCAATGTCTCTACTTCTTGGTCTTTATTGCGAATTAAATCAGACCCAATATACAAGATGTCTTTTGTACTCATGCTCGTATTAATATACGGCATCATAACACCAGCCAATTTAGGGAGTTTAGCAACTGTCTGCACCCCTGAAATTTGTGAAGCAAGTGCTTCAAGGGTTTTTTGCTGTCTTTCTACCCTACCGAAATCAGAGATAGCATCATGTCTAAAGCGCACATAACCAAGCAGCTGCTTTCCGTTCAGCTTTTGCAGGCCAGGCTCCAATGTTACCCCAATATTCTCTGACATCCTCTTTTCGACGTCTATCTCCACCCCATCTGGGAATGTCTCATCAATAAGCGCCTCAAATCCTTGGAAATTGACAATTGCGTAATATTGAAGGTCTATATCAAAGTTCTCCTTGATTGTTTGCCGCAACAGCTCTGGTCCGCCAATTGTGAAAGCTGTGTTAATTCTGCCCTGACCGTTTCCAGGTATATCAACATACATATCACGCATTAAGGAAATTAGTTTATATGTGCCCTTGTCCGGATGAAACTGGGCTACCATAATCGTGTCTGTGCGGTATTTTGTATCTCCTTCTCTAGCATCACTACCTAATAAAAGGACATTAGTCCCGCCATACTGGTCTTTTTCCCCATTAAATTCATATTCAACCTTTTCTATTGCACCATTTTCCAGTGCCTTTTTTTTCCCGGCATTATATTGAACAAATATGTATACAGCCGCAAATATTATCAACAAAACAAGAAACAAGAAAAAGACTCTGCCTTTTCTCAGCTTTCTTTTTTTCTTTCTGGTTTGTCTATACTCTGATCGCTCCATCCTCCATTGTTTCCTTTCTTAGCTTTTATCTATTCTAACGTTTTATGATAAACATAAGTTTCTTTTCCATTGTTACCCTTAAAAGAATAAAATACTCTTACGTATAAAGGATACGTATTATCTATTATCATATCAGATAAATAGATATGCAAACATTTAATTTCCATATTTTTAATTACATTTAAGGAACTTAAGATGATTTTAATATTAAAAGACTCTTTTCTCATCAAAGCTTATTTCGCATAAAAAAATCGCCTGCCTATTAGGGCAAGCGATTCTTTATATTACAAATAATCAATAAACCAATTATTAATATAATTCAAACGGGAAATGCGCAATGTTGGTTTGCCGCTTCTAGATAATTCATGATTGGATTCTGGGAAGCGGACAAATTTCGTTGTCTTTTTCTGCTTTTTAAGTGCAATAAACAACTGCTCTGCCTGCTCAATTGGACAACGGAAGTCCTTTTCACCGTGCAAAATTAACAGCGGAGTTTCAATATTATTGGCGTATGCTAACGGTGAATGCTTCCATAATGTTTCGATATCATTCAAGTCTGCTTTAATTTGCCAATCAGAGAAATAATAGCCGATATCACTAACACCATAGAAGCTGATCCAGTTGGAAATCGAACGCTGTGTAACTGCAGCCTTAAAGCGATTTGTATGGCCGACAATCCAGTTTGTCATAAATCCGCCATAGCTTCCTCCTGTTACTCCAAGGCGGGTTTCATCTATGAAATCAAAGTTTGCACATGCGTAGTCAACAGCATCCATTACATCCTCATAGTCCTTGCCGCCATAATCGCCTCTAACCGCATCGACAAAATGCTGACCATATCCGTGGCTTCCGCGCGGATTAATGAACAGCACGGCATAACCATTTGCTGCAAGTGTTTGAAACTCATGAAAATAGGAATTAGCATACATTGCGTGCGGACCGCCATGAATTTCAAGAACAAGAGGATATTTTTCTCCTTCCTTATAATCAGCAGGCTTCATCACCCAGCCATGTAATTGCCAGCCGTCTCTTGATGTCAGCTCGATTGGTTCTGCTGGTGCAAAGCTATGTGTTTCTGTAAATTCCTTATTCACATCTGTCAGTTTAACTGTTTCGCCTGTTTCTAAGTTCAGGCTGTATAAATCACCTGGTTCTGTCGGTTTGCTGATTGCAACAATCGCCTGCTTTAAGCTTCCGCCAGTAGACAGCCCGTACACATGCTGATTGTCAATCAGACTTGGATAGATTGCTCCCTCCTCATTGCCAAAATAAACAATAGTATTACCATGGTCTGTCGCAAGAAAAACAAAGCTATTATTATCCTCGCCCCATAGAATTCCTGGTGTAACTGCTCCTTGCTGAAAATCTCCAATCGCAAAATCGCCGACATTCACATCCCAATCTTCTGTTAAGCAGCGGAGCTCTTCCCTGTTCAAATCATAAACCCAGATTTTATACAAGGTAGCATTTTCGTATTCTCTACCGCTGCCAATAATGCCGATTTTTTGGCTGTTAGGCGACCAAGTTACTCTTCCAAATTGGCCATTGCTTTCTGTGATTTTCTTCCATTCTTTCGTTTCTAAGGCGTACAGATATACATCCGATTCGAAACTGAAGTCTTTATCCTCACTTTCATCTGCTGTAATAGCAAGATACTTTCCATCTGGAGACCAGCTTTCTAAGTAATAGTCATTTTCTCCTGAAGTGACTTCCTTCAGTTCTGCTGTTTCTTTATTTACGATTGCGATATGGCTGTAACTGCCATTCCAAAAGCCTGCACTGTCTGATTTATATTTCATCATATCCACTTCTAATGCTTGTGGTTTCTCTTCCGTCTTTTCGGTAATTTCCTTATCCTGAAGGCTTTCCTTTTTACCAATGCTCGTTTGGAACGCAATCTCACTGCCGTCAGCAGACCAAACAGGGTTAGAAGCACCATTGCGCACAAATGTAAGCTGCTTTGCTTCTCCGCCGTTTTTGTTCAGCACGTAAATTTGGTTTTTTCCGCTTCGATTCGAAACAAATGCGATTTCCTCGCCGTTTGGCGACCATCTTGGCGATGTGTTGCGATGCTCTCCAAACGTCCACTGATAGCTTTTGCTGCTGTCCTCTAAGCTCTGATAATAGATATTGGAGTAATAAGCATCCTTGTCTTCCGAAATGCCTGTCACTACATATAGAAATCCCTTCCCATCCGGGCTTGCTTGCGGATCAACAATTGATTTTAATTTGTATAAATCCTCAGACGTTACTTTTCTCGATTCTCCCATGTCACAATTCCTCCCTTTATTAGCTATATCTTATTTCGACATTAGAAATAAATTTCCTTCAGGAGCATTGCATTTAATTTCTTTTTTGAAAGAAAATAAGCGAAGGCCAAAAAAAGAGCTGCAGGATTTTTTATTTTACACAGCTTGAAAGGATCAGGCAAATATTGTACTATCTAAATAGAACATTTGTTCTTATAAAGATTTCAAGGAGAAGATTGACTATGACGCGCATACCGGAGAAGGATAGATATATTATGGAGCAAGCCATTTATCTTCCCATGCTGTTAACCGTTCTAAACCGCGACCTCCTGACAATCAAGCAGAGCAGTTTTAAACTAAAACAGCCTTATATTGACCTTGTGGAAATTACGATGAAGACAATTCATACAGAACTTCGGGAAACAAAGGAATATATGCAAAAGCATAAGATGAAGGTGGAAGAGGTAAAAAGGGATGAAGCCTTCACGATGTATTTATTCCTATACAATGGTTACGAAGAATATCATAACTATTTCAACCCAAGGCTTCGCAATCGTGTCCAAGAGCTATTGGAATATTATCTGTACAAGCGGCATACCGGATGAGAGCAGTTTAACTTGTCTTATTACAGGGTATACATACTTTACAACGGATTTTCACTGTCTTCCTGATTGTGGCGGATTTTTGTTTGCAGCAAATTTGTTCTTAATATTTGGTTATTGAAGGTATGGAAAGATACATCGATAGACAGTCTTCGGTCATTGCGGAATATAACAGTCGTTTTACCTTCTCCCTCTACTACTCTGTCTGAAATATGATGAAGAAAAAACCACATGCATGCATGGTTTGAAGGAGAATGAGTGGGAAATGCATAAATAGTGCTTTTCGAATCAATGGATATCGGCAATTTATGCTGATAATTCATCAATGCCCTCGTACCCTTTCGTTTCCCCTCATATGTGCATCCGAAATACTCACAGCTTCGCTTAATTATTTTACCTGGCGCTAGTTTGCACATATAAATATTGGCTCCTTCATATATTTTAGAATAAACTTCGCCATTCTTCTGTAATTCAGGCAGGATTGCAAGCGTGTGATAATTCACTTCATACAGGTCGATATTTTTCCGTTTTTCAGCCATTATTGTTTCTCCTTTCTGGTAATTAGAGCACTGCTGTATTAACTTACATCGGTTGCATTATAGCATGTCAATTCCTAGAAATGTAAGCGGTTAGCGAATCGTCTTAAATAGTTCAAAAATCCGCTTTGTTTTCAAAATTTTTAAATTATTTTATTGATATTTTCTTATTTTTGCCATATAATATTAAAAAGGCATCAGGGGTGAGTCCAATGAATGAAAAGTCGTACACAGAGTTAACTAAGTTAAGTGCTATGAATAGACACAAAGCGAAAGAGACTTATGTGAAAGAACTTTACATCGACATGCTTCTTACTGAAATTCAATGGAATTTAGAGAAAGCCAGTTTAATGACTCAAATTGATCACGCCATAGACGAACGAAATGAAGCTGAATTTATTCGGCTGAGCAAACAATATACGGATTTATGTAAGCGCTTCGATAATTAAATTCCGCAGTAGGGCATCTATTTAGGACTTGTTAAGCATTCCTGATAGATGCCTTTTTTTGTGATTTTACTCATATAAAAAAACGCTATCCCTTCATTAGAGATAAGCGTTTTTTTTTGCCTAGTCAGTATTGTTCTTGATTAAAATACTCTTCTCTTCCAAGGCAGATATTCTTTCAAGCATCGTTGGATGGCTGTAGCGAAATACTTTAACAAGCAATGGCGGATTAACTTCGCTGAGGCCGGTTTTTGCAAGCTTTTGAAAGGTTGTTATTCCTGCTTCAGGATCTTCCGTTAAAGCAACTGCATAATTGTCTGCCCTCTTCTCCTCATATCTCGAAACAACATTAGCAAACGGATTTGCAATAAACAGCAGCATCGAAATAAGCAGTAGGACTAAAGGGAAGGATTGAATATCCTCAACCTTAGAAACTTTTAGAGCAGGACCGCACCTATTAATAATTAGGTTCATCAGCCTGTAAATGAGATAAAGGCCGAAAAATGACAGCACAAGAGACAAACCGATTCCAAAGTAAATATGCTTTTCAACATAATGTGCCATTTCATGGGCCATGACAAACAGAATCTCATTGTCTTTTAGTTCCTGAAGTGTAGTATCCCAAAGTACGATTCTCGAATTACTGCCAATTCCCGTTACATAGGCATTTAAGGCATTGGTTTTGTCTGACATATTCACCTCAAACACATGCTCTGCAGGGATGTTGGACTCTTTAGCCAATGCGAGGATTTTCTCCTCCAGCTTCTCATCACTTAAGGCAGTAAAGTTGTTATACAGCGGGTCAATGATGACTGGCTGGATAAATGTCATAAACAATGTGAATGGGACAGACAGCAGCCACGCATAAAGCCACCAGCGCTTTTTGCTTTTGCTCATCAGCCAATACAGGACGGTAAAAATAACAAAAACAGTTGCATAATTGACCCAAAAATCTATCAGCTCGTCTTTCATCCACGAAGGAAAGCTTTGTGTGGAAATATGATAATCTCGTGAAAGCTTATAGCCCAAATAGCTTAAAGGAAAGGAAACTGCATAAGCCATTAAATGGAGCCAAAACAAATAAATCGCTTTTTGGATGATTTTATATTTTCCTGACTCCTCTCCCCATTTGCGGAAGGCTTTTGAGAAGCCAAACAGCAGAATAAACAGATAGATCAGCCATTCAAAGGGAGTGGAAATAAAGAATAAAAAGTTCTTTAGTTTAGAATATTCCTCACTTAATCCCAGCTCTCTGCTATTCAGAAAGGTGGATGGATCTGCGGCGGATCCTTGGTATTCAAAAGGGAGCTTTGAATCTGCGAAATAAAACAAATACCAATAAAAAAATAAGCCGTACATGATGAATAATAATACTGAGTAAAAACCTATTTTTCTTGCCATTATTCCCCTCCTTGCCTTGTACAACCCTTGTTACTATTAATAAGACTAAAAGACGACATTTAGAACAAGAAGTTTTAAATGGACTAAACAACACCGCTAAACAAAAAAAGCACTGGGCTAATAAACCCAGTACAGCGGATTAATATATTAAATGAAGGAAGTCTTCCTTCGTGATATTGCCGAAATAATGCTTGATTGATGTTTCCTCAAGAGCCTTTTCTAGTTCACTGCGGTCATAGCGCAAACCAATCAGCTTGTTCTCAATGTCAGAAACATCGCCGACTCCAAAGAAATCACCATATATTTTACAGTTTTTAATGATTCCTTTTGCGACATCAAAGCGGACATCAACTTGTCCAACAGGGAAACGATGGGAATGCTGCAAATTGAACTTTGGTGATTTTCCATAATTCCAATCCCAGTTTTGGTAACGTTCCTTTGAAAGAGCATGGATGTTTTCCCAATCTTTTTCTGTTAGAACGTATTCCTGGATATTTTCTTCCCCTTCAAACAGGTAAGCCAAGATAAGGCGTTTAAATTCTTCAATTTCCATTTTCTCTCTCAGGAATTCTGTAATATTAGCAACACGGCTTCTGACAGATTTAATCCCTTTTGATTCGATTTTATCTTTTCTAACTTTTAATGCAGAAACAATATGATCCATTTCTGAATCGAACAACAGGGTGCCATGACTGAACATTCTCCCTTTTGTGGAGAATTGGGCATTCCCAGAAATCTTTCTGCCTTCTGCCAGCAAATCATTGCGGCCGCTTAACTCAGCATCAACACCCATGCTTTGCAGTGCCTTGACAACAGGCTCTGTAAATTTGCGGAAATTATGAAAACTGTCACCGTCATCCTTTGTGATAAAGCTGAAGTTCAAATTACCTTTATCATGGTAAACAGCCCCGCCGCCAGAAAGCCTTCTGACTACGTGAATTCCGTTTGACTCGACATATTCTGTGTTAATTTCTTCAATTGTGTTCTGGTTTTTGCCGATGATGATAGATGGTTCATTTATATAAAATAATAGGTATGTTTCATTAATATCGAGATTTTTCAGCGCATATTCTTCAATCGCCAAGTTAATGCGCGGATCTGTAATGCCCTTATTATCAATAAACAGCATATGTACACCCTCTTTTCCGTTATTCTGATTAAATATAGCATATCTTCTATTAAAAGAATAAACTAGCCCCTTTATACTATAACTAAAATTCGTCGAATTAGCACTTTATTTGTATCCTTTTTTCTTGTGGTAAAGTCAGGAATCTAAAACCTACTATCTAACTCAAAGAAAAGGCCGGGCTCCTTGCCCGGCCTTAACTCACAGGTTTATTCTGCTGCAGTCTCTGCAAACTGGCGTTTATGAGCAACTATGAAGTATAGAAGCGTACCAGCAATAAAGAAGATTGGGTACATTGCCAAAATCCTCGCATTATGCCACATAAAGTCGAAGTCTCCTGTCGAAATGACCGCCCTTAAGCCTGATACTGAATAAGACATTGGCAGCAATGCATGGATATGCTGCATAAAATCAGGTATAAGCTCTAAAGGGAATGTTCCGCCGCTTGTTGTCAATTGGAAAATCAAAAGAAGGACAACGATGAAACGTCCTGGATTCCCCAAAATTGTCACAAAGAACTGAATGATAGAAAAGAATACGAGACTCGCAATAACCGTAAACAGAATAAATAATGGGATGCTCTGCACTTCCATTCCAAGCACCTTAAGCAGCACAAATGAAGCTACAAGTGCCTGCAGAATTCCCACCCCAGCAAGAATGACCGCTTTACTTAAGAACCAGCGCAGTCCGTTTTTAGGAACTCCTTCCGGCTCATTGAATGAGAACACGATAGAAAGCATTAATGCACCAACAAATAATCCTAATGAGATGAAATAAGGAGCCAATCCTGTTCCGTAGTTAGGAACATCTGAAACTTTTTCATCTGACACAGTAACTGGTTCTGCCATCATATCATACGTCTTATCATCAGAGTGGATAGAGCTTGCATCATCAGCACCATCTGCCAGCTTATCTGACAGCTCCTTGCTGCCTGTTGATAAGGAAGCAGTTCCATCTGCAAGATCCTTCGATCCGGATTCTAGCTTACTAGTCCCTTCAGATAAAGCACTAGAACCTGAAGACAATTGATTCATACCTGTCAGCAATGAATTAACTCCTGTCACAAGTTCATTAGAACCACTTGCAGCTTTAGAAAACTCTGTAGAGTATTGGTTCATGCCTGCAATAAACTGCTCCTGGCCTGCAACCTGCTGTTTAGAGCCATCCTCCAGCTGTGCAGTTCCATCTGCAAGCTGCTGAGCTCCAGCTTGAAGCTGCTGTTCTCCGTCACTTAACTGATTCAAGCCGGCAGATAAGCTTTGTCCTCCTTGAGCCAATTTATCTGCTCCTTGCTGAAGAGCTTGCGTGTTTGTCGCAATTTGGCCACTGCCGTCTACAAGACTTTGAAGTGCTGCCTGAACTTCTTGCTTCTTATCCTCAGGCAACCCGTCAAGCATTGGCAGGATGGAATTTACTGTTTCCTGCACTTGTTTTGCTCCTTCATTTACTTGCAAGGCTCCGTCAGCTAACTTTTCAGAGTTGCTGCTCCACTCCTGCAGTCCTGAAGTAAGAGAGTTTGCGCCTGTTTTCAACTCATCTGTTCCTGCTATTAACGAAGGGATGCTGCTTTGTAGCTTTTCCGCTCCTTCTTTTGTTGAAGTGATACCATTTAAAATCGATTGGTCTCCGCCTTGCAGCTTAGCTGCTGCATCAGCGAGCTCTTTATGGCCGTCTTGCAGCTGACCTAATCCATCTGAAAGGCTTTCTGCTCCAGTCAGAAGCTCCTTTGCTCCAGAATTGGCTGTATTGATTCCATCTGTAAATTCAACCGATTTCTCGGCAAGTGTTTGCAAATTCTTATAAACTTCCTGTGTACCTTTATTGACCTTATCTGTTCCGTCACTAAGGTCCTTTGCTCCAGTGCTCGCATCTTCAAGCCCTGATGCCATTTTGCTTATATTTTCAAAAACAGATTCAGCATATGTCTCTGTTACTTCCTTGCCGACACCCTCCTTTATCTTTTCAACAGCTGAATTGCCGATTTGGGAGGAGATAAAATTAAAACCTGGATTAGAGACATATTTTAAATCCAATTTTTTCGGATTATCATCAAGCAATGTCGTTGCATTTTCAGAGAAATCCTTTGGTATTTCAATCAGCATATAATATTTCTGATTTTCTAACCCTTTGTAACCTTCCTCTTTATCTACAAACTGAAAGTCGAAATCCTTGCTGTCCTTCAGGTTGTCGACTAAATCTTTGCCGACCTCCAGTTTTTCATCATTCATTTCTGCACCGCTGTCCTCATTAACGACAGCAACTGGGAGCTTCTCTAAATGTCCATATGGATCCCAAAACGCCCATAGATAAATTCCTGCATATAATATCGGAATAAATATAATGGCCAAGATGGAAATAAGCTTCATCCGATTTTTGAATATTGAGGTCAGCTCTGCTTTTAATAAATTTTGTTTCATTGAAAACCACTCCATTTTACTGACCGTTTTGTTCATTTGGTCATTTTTATTTCTAAAAAAAGAGGACTATCTAGTAGACAATCCCTTTAATAAGGACCTTTCAACAGTTAAGGCGATCTCCTCTGACTGAAGGGGGGGATGGTTTTTTTCCCAATCAAAAATTAAGGAGATATACATTTTAAAGATAATAAATGAAGTCAGCTCAGGGTCACAAGGCTGTATTTCTCCTTTGCTGATAGCTTCTTGTACATGTCCCTTCATATAGCTAAGAATAGCGTTTTCCAGGCGGTTAAGTACTTCCTTCACTTCTAATGTTCCCATTTCCTTTTGCTCTTCAAACAACTTTATCGTAAGCTGATGCTCTTTTCTGTATTCAAGCATCCGAATTAGTGTCCGATGAACATTGTCCATAAAGCTAGAACCTGGATCAAAGGAGGCGTCTGCCTCTGCCTTCATTTCCAAAATAAGCCCTGTGATAATCTCATCAAAAAGCTGTTCCTTATTTTTGAAAAACGTATAAATAGTTCCTTTGCCGACATTTGCTATTTTCGCCACTTGGTCCATCGTTGTTGCTTTATAGCCAAACATAGAAAAGGACTTCGCAGCAGCTTCCAGTATCATCTTCTTCCGATCCATAGCCAAAATGCTTCACCTCAAGTCATGAAAAATAAGTCTGTATTTCTATTAAAAACTAAAAATGACCAAATGAGAAATTTGGTCATTTAGTACAGTTATGAATATAACATATCAAAAAAACTAGTGCAACAAGAAGCGGCTGAATTTTTCTAAGAAAAATATCAGCCGCTAAAAAATTACTTATTTAGAGTGAACAGACAAGCTGTTTAAAACAACCGTTGCCAGCGCATCAATAAATTCAGGCTGTGCATTCGGCATTTCTGGTCTGTAGTAAGACGCACCGATATCTTTTGTAACAACAAGGCACTCATAGTCATTATCATAAAGCACTTCAAGGTGGTCTGCCACAAAACCGACTGGCGTATAAACAAATGCTTTATATCCATGTTTTTCATAAAGATCTCTTGTTAAATCTTGAACATCTGGGCCAAGCCAAGGGTCTGGTGTGTTACCAGCACTTTGCCAGCCGATATAATAATTAGAAACACCAGCAGATTTTGCAATCAAATCAGCTGTTTCTTTCAATTGATCTGGATAAGGATCACCGTATTGAAGAATCTTTTCAGGCAAGCTGTGCGCTGAAACAATTAAAGCAGCATTGCTTCTTTCTTCTTCTGACATTTTGCTGAAAGTCTCCTGAACCTTTTTAGACCAATACTCGATGAACTTCGGCTCATCATACCAGCTTTCAACACTGTGAATAGTTAACCCGCCAAGCTCTTCGGCTGCTTGTTTCGCTCTGCCGTTATATGACTTAATGCTGAATGTGGAGAAATGTGGTGCTAATACAATACTTACCGCTTCCGTGATTCCGTCAGCATGCATGCTTTTAACAGCATCTTCGACAAATGGTTCAATATGCTTCAAACCGATGTACATCTTAAATTCAATATCTTCTTGAATGGAATTAAGATGGGCTTCGAGTCGTTCAGCCTGCTCCTGCGTAATTTTTGCCAGCGGAGAAATTCCACCTATTGCTTCATAGCGGCTTCTCAAGTCTTCCAACATCTCATCAGTTGGTCTTCTGCCATGTCTAATATGTGTATAGTATCTTTCGATATCTTCTTCTTTATATGGAGTTCCGTAGGCCATTACTAACAGCCCCATTTTTTTTCTGCTCATTTATTATCACTCATTTCTATAGTTTGATTGTCTATTAGGCTTTTTTTGCAGCTGAATACTCATGCACAAAGCTTGTCAGTTTTTTCAAGACAGCCGGGTCTACTTCCGGGAATACACCATGACCGAGATTAAAGATAAATCCGTCCTGCTGCATGCCTTGATCCAGTATTTCCTTCACTCTCTCTTCAATGACATTCCATGGTGCCAGTAGTACCGCTGGGTCAAGATTGCCTTGAACTGCTTTCGTCACTCCTAAGTCCCGCGCTTCTTTAATAGGCAGTCGCCAATCAAGCCCTACAACATCTAACGGGAGGCTGTTCCATTCAAGGGCAAGATGGCTAGCACCAACACCGTGCATAATAAGCGGTGTGTTTTCGCTTCTTAAATCAGTAAATATCTTTTCCATGACTGGCTTAATGAAAGTACGGTAATCCGCTACATTCAGTGCACCTACCCATGAATCAAAGATTTGAATAGCACTTGCTCCTGCATTTATCTGGGATTTTGCATATGTAACGACCATGCTTCCCAGCTTTTCCATCAATAAAGCCCAAGCCTCTGGCTGTGAGTACATAAAAGCTTTTGTCTTATGATAGTTTTTTGAAGGTCCGCCTTCAATCATATAGCTGGCAAGTGTAAATGGCGCTCCTGAAAAGCCGATTAACGGTACATCCAGCTGCTCTTCTGTCAATAATTTAATTGTGTCCAGCACATATTTAATATCTTGCTCAGGGTTTAACACACCGAGCTTTGCTACGTCTTCCATTGATATAATAGGATTATCAATAACAGGGCCAATACCTGATTTAATCTCCACATCAACGCCGATTGCAGGAAGAGGTGTCATAATATCCTTGTATAGTACCGCCGCATCGACATTGTACTGATCGACAGGCAGCTTTGTAACATATGCACAAAGTTCTGGCTGATGGGTTATTTCAAAAAGAGAATACTTTTCTTTAATCGCTCTGTATTCTGGTTGGGAACGCCCAGCTTGACGCATATACCAGACAGGTACGAAGTCCGTTTTTTCCCCTTTTGCCGCCTTAATGAATGTATCTTTCAATTCCTTGCTCATTCTTAATATGTCCACCTTTCCATTGCTTATGTTTTCCATTGTAATATATAAATCATAAATTCAAAAATAATTTAACTGTAATCATTATTAGATTATAATATTTATAAATAAAAAAGCAATAAAAAAGAATGTCTTTTTACAGACACTCACTATTTCCTTTTAATCTACAGTACTTTTGGATGTATAAATTAAATATATAACTTTTTCACTATCGTTGTATACAAAACTTGATAAATTGTCACAAAATAGACTAATTTACATCTTCTATCTTATTCCCATTTCGCTCTTGACCCAAACGCCACCAAGTAAATTTTGCGTATATTTCTTTTTTAGTCAGCCATTATAAAAAAGTATTACACCAATACAATTAAATTCCAAGGGAGCTTACAAATGAGAATAGCCGCACATGAAGCAAATGCATTGAATGAATTAACATTGAGCTGTGTCAACAGCATCACAAATATGGGCTATATGCTGCAGCATGTCCAAGATCCAGAGTTTAAATCCATCCTGCAAAGGCATTTCCCGCTTCATATTCGCGATTATAATATGAAGGTTGAATTCCTCAATAAAAGAGAAGGTGCAACGAAGGAGCTTCCTTTATTAAAGGAAGAAGCGAAGATGAATCAATTTACAGAAATGATTGCCCCGCAAGCTCCTCCTGTTCAGCCGAGAACGCTTGTAGAGAATATGAATGACAGAGAAATGGCCACTGCCTACCTGCTTACTTTAAAGCGTGCCGGCAGAGAATATGCTTGGAATGCAATGGAAATGGCAAATCCAGAAATACGCTCTTTTTGCCAGACAGCTTTCATGATGAGCTGCTCCCATGCCTATGACATGTGGCAGTATATGGTTAAAAAGGGCTATTATGTATTAGAACCAGCAGATGAAATGGCTGTTCAAAAAATGGGATCAATGTACTTGCTTGTCCCAGAAACAGACCAGCAAATGAACGGGTATATGATGAACCAAAATCCAACTGCAGGCCAAAGCAACCAACTGTACCAATAATACGAAGACAAGGCTGTTTGCAACTACAAGCAAACAGCCCTTGCTTTTTTGTTTCTTTAACATGCGAACTATAGTATCCTTGAAGCATGAAAACGCACTTTTCAAAAGGAAACTCACGAAGGAGGCTGCCATGAATATTTATTTAGCAAGCGGGACGTATGATTTTTTAGTAAAGAAATACGCTGCCAAAATTGATCAGCAATCTCTGATTGCGATGCAGGTACTAGGCAGTGACAGCGCTTTATTAGTGCATGAAACTTTGTCATCGTCTATCTTTGCTGCCCCGAGAAAATATGAGACAGCAGGAAGCAACGGAGATTTTTCCGGGAAAAGATTTGCCGTTATGAATCATATTCCTGTCACAGATGAGCATAAGCCATTATTTGAGCAGAATATGAAGCGGTCATTAGAACAAATGGGACAGCAAATAAGTGCATACCGGTTGCTGCGCCCTGTAAAAGGAGATACCTATATCATCCTGTCACTTTGGGCAGAAAGACGTGACTTTATCGTCTGGAAGCAGAAACATCAGAATCCTGATTCACCTATCACAGGCGATCCGACAAACGGCGGAATCCTCCAGCATACTATGTTCAACGGCAAGGCCTATTTGCTCGAGCTTACGATTGCCGAAAAAGGAGCAGTTTAGCTCCTTTTTTTGATAACTCCATTCCTGTTAGCATAAACAGCTGCCTGTGTTCTGTCGGATACATTTAGCTTTGCAAGAATATTGCTTACATGTGTTTTCACGGTTTTAACCCCAATGTAAAGCTCCTCACTGATTTCTTGGTTTGTCATTCCTTCTCCAAGACACATCAGCACCTCAAGCTCCCGCTCTGTTAAATCATCATGCCGTTTCTTTTCACTCGGCCGCAGCTTTTTCAGCATAACACTTGCTACTTTCGGTTCAATAACTGTTTCTCCGGCAACTGCTTTACGAATTGCCTGGACAATCTCATGAGCACTTGCTGTTTTTAAAAGATAACTGAACGCCCCTGCTTCAATGGCTGGAATAACTTGTGCCTCATCATAATAGCTTGTAATAATGATTATTTTGCAGCCAGGATATTCCTTCAGTATCCCTTTTGTCGCTTCAATTCCATTTCCTTTTTCCATTAATAAATCCATCAAAACGACATCCGGCTTTTTCATCACTGCAAGCTTGACTGCTTCCTGTCCGCCAGTCGCTTCAAAGACAAGCTCTATTTCCTTTTCTGTCTGCAAATACGAAATCAAACCTTTTCTTACCATATCATGATCATCTACTACAGCTACCTTAATCATGCTTTCCCCCCTTTTAAAGGAACACGAATGTCAATATATGTCCCGCTCCCAACTTTAGATCGTATTTCCATGACACCGCCGATTTCTTCACATCTTTCACGCATAGTTTTCAAACCATAGGAAGTGATTTTTTCTACAGAAAGATCAAAGCCATGTCCATTATCACTAATATGTAAGTAAGCGTAGTTGCTTTTGTCTTCCAAGATAATTTGCACCTTGCTTGCATGGGAATGGCGCAGCACATTTGACAGCGCCTCCTGCACTATGCGAAAGAGATGCTCCTGCCCGGCAGTCGACAAATCATCTATTTCATCAATGCTTGCTGCAAACTGTAAACTCGTTTTTCCCTTCAGCTCTTGTATCAGCTTTATAATACCGTCACATAAGCTGTCATTGCTAAGTTCAATCGGCCGTAAGTGCAGCAATAATGCCCGCATCTCCCCTTGTGCCTTGCCCGCAATTCCGATGATTTCCTCCAGCTGTTTCTTAGCAAGCGCCGGATTAGAATCAAAAACTTTGAAGGCAGCTGATGACATCATGTTTAGTGCAAACAACTGCTGGCTGACTACATCATGAAGATCCCTTGCTAACCGCTGTCTTTCCTCCATGACGGCAGCGGTATGAGCAGTCTGTGCCAAGTTTATTTTTTCATCAGCAAGGCGTTGCAGAGAATTTGCTTGTTCACTCATATGAACTGCCAATCGGTTAAGTTCACCCCTTATATCTTCTGGCATACCGTTTTCTTCAGCCGCTATCCTTTCCGTATACTTTCCTCTGCTTAATGCTGACACAAACAATAGGATATTTGCACACTCTTTATTAATGATGCTGTTTGCTTTAATAGAGAAATAAATGCCGACTGCAGTAGTAAAGGTGAAACTGCACGCGAATATAAGCAGTATAACGGTCGTAGAAAACGGAGCTTGCGGGTTTAAAAATAAATAGAGCTGCATACCAATAAACAGCAGCAAAGAACTAATAACACTAGTCATAAAATAGCTGTAAAACTGCCCGTACAGAAAACCTTTTCTTTCTCTCCACATCAGATTAGCACCTCTACACTTTCTTTACTGTTACATCGCCGATATTTAAATAAATATGCAAGCTGAGTTTTCTAACAGCCTCATCATAATCAGGAGACTTGTAGACTAGTTTATTTCCTAAGCCATCCTTGCTTTGCTCCAAGATTTGTAAGTCACCGATTTTCACTTCCCCTTCAATCCGCACTGGCAGATTATCAGGAATAATAATCTTAACATCGCCTATCCATCCGCTGATTTCTATATGTGTTTCTTTATCTGGTATATATGCCTTGCTGAAATCAATAAAGTAATTACCGATTGTATTATGCATTGTCATCGGCTCAGCAGGCCAATTTTCTGTATTGATTTTGACGTCTCCTACTAGAGAAAAAGCTCTTTTTTTCTTTCCTTCCGGCTTTTGCTTGATATGGATTGATGGTTTTCCGAAAACCTTATCCTCTTTCGCCCAATTTACATTAGTGACAACAAGAAATTTTGACTTCTTAAACATCATACTTAAAGCAGCAATGATCATTATAAGCGGCCACAGCTTCCAAAAGTCCATAAAAGCAAATGTAAATAAGTGCAGCCGGTCAAGGCATAATAACCCGGCAAAAACAAGGATGAAAATGGCCAGAAAAGTATTAGTCGCTCTTTTTCTTATACCGCTGATTAACAATACAACTCCGTAAACAAGCAGCAGAAATGGGTATAATACGACAAAAAGCTGTTTTATTTCCAAGGAAATGACACCAAGGTTAACAAGAAGAAGGACTATGCCGACAACAAGCAAGCAGAATGAAAACATGATTTGTGCTAAAGATTTCCCCATATGTACCCTACCTTCTATATTGAAACTAGCAAATAACTGCTAGTTTTTAAGAAATTTTTCCAGTCAATAGCATTATTGTACTACTAATCTCTCTTTAATTGTTCAATCCTGCGGCGTTTTTTTCTCCAACTAGAGAAGGAGATTTTAGAGATACCATTTTCTTCCTATAAAAGAAAATGATTCTCTAATCACCCAATCCTATCCTCCTTCATAATCTGTAATTAAATCCGGTCTTAGTCATTTGCCTAAGCTTCATGTCGGATTAGAAGGGAGTCTTCGTCAATGGGTATAGAATTAACGGCACTTCATTGGATTTACGTTTTATTTATTCTATTCATTATAGGCTTCATGATAATGAGAAGAGACACTACAATCGTGTGCATTGTCGGAATTTTTTTATTGGCACTTACTGCTACAGGTTCTTTAAGCGGCTCTATCAGCACGATATTTAATAGTTTCATTTATGCCATAACAGAATTGCTACCAACCATAGCCGTCATCTCCATCATTGTCGCTATGAGTAAAATCCTCACCAAAACCGGAATAAATGATGTGATGATTTCACCGTTTGCAAAATGGATACGAACCCCCAGTTTAGCCTACTGGGTCATCGGCTTACTTATGATGATTATTTCCTTTTTCTTCTGGCCGTCACCTGCAGTCGCACTGATTGGGGCTGTTCTTCTTCCTGTTGCTGTCAGAGTAGGTCTTCCTGCGATTGCAGTGGCAATGGCCATCAAAAGAAACTATTATACAGACATGATTTAGACTGTATTTTTTTGTATTTAATGTCTTGACTTGAAATATAACCACTTTCCTTTTCCTATACTTTATTGTAGTGAAAAAACTTAAACATTTCTATTGCTTCTACCCAACTCAGGAAAGTTATATCAGCACCAAACTTCTCGAAAAAGACATAACCATCCTTTTCAACTTTAACTATCATGCTATCTTTACCATGACTGTAATATTGCGTAACCATTAATCCTAAGGAAGGATATACCTTACCTTGGATTGTAGTGTTACGTTTTTCTTTTTTTACCTTTGAAAACATAATGATTTTTCCAGACTTTTTCATTTTACGTCCTCCTCTAGTTGAGTTATTAAACAGCATTTCCTATCTGTTTTAATACATTTAAAATTAGTGGAGAAATTTGAATTAATACATAACCTAATCCAGCATTTTGAATTGTGGACCAAGCTTTTTCGCTATTCCCTAACATGAAAAAGAAACATCCTCCCACAATTATTACTGATGCAATAGGAAAGGATAAGGCAACCAAAACATCGACTAATGGATCTAAGGCATGAGCTAATGCGGATATAGTCTGTTCCCCCATCCATTCTTTTGCACTGGCTGGTACTGCCTCCACATTACTTGCTGCAAAAGCAGGTTTCGCCATAACTAAAGGAATTGCAATTGAAGTTCCTATCCTTCTAACAACCTTACCTACATTTACTTTATTCTTTACTTCTTTTTTCTCCTTTTTATAGCTACCTGACATGAAATCGTTAAATGCTATTGTTTGCATTCTAATCACTCCTCATTTAATGTCTTCAATCGTGTAAACAACACAAGGTATATCCTTACACAGTTCTTTTAGTTGTTTCTTTCTTAACTCTGTTGTAGTTAACCATATAAGTTTAGGGAAATATCCAAAATGCTTTGATAAGTGGCCTGCCTTATATAAAGCAGCGTAATTTTTTATTTTCATTCTGTTTTCCTTCATCTTTTGAAGGGAGTCCACTTCTAAAAAATTATACTTCCCACCAGCCTTAAACCAAGTATCTGTATAAATAGTGGTTATGCCATCGCTCACTTTAACTTCGTTAGCCCATTCTGTGGGAAACTTAGCAAAGATATAGAAATCATTTCGCATGATTGTGTGATTAACAAAAGGGTTTTTCCGTCTAACCTTATTAGAATTTATATAGGCTCTACCTTCAGCATTTAAGTAATAAATTGTGGAGTATTCTTCTCGATAACTTTCTAAGTATGGAGATAATTCTTTTAGTATTCGGTTCGTATTGCGTATCTTCCCAAGCCTGTGGATAGTCTGCAGTTGATCACGATTAAGAAAGTCCAGTTTTTTCAATGATAATAGGATTTGCTCTTGTCTCTTGTTCAATTGCTTCAACTGGCTTCACCTCTCTTATGTGTGGTTCTATGGTGGATTCAATAACATCTGATTCTGTTAATGGAGTTTGAACAATAATTTTGTTATCAGCAGTTTGATATATGGCACGACCTTTTATTTGTGGCAGCTGCTCCGCACCGGGACCATCCAGGACAACATTTGAAGCTGTGGAAGACTGGACTCGGAAACACAACTTGGCATCACTGTTTTGCTTACATTGCCGCGGAATGACATCCCCTGTTGGGTATTGGGTTGCAAGTATTAAACGGAAACCTAATCCGGCTCCTAACCTTGATATCTGACTCATGTATTTTTGACACTCTTCTTTGATAGTCTTTTCACTTTTGTGAACGAGGACACCATTCTCTTTTATGTCTTTCTTATCAACGGCCTCTGCAGGGTTTAGCTCCCCGACTTCATCAATAATAATAAAATGCCTTTCTAGAATCCCAGCTTCCTGTACATTCTTCTTTCCAACTGCTCTTACACGTTGCTGCATTCTTCTCATTTCTTTATAAGCATTAGATAAGACTTTAAGTGCTTGCTCAGGTTCATAGGCAATGTTCACTGTTTGCTCAATGTTTTCATAATCACATAGCTCTACTCCGCCTTTTAAATCCACAAGGTGAAGTTTCACTTGCTTTGGTCGCTGCTTAATTAAAGAAACAATAATTCCATTTATTAAATTGGATTTCCCATACCTTGTTGCACCACCTAATACAAAGTGCGGAATTTTTTCAAAGTCATGTAGCACTCTTTCGTTTTTCTCTCTTGTTACACCGATAGGCACAGCCCACTTATTGCCTTCATACATGTTCACCAAAGTCGGCATGGGCTCTTCATAAACTCTAATCACTAACATGCCATCATAAGACAATTCTATTTCCTTTTTTTCTGTTAACTTCTTTTGGTACAGACTTCTTATATTCGATATGATTTGTTTGTCTAATTTGAGCTGTTTTAAATCACCTAATTGTATCTTTACTTTCCGTATATTTAAGCCAGCTTCAATAACTTGTTGCTTGTTAAGGTAATCTTCAAAGCTTCTCCCTAAAGGAATGCGATATTTGTATTCCGTTCCCCAAGAATAATTTCTTTTCTTCATCTGCTGAGCAGTTAATGTCTGAGTGCCGTCTTTTACATTTAATCCAGACAGTGCAAATATTTTATTTAATTTCTTTGAATCATTCCCTACTCCACTTTTTGAAAAATGAGCTTGGAGCGCAAGGCTTCCCATCAACAAAGTTGTGATTGCTTCAAAAAACATAATATCCTCCTTCCACACGCCACCTCTTTATAGATTCTTGAGAATCTATCCCAGCAATCTAGCATTCTAAATATTAGTGTTCAGCCCTTGATATATAAGCATCTGGCATATACCCGAACTAGCTACTAGGGTGGCAATTCATTTGGTATAGTAAATGGTATTTGATTTGGAATGAAATTATGCAAGTCTTTCCAAAATAATTTGGAAAGGTTTTAATAACACCTTTGGAGAATGATTTATTGAGGTGATTAATTTGTTTAAATGTAAAATTGGAGAATTACTTAGAGTTAGTAAATATAAAAGAGAATACATAATAAAAGAATTAAATATAACGCATAATACATTATCTAATTGGGTAACAGGGAAAACATTCCCAACAGCAGACAAACTATTTATTTTAGCGGATTTATTGGAGTGTAAAGTCGATGATTTTTACGAATACAAGAAATAACTTGTCTAATTCTGTCGAAACTATAGTAAAAAAATAACACAAGCATTAAAATTAATTCCGGTATTAGATATAAATGAGGGGGAACTATTTTGAAAAAGAAATTATTATTAGTTTTAGTTTTAGCAATTAGTATGGTTTTAGCCGCTTGTGGAAGTGATTCTAAAACAGAGAAAACGAACACAAACCAAAAAGAAGAGACAACTACCGAGAGTACAGAAACAGCTAAATCAGAAGAAGCAAATGAAACAGTAGACGGTAGTGAAGATACTGGTGAGTTTCATGAGGAAGGCTTTGGAACAATGAAGACCGTTGGTGTAGGATATAACGATGAAGTAGGCATTGATGGTACTGATGCCGAAGTTAAACCTATTCAGATGGGCTCTATGAACCTATATATAAACGGTGTTGGCATATTTGAAGTAGAACCAGAAGAAGATGCAAAAACACTTCTATTCAATGAACAAGATAAAGTAAAGGCTATTGTTGTGGATATGAAAGTTGAAAATACATCTGAAGAAGATATGACTTTCCAGGCTAATCAAGCAATTGTTGTAACTGATACTGGAGAACAATTAGAGTCAGAAATCGGATTGATGGGAGAAGCTGGTGGTGACTTTTTAGGAAAAGTAAGTAAGGAAGGTCAAACTTGGTATTTATTAAAAAACCTTGATGAAGATGTAAAAAAAGTAACTGTTATTTTCCCTGCTCCATTTAAAACAGAAAGTTGGGAAGATACTGGAGAAGAAAAAAGAATTGAGTTTGATATTCTTAGCTGGGAAGAAGCACAGAAAAAAGACGGAAAATAAAAAAAGCCCTTCTCAAAATGAGTTGGGCTATTTCTTTGCATATCGATTATAAAGCTCCAGGGATTTATCCGGCAGCCACTCTCTCTTCCTTGGATCTTCGTAATAATTCAGGAATGTTTCTTTCTCTTTTTCATCATAGGACTTAGCCTGCTTATAATGGTCTTCGCAATACGAATGTACTTCTTCAGGTTTATCCCATGGTTTAAACGGTAGCAACTTATGAGCCCCTCTGACTTTACAAGCTATCCCTTCACAACCTTCTTCAAATTCCATAATTACTCGTCCTCGCTTTGAATAATAATTGGATTATAACATAAAAAAAGGCCCTACTCCGAAGAGTAAGGCAGTTAGAGAGAAGGAGCATGACCTTCATAATCATTTTGCTTCAAAAAATATATTTTATTCAAAAAACTTAACAAAGGTTGCAGGACCAACAATTCCATCGGCAACAAGACCATTTGCTTTCTGGAAAGCCTTCACTGCAGCTAAAGTGTCATTGCCGAATACTCCATCAATCCCTTGAGGATTAAAGCCATTATAGTAAAGCATTCCTTGAATAAGCCTTGTCCACTTGCTCCATGTAGTTCCCTTTTTAAGTGTTGGAGCAGCTGCTTTCGATTTCTTACCGAATACCCCATCAATAGTTACATCAGAAAAGTACTGGAACACTCGAATAGCAGCTGTCTTTGTTTTAGGACCCTTATATCCATCCACAACAAGCTTAGTGAAGTTCGCTTTCTTTGTGTACCCATTTAGGAAGGTTTGTAGCTTCTTGATATTCGTATCTCCATCTGTGTCCGGCTTATTTGGCGTAGTTACAATGACAGACTCAACCTTCGTTTCTTCTGGCTCCACAGTAATCTTGCCTGTGTATTCAAGGTGTGGATTATCCACAAATCCTTTCCAGTCTCCACCCCATTCAAAACCTTTTGATTTCGCAATGGCAGCCACACGTCTCCAATTGCTATTAACAGTATAATTAGCAATTGTCCCTTTTTCATTCGTCAAGCAGAAATCAACAGCAATACCGAAGTTGTGATTAGATTGACCACCTTTAGCATTGGTTACAATCTTTCCTGGCTTCGTTCTACCTTGTGCATATAAAGCATCCTGTTCAGCTTTAGAACGGTACCCATCGGTAATTAAAACATAGATACCCTCTTTATAAGCCTGTTCGATAATTTCTAATACTTTAGTTAGGACAAGAGCTTTCATGCCTGCGCCCATTCGTTTAATTGCTTTCTCTTTTAAGATTTCAACACTCATTATTAATTCCTCCTTAGTATTTTTCGTTTAATAAAATGTCTTGCTCTTTTGGATCAACCTTGCTGAAGAACCATTTGATTTTCTTTAACACTGCTGTCACCTCCAAATAAAAAAGGCACCTTGTGGAAGGCACCTCATTTTGCGTTTGTTAAATTGTTTACTTTGAGCACTTCTTTTTGTTGTTTACCTTTAGCTGTCACATAGTTGTTTTTAAACCATGCAATAGCAGCAGTGGCAACAGTGAATCCATTTGTCAGGAAAATTGTCCAGTCTTCACTCGTTCCAGGTATTTCGTAAAGACCAAAACTCACTAAGAATTGGTTTACCAAAGCTATAAATAAAACGATAGTTCTAATTAACGTACCTTTATCCAACATAACCACTCCTATTTAAAAATGTTTTCAAATAATAAATAAAGAACCCCACCACTACCGGCTAGGATTCCGAGGAACTTCCATATTTGTTGTTGAGTGTATCGTTTTCTACTGTCAGCTGATTTACGTGAGAAAGTATCATTCTTTAAAACATGGTCTAAAAGCTTTTGGGTCATTTCTTGTTGCTTTCCAGACTCTTTTAATACTGTGTTTTCCGTCTCAGTTAGTTTATTTCTGATGTCTTGGTTCAATTTCTCCTGTTCTTTTTGGCGTTCCTCGAGAACCTTTATCCTTTCCTCATGATTTTCAACTTGTTTTTCCAATGGTGTTACCTCCTGTGTTGGCATTTTCCCATCCCCCTTTTATCTCTATATACAAACGGATTCACCTCCTTAAAGGTAATAAAAAAGAGCCCTAAAAAAGGACTGAATAACGCTATATCGCCAGTTGAATAATTAACTCGATATTCATTTTCAGCTAGCTTAGTTAGATCAGTAATATCCACTTCTTTTAAAACTTGACCGTCCTTACTTTCTATAGATACTTTCGTACCATAATCAGGTATTTCAAGTAATTTCACTTTGTTGTATTTGACTGTTAGTTCCTGTGTAATTGGGATAAACGGGTCCTCTGGTGTATTAGCCCGCCTAAATAAATGTATTTCATCTACACCTGAGTAAAAATCATATAATTCAGCCATATTCCCCTCACCTTTCTTATGAAATCAGAACATTTTGGAAGGAAACTGTTCCCCATTTTCTGCCGAAATGTAAAAAACCATTACGGAATTGTGAATCATTAACCGTAATGGTTGCATCATTAGTTTTAAATGTAATTGATGTAGCATTTACAATAACGGTGAAATATTTAGTAGCTCCATCAGTCATATTGTCAATATTTGATGAACTTGCCAATTTAGTACTTGCTCCACCCACAATCTTATAAATGTATATACCTGCAGGACTGAACAAAAGATGATAACCGTTTGATAAGTTTGATTTGTTGTCATCGAAGTAATCAATAGGTGTACAGATTGCAAGACTACCCCATCCGTTATTACGTTCAATAAAGCTTGCATTGAATGTTAATGTGAAGGAATCTGGCAATTCACCTGTCCACCCCTGTAAAACAAAGTCTCTATCTTCACTTTGTTCTAGGAATCCCCATTTATGATCGCCTGTAAATCCTCCCCTATAAGAATTATAGTGAGGAATAAAACCACTGCTGAATACTATTTCCGAAAAGGGAGCATCCTCCCTTGTTGGATAGTTATTCGAAATGTAAAAAGGATCATCACTAAAGATACCGAATACCCCTAAATCTAAATATTTCTTAACTAAGTACTGATGATTTACTGTGTAAACAAATACCTTAATACCTGCATTTTTCAATAAGTTAATATACAAATCTGAAACGTTTGTACTGCAGCCAACATATTCAATGTTATTTGCCAATAAAGTTGCTGGGTCAGATACGTTATCGCTTAGTAACAATAATTCAAATCCCCTATCCTTTATTGCAATAAGTTCTGCCTGATTAAAGGACTGTATAAGCACATGGTCCTGCAGTTTATATGCTTCAGCTAAATCTGCAATGGCAGCTGCACTTCTTCTGTCTTTCGATTCGATCGCATAATTTATTTTATTTCCGAATGTCTGAAAAACTTCTTCCAAATAAGGGATAGGTTGTGCTGGGTAATTAGGAAGCAATCCTTCCACATTTATTGACCGTACATACGGAGTGTTTAGATACTTAATCTTGTCTGAACCCTTATGATTAATGCCGGTAACTCGTATTACCTCTTCATCATGAAGTACACACAAAGCTCCAGATCTGTCTTGCCTAATATCTAATTCAATAAACAAAGAACCATTCATTTTGCTCATTTTGAAAGCTTCTAATGTATTCTCTGGATATAAAAAAGAACTCCCCTTGTGCGCTAAATATTGTGGGGAAGTTAGTTCATTTATTTTGGCAGTTCCATCTAATTGTTCCATTATACCTACCACCTTTAATTGTTCTGCTATTAATAATTTTCTCAGAGTATCGAATGGTACTCCTTTATAATTTATACGTGCATCCACAATTTCTGAGGGTTGAGGATTCTTTGTTATCAATTCATTGATTACAGTTATAGCTTCTTCGGAAATTTTCCCGCTTAATTCTAACGATTTTGCAATGGCTTCTCTGACTTCGCTTCCGTATTGTGCATATTTTACTAAAGTTGCATATTTTATAATTTCATCATAAATAGTATCGGCCATTAAACAGTTTCTCCTTCCGTTGGTGGGCTTTCTAAGTTAGTTACTCGTTGATTTAATTCTTCAAGAGCTTGATTAATGATAACCAATTGCTCATTTATAGTTGTTATACCGTTAGCATTATTGCTAATACCTTGCTGCATTAATTGGATTTGTTCCACAGAAACAACACTTTCGATAGCTGTTATCGCTTGTTGTAAGTCCTCCACAACACCAAGCAAGGATGATACTTGATTACTTACCTCAGATAAATTAGTTCCTGTTGTACTCTGGTAACTTTCTAATGTTTGCTTAGTTGTGGATAATTCCTGTTTTGTTGTGGACAAATCATTTGATATTGTACTTATTTGCGTGCTCTGCTGGCTAATAGTATTGGTTAACTGCTGTATGGTTTTTTGCGACTTTTTGGCATCACTTAAATATTTAGATGCCGTCTTAAAGGTATCCCCAATTGTTAAACTGTTTTGATTTGGATTAATGATGTTGATGTTCTTTTCTATAACTCTTAAAGACTCATTAATCCCCATTACAGGGTTTATTACTGGATAGTAATTCCCTACTTCAAAACTATCTGCATCTAAATTTATTAAAGCTAGATCTAATGCTGTTATTGAATACTTCGTTTGTACCCGGTTGTTTTTATTTAGAAAACTCTTTCCCCTTGCCATCAGTACCTCTGGAACTTCAACATCGTCCCATACTTGAGTTTTAACAATAATGCTAAAAGCTTCCTTTGCTTTTGAGTCCTCGATGTATTCTAATCCATCATTAACTTCTGCAATTGTTACTCGAGGCTGGCTGTCCTCTGAATCAGCGTCAGTAGATTCTCTCGCCTTACCAAGTGGGACTAATCTTGTTATGACAGTTGAAGGGTCAACTTCCTTTTGAATACTTTTCAAATTCTTTGCTAACCTTATTTCTGTTGGTTTTGTTTCGCCAATTCTATCTACGTAATCTAAGTAACGAACACCGTTTTCCTTTCTTATCTGTAATTCTCCACCCAATAAATCCAATAATTTTGTTTTTATCGTTTCTAAAGTACCGTCGTATTCAATAAAAGAATTTAAAGCTACAGTTGAATCTTCTACAGTTACGTTCCCTAATTGGAAGGTCTTATCATATGCGTCACTTGCTACATAGCGATTATGGTTCATAAGTATCCTCGCAAGTATAGTTCGTGCAGTTGGATTTGTGGACAACCTAGTAAAACGTTGCACAGAATCATTAAAATAACTTAGTTCTCCCTCGCAAATAAAACTCTTTGCAAATACACCAGCATCACTCATGGTCTCTGTAGGCATAACAATACGCCCCTCAAACTCCATATTTCCAGTTTTCACATTCTGGACATTAATCAAAGTTTTGAGTGGGCGTATAAGGTTGTATCCTGGATTATTTGGTAGAATGCTAAATGTAAAACCAGAAGCAGCGTTTATTCCAATTCTCACATCACCCGTTACAGCTTTGATTCCATTAAAGTCTGGATGATGTATAACCGTCTCTTCTCCATCATTAATGATTGTAACTTTGTACATTAAATCAACTCCTTATAAAACTCAAAGGAAATTGAGCCTGTACCAAGAATTTTGATTTTATTTTCTCCCGGTATTAAGGAAAAATCATATGACTCAGTTGTTCCAGATGGAATTGTGTATGTCCTGTTACCTAATACAATCTGCATTTCAGAAGATGCGATTATTTTAGGATAAACCTTCTTGACTCCCGCATTATAAAGGTTCGTTTCCAATACCCCTACAACATTGAAGTTTGTATCTTGTGCATAATCTAATAAGAAATTGAAGGTATCCCATATATCGTTTCCTTCTCTCATCTCAGCAATTTTAAATGGGTATGCAGTAAAATTGACTGTTAATGAACCACCAACAAACTTGAACTCATTATCTGGACCTGTCACCACTTCAGCCAAAAAATAATATCCAGGAATTCGATCATCCTTTAATACTGTTTTTCTATTTGGTGTCATAAGCCATCTTAGTACTTCCGTTTGATATATATAAAAGTCTGGAGCCTTATCTCGGTAGGCAACGTTAAATGTATAAGACAAAGTACGCTCATCATATCCTTGCTCACCATAGATTTCGCTAAAATCATACTTAACATTTGAGAAAGGTATGCTTTCCTGAATCTTTACTTTTGATGGGTTTCCGATGTTTTGATTAGAAATAGTTAAACCAAAATCTTTATAGCTGTGTTTACCATCAAATTCAATCCCATAAAACATCAGTAAAGCACCCCCCTTTCTTCCATCAGTGTTCGTAATGCTTGCTCTTGGTCCATTTCTGAACCAACCTTTTGTCTTCCTAAGAAGATATTTGTGTTTTTCTGCAATAAAGCCATTAACAGTTCATTTGCTTTTTGCAGATATTCATTTTGTTGTACCATAGCATTTAGTAATTGTTTCATTTCGGAATCTCCGCTGTTGCTGCCACCTACATTCGGCAATTGACTAGGACGTTTATTCCCTTGAATTTCTTTTCCAGCTAACGCTAAAAGCTTCATAGCATCAGTTCTTCGACTTGGATCAGTAGGAATCACAAATTCAGGCCATCCCTCTTCTGCTAACTGATAAAGCCCAGAAGACTTAATTAAGCCACCTGTGGCATATCCATGTCCTTTACCTATCACACTTAGCATATTTGAACCATATCTCGATTTAGCATAGTTTATACCGGCTAATAAAGAATGAAGTCCATTAAAAGGGTCATTATAACCTGGGAATTTATAAGCACTAAATGTTGGTGGTATCACCTGAACAAGACCTCTTGCAAGGTTTCCTGTACGAGCATTAATATCATTAACAGCCATTGATTGCACAGCTTTTTCATTCCCACCAGATTCGCTTTTAATCTGTCTTAACCATGCGTTAACATAAGCTTCTGATGTAGGTAAACCATTCATCGCTAAAGCTTGCATTACAGTTGAACGCCATCTCTCTACGCCTTTTCCTGATGGAGAAGATCCGGAGAATGAATTCTTTAATAAATCTTTGATGTAATTAACGGCACCATCTTTTACCTTAGTAAATCCACCTTTAGCAATCTGAGCTGGAATACTATCTCCACCAGGCATTGAAACACCTAAGTTATCAAGAGCCTTTGACAACATTTGGCTTGGGTTACTTACGTAATCCCAAATATTTAATGCTGTATCTTTGACCTTCTTAATACCTTTTTTAACTCCATCCACAATGCCAGTACCCCAAGCATAATGTGGAACAATTTGCTTAGTGATACTCGCTGGAATAACTTCAGTTCCTTTTGGCAAATTCACCAATGATGGACTAGAAGGAGATAGAAATTGTTTTCCATCAGGTGTTTTAATAAGTTCGCTTCCAGCATTTGAACCCTTACCATCACCTACAACAGCTAGCCCTCCAGGATGCCCACTTGTGCCATTGGCATACTGAGGAACTTCCCATTCCTTAAGCTTCTTACTTACACCTAATTTATCTAGAACCCAGTTAACGCCGGTGATGATTCCATTAACACCTTTTCCGAGTGTGGAAGCCATTTTATTAGCCAATTCTTTAACACCATCTGCAGCTTTACCTGCCATGCTTTTTATTCCAGCACCCATCTTTCCTGGTAAAGCTTTAGCACCAGCAACCAATTCATCAAATCTTGCTAATGCATCATCTTTCAATCCTCTTATCCAGGATTTCGCATTTCCTGCAAAAGTTTTTATTCCACCAATGGCATTGTCCCAGCCGCCTTTTAAACTAGAACCAAATGATTTTACAAAGCCACCTACCCCTTTTAACAACTTTCCAAAGAAGGTAAGCTGCACAAAATTCCACACAAATTCAACGGCACCTTTAAAAACTTGCTTGATACCTTCCCACATTTTCGAGAAATCTCCAGTAAAAAGACCTGCGAAAACCTTAATTGCTCCCATGATGATATTTAGTGCTCCAGATATTACCCCTTTAATATTGTTCCAGATTGTTTTTATAATCGAAAAAATTAACGGCATTACAAATTGGATTACAGGGAGAATGACGTTATTAAAAGTATTTTTAATAAAATTACCTATATTAGTTAGTGCTGCCATAATAACAGTACCGTTTTCTTGCCAAAATTGTTGGATAAGTGCTAATTGTTCTTTAAAGAAACCGACAACTGCTTGAATAGCTGGTTGTAAAGCTGTCAATGCACTCTGTGCTAGTTCCTTAAGCTTTAATAGTAAATTCTGTACTCCGTTCCTAAAAGTTTCCGAGTTTTTATATAACAATACAAACCCTGTACCTAATAAGGTTAGTACTCCTATTGCTATACCTATAGGACCCATCAAAGCAGAGAACCCTAATTTCAACCACTTCAACAAGCCTCCTGCTTGAGCAATCTTAGGAAATAGTGTAGCAAGTCCAGTGGCTGCATTGCCTAAGAAACCAATTAACCCTCCACCTATTAGCAGTAATGGACCAATTGCAGCTGCAAATGCAGCAATACCTACAGTCATTTTTTGAACAGCTGGTGATGCATCAAGGAAGCGTTGAACTAATCCTTGAATTATTCCTGCTAAACTCTTTATATAAGGAGTTAGTATACTACCAATAGTAATTCCAGCAGTTTCGAAAGCTCCACCTAGTTCGTCTAATGCTCCTTTTAAGTTATCCTTCATTTGAGCAGCTGCTTTTGCAGATGCTCCTTCACTATTTTCTAAAGACTTGGTCATTTTATCGATTTCCTTTGGTCCTGCTTTCATTAACGAAAGCATTCCAGAAACAGCTTCAGTTCCAACTAAACTTGCTAGTGTAGCAGCCTTTTGCGTGTCTGTTTGACCTTCCATGGACTCAGATAAGTTTTTTACAAGGTTAGATAAGCCGACAAAATCGTTATTAGCATCTGTAACAGCAATCCCCATCTTGTCCATCATTTTGCTGTTTTCTTCTGATGGACTCAATAGCGAAAGGAGTGCAGCTCGTAAAGTTGTACCAGCCTGTTCACCTTCCATTCCTGCGTCAGTCATAATACCTACTGATGCAGAAAGTTCCTCTAGACTAACACCTAAAGCTTCTGCAGGTGGTCCTGCATACTTTAAGGCATATTGCATGTCTGTTATATCCGCAGCCGATTGATTTGCTGTTTGAGCTAAGATATCAGCAACTCTTGTTGCTTCAGAAGCCTCTAATCCGAATATATTTAATGCAGCTGCCATAACATCTGATGTTTGAGCCATATCTGAACCGGATGCCTCAGCTGCAGATATAACACCAGGCATCGCTCCTAGGATTTCATTCACAGTGAAACCCATTGCAGCTAAATTTTCTTGTCCTACAGCAATTTCACTAGCTGATTTGCTTGTGGAGGCACCTAAGTCTAAAGCTGATTGTTTTAATTGTTCCATCTGTTCTGAGGTTGCGCCTGATATTGCTCCAACTCGTGACATTTGCGCTTCGAACTCAATGGATGTTTTTGCAGCTACTACACCTATTCCTGCAAGTGGTGCAGTAATATGCATAGTAAGGGATTGGCCAATTGACTTCATCTTATCCCCGACTTTTGTTAAGCGTGTTCCAGTTTCACCAATAGCCTCACCCATTATAGTCCAATTGGAAGTAGCTATCCTTTGTTCTTCTCTAAGATTCACTAGCTCTTCCCGTGTATTAATTAGTTGTCTACTTAGGTTATTTAAGTTGGCCACTTCATTGTTGTAAGACCTTGCTGCTCTTTCGGCTTGCCTTGAGCCTTCTCCATGCTCCTGAACCATTCTTTCGTATTCTTGTCGAGCAGATCTTGTAACTTCTCTCTGCACTTCTAATCTTCGATTTAAACCATTAATTCGAGTTTCATAAGATGCAATAGAACGATCTCCTCGGTCGAAGGCTGAAAGGTTTGCTCTCATTTCACTAGCTACTGTCCTTAATCTATCCCTTAAACCTGTTAATCCCCTATTTAGGGCAGTGGTTTCAAGGTCAAGACCAATCGTTAAACCTTCAATACGTTCCATATTTTACCTCCCTTCTTAAAAATACGAAAAATCCTTAACCTCCAAATGCGGCAATTAAGGATTTTGTTTGTTTTGGTTTATTCTTCTCAGCTAATAACTCCAACATAAAATGAAATGGCATATTCAAAACTTCGTTGATATCTTTTCCATCCTTTATCAAATCAAGGACGAGTGTGTCCATATATTCTTTTTGCTTGGCTGGTGAAAAGTCCTCATCCGTTAACGTTTCTTCGCCAAGAACTTTTTTGTTTCATCTGTCTGCCTTCCTTCTGCTACAAACATAATTTGTTCTTGTAGTGTTTGGATAGCGTCTGGCGCATGAAGACCATTAAACAGCTGCTCTTTGGTAAATTGATTGTTATAAATTCTTGTAGCAACAAAGTTTAATAACTTATCAAATAATTCTTTCTCTGAAGTTGCCGTTTTTTCTTTTTCACTCTTATCAATTTCCTCTGTCATATCAATAGCTTCATATACAACAGAGAAAGGGATAAATACAGGAGTAAGGAACTTTTCTGTTACTAATTCCCCTTCTTTAACTTCTTTGACTAGCTCAATCATATTTCGCTTTAAATTTGCCATTTAGTATCCCTCCAAAATAAAAAGAACAGGAATTAATCCTGCTCTTTAATAAGTACTTTCCTAATATTATTTTTAGTTGATGCTAATTCATTGATTCTGTCTTCTTCCACAACAGCATCAGCTCGTCTTGGATAAATATCACCTTTTATATAAATCGTGTTATTGTCCTTTAAATCTCTAAAGTCATGGACAACTACATATCCCTTTTTAGGTTTTTCCTCCTCTTTGATTTCTTCAACTAACTCATTGTTTGTAGTTTCCTTTGGTTCTTCTGCCTGCTGTATTTCCAAGTAATCTTTTACTTCTTCTTTTTTAGATCTAGCCATTTACATTACGCTCCTTCCGGTACTGTTGTTTCAGTTGGATATGCTTTGCCAAAAATTTTCATAAACAAAGCATCACGATTTGTTGTAGAACCTTTTTTATCTGTTGCAAAAATAACAGATTTCTCTTTTGTGAAACCAGTAACTTCACGATCCATAAATTGAGCTTCGATTTCTTCGGAAGTAAATTCTGCACTATCTTCTTTTGTTTGCCCTTCAATGTTAGGGCGTGTAAATATCCCTTTTGGTAAACCAACATACTCACGAGATCCATCTTCAAATGTCTTGGCGAATACAACAGCCACATATGGTGAATAATCTTCACTTCCCATAGATGTCAGTCCATCAACTACCTCCAAGCCCAAAATTCGTTGCTTATCCTCAGTTGGAATTCTATGGAAGGCTGCTGTAACAGTGATATCACCACTTGAAACTGCCATTTCGGCTGTTTTATTATCTCCATATGCTTTTTGTATTTCCTGTGGCATTTCAACACTGATATTTTGTAAGAATTTTACTCTTTCGATATATGACGCTACAATACCATCGCCTACTTCTCCATAATAAAATTCGTCAACACCGGTAGATGAACGATAGCTTTTTTCTTCTGCCAAATTAATCACTCCTCTTTATTTAGTGAAACTGACACTGCAATTGTGTCAAAATCTTCTCTGTATAACTTTCCACGGAAACGTCTGGCTTCACGGAAAATTCCTGAATCATATTCAGATAGTCCACCATTCTGTCTAAAACCAAGCTTCCACAGAACTTGATGAACTCGTTCTCCTATTTGTCTAGTGGTTGTCCTGTTTTTTGTCCAAACCTCAATTTGATAAAGACAATCATATGTTAGCCATGTGTCATCAGCGAAATCAGATGGCTCAGGAACGTCTAGTGGATCAATAATAATATAGGGTTCTTCTACATTCCCGCTCTCTGGATACTCGTAATACTTAATCCTTCTAGATGCTTGTTCAGCAATGAATGCATCTGCAATAAGAGCGTTATAAATTTTAGCTAGGACATCCATTAGAGACCTCGCCTCAATTCTCGTTTTACTGTTTCTCGGTATGCATTCTCTGCATTCCTCATCGCTCTTGCAATGGCACCTTTTCCTCGCGTATTTGGATTTTTTACTGTTCCCCATTCATTCAAATGGATTATCCTATATCTCCCCTTCGGTCCCTTCCAATGGATTTTAACTGTCCTTGCTCCACCAACTGTCATAGGCTGAGATATCGTTATTTCCTCAATGGATTCACCAGTATCTTTAAAAGTCTCGAATTGTTGTTTTAGTTCCCTAACAAATACATTTGCGCCAGCCAATAAGGCTCTATCCACAATTTGTTGTGTCCTTTGTGAACCAAGTCGTCTCATCAATTCCCTTTCAAGTTGGCTATTCCCTGTAACACTAACTCCCATTAAGTTCACCTACAATCGTTATGAACCCAGTGTTCTGCAAGTCAGGCTGTACTTGTTTAACGTTGTATCGTTTCCCTACATATTCAGGGGCATCAATATCCATATAATGCTTATTGGTAGGGATGTAACCAGCCTGTGGATTACGGATAGTAATGGTTAGATCAGATAAAGTACCATTCGACTTAGCAAGCTCTAAATCTTTCATCCACACATTATCCACTTTTGCCCAAGCTGTATATAAAAGTTTGTCTTCTCCCTCTCCTGGCTCTGGGCCATTATTGGGAGCATATTGATAAAACCTTATTGGTGTACGTAAATCACCGGTATTAGCACGAGGTGGTGTGTATTTAAACGGCTGCATCTGGATCACTCTCCTCCGGTATAAGAGAAAGTGCAAGACCGGTTATTTGACTTAGAAAGTTGTTCTCGAAATACTCCAAAGCATCGTTATAGACATATCTGGTTCGTTCAAAAACTAACTCCTTTGCTCTATTGTCCGTCTCCTCATTTCCGTAAATATCAAATTCACCACAGCTATTTTTAATGGCTGAAACAGAAAAGGACAACAATCTTTTTAGGTTGCTGTCCTCCATGCTATTTGTAATATGCATTCTGTCTTTAAATTCTTGGAGTAGTTCTTCCTTGACTTCCAGCCCCAATCAAATCAACCCCTTATGCTCCTGCAGGTTCTGTTGTAGCTACATTCAATGTATAAATAGCTGCTGCTTTATTGTCATCAGCTTTTCCAAATGCAAATTGCTTTGCTGTGAAAAGGTTGCAATCTTCTATAGCTAATGTTTGGTCGAATTTTTTAATTTCAACTCCGCCGCCTGTATATGCATCATAACGGCTGTTTACAAAAGCCAGTAATTCACCTTGAGTTTGGAAGACAGATTCCACAATACGCAAGTTAAATGGCAGCACTGTTACGTATACTCCATTTGCATTTAAGAATGTGTATAGTGCTTTTACATCCCAAGCGTCAACAGGGTTTACAACCAACACCACTTTTCCAGTAACATTAACTGCTTTACCATTTGATTTTGTTGATAGGTTTTTCATAAGTGCTGATAATTCTTTTACCGTTACCTCTGGAGTAGCAAAAGTTAAAGTGTCTTTAATGGATTTTTTAGCATGTCCTTCTGTTGGACTAACTGAAGCTTCTAAATCCCTAATTAAACCAATTGGTTCATCTTTAGCCGGACCTGCACCATTAATAAAGGCTTTTTCCAAAGCAACTGCAAATGTTTCTTTAATTTGAGCGCGAACATAAGCTTCAACCCACGCTGGGCCAAACTTCTCCAGGTCTTTTGGAAGTACAACAAACGCAGTTAGTTTGGATTGTGAAATATTTTCTTCAGTAAATGTTGCATCTAGCTGGCCTTTGATTTCTCCAAAGACTTTACCCCAAACAGCAGCACCTTCTGTTTCTGATTTAATAATACGAGTAAGAAGACCAGCGTTTTGCAGGTTAATTTCTGCCAATAATGGATGATCTGTAGTTAAATCCTCAAAAATTCGGTCTACCGTTGTTTCTGGCAAAATAACATCAGAAGTGAATCCATCTGACTGAACAACTTCATTAAAGAACTTGATTTCTGTGGATGTTAAAACATTTGCTCCACGAGCTGCCAATACACTACGATCCGCATTTTCAATAGAGATTTGAGCAGTAATTTGGTTTTTCAGGGAATTTACTAGCTCCGCCTGCATTTCATTCCATGCTGTTTCAATTTGCTCTGGTGTAGAAGCTTCATTCTTCACAACCTCTGCATATTTCTGTTTTGCATTTTCATAACCCTCAGTATGATTGTTTAATTTAATTGGCATTCTTTTATTCCTCCCAGTTTCAATTAATTAAAAAATGAACCCTTTACGTTTCTGCGCAACTGCAGGAATCGGGGGTTCATTTGATGGTGGTTCAATATTCGCTTTTAAATTATTTGTTACTGAATCAATAATTTTTTGCATTTGTTCATCAGTTAATGCTGATGTTGATTGTGGGTTTTGATTCCCTTGTAAAACCACAATCTTATTATTGAATTCCTTGGCTTTATTCTCGAAGATGGTTGATTCTACCTCTTCGGGAACAGAGTCCACAATTTCATCAATTAAGCCACTTTCTAGAGCTTTTGTTGCTGACAGGTATGTTTCATTATCCAATAACTTTTTCGCTGTGCTGGCGTCAATTCTGTGGGTATAAGAAGCTAATACAGACTCATTTATACTTTCTAAATCGTCAGCTACTTTTCTTAGCTTCTTTGCATTACCCATAGCATAAGTCCAAGCGTTATGCAGCATTAATTGAGTGTTGCTGTAAGCGCGAATAACATCGGCACCCATTACAATTACGGATGCAGCACTAGCAGCAATTCCAGTAATTGTTACAGTAACGTTGCCTTTATGTCCCCGAAGAGTGTTCATAATATCAATGCCCATAAAGACATCTCCACCATAACTGTTAATTTCAAGCTCGATATCCTCGTCTTCTTTAATGGATCTCATTTTATAATTGAAATCATAAATACTGGAATTCCAACTGATAATGTCTCCCTTTATTTTATGTTTCATTCTTTCTCACCTCCTTCAACTGCACCTATGCCTTGGTAATTTTTCGTAATAACAAACTCGTCTAGTTCAGGATTATCTGAACGTTCCATACCAAACAACTCCCTCACCTCATTTCTATTGAATGCGCCAGAAGCAACAAGCTTATCAACTGCTTCCGCTTGCTCAATTACGTCTCTTTCTGTAAGTCCAAATACTTCAACTCTGTCTCCCTTGAGATAGTCGTCTTTTTCTAATAACTTCGCATTAAGTTCGTTTTTAATTTTCTTTAGAAAAGGGCCAATGCAAAATCTTACATATGCTTTTATACTTGTTTCATATTCAGCTAGGTCTCCATGAATTAAAGCATTGGGTATACCTAAAATATTTGAAACATCGTCAATTAAAGATCTCTTTAACTTTGTTAGTTCCTCCACAGATTGACCGTTATTCTCTCCGCTATAGACTTCGTTATAATCAAAACCCTTCAACTTTGGAACCAAGGCAACTGAGTTATTTTTAAAAGAACTAAAAAGTTTATCGATAAAATTCTGTAGTTTAGTTTGTTTGTCCTCATCCAGTGCCTGTGTTGCATCAACCCCCACAGTTCCACGGATTTGGTTTTTCCGAAGGCTGACTTCTAACATTCTGCTAAACAAATTAGCATAATCATCAAACATTGCATCCATATATTTAGTTAATTTTTCATTATTGTAAGTAATGTAAATAACCTCATCCATGTTAAATGACCGTTGAAATGTATAATCTTTGACTGTTACATCACTAAACTTGTCTGGAAAAACAGCATATTCTTCACGATAAAAACTATCCGCAATCAAAAAATCATCCGTATCAGTCTTTATTACTAATACTTCATTTTCATAAATCAATGTATGGATAAATTTCTGCCAGAAGTCTGCAGCACTTTGATCAGTATTAGGTCTAACATTTAATAGATAATCCCAATTATTAAACTCGCGCTTTTTATTTTTCATGAACCTAAACTCAGATTGACTAATGGTTCTGCCAATAAAATTTATACATGTTTCTAACGCCATCTTTTTTAAATAGGCGCGGTGAGTGGTTTCATTTGCAAAGTCCAAATCATATAGCCATTCCAATTCGCTATTACGCTTTAATACATTACTTATCCAACCCATTTACATAATCACCCCCTCCCTAAAAGTTCAATGCACTTAAAACGTCTAATGCATCTGAAACATCGTAATCCTCTAAATCTCTTGAAGCCCACACTGCATATAGAAACATCATAAAACCATCCGTTTTCCGTTTAACTTCTTCTTTTTTACGATATACTTTGTTACCGTTAGGAAGCCGCTTAACAAGTACATTGTTTATATACCAACGCATTAATGGATTATCCCCGAAAACAACTTGCTCATTTTCAAAAGCAATTTCTATCCGTGGAGCTAATAACCCACTAGCAGCATCTGGATTTCGTATAACTTCAACCTCAAAACCACATTCCTCAAAGATTGGTTTAAGAACATCCATCTTGAAGTTATCTCCGATAATTTTTTTAATGTTCCAACCCTCTTCTCGTTTTGTTACAAACCACCTAACTACTAAATGCGGATCCATAGTCTCAATGTCTAAGACAGTCAAAAGACCATCATTTTCCCACTCACGAATTGGAGCGAATTTCCGATGGTCTTTCTTATTATTATTCTCAGACTTATTCTTGCTATAGGCATAATGTTTATCAGCAAATGGCTTGCATACATATGAGTGAGTTAATTCCTTAGGTATAAAGAGAATGTCATTCTTTTTAAAAAACAATCCCGCTGATACAAAGTCTCGAACTGAAGCATAGTCTAATGACCCAATACATTCACGTTTTTTTAACTCATCTAAATTATATGATTGATTAGTTGCTTTGATTTTCGACCAAGACGTTACACTCTTTTCCAAATCCACTTTTGGCAAATTCATCCGTTTTGTAACAAACTCTTCATAACCATCAGGATTATGTTCCAATTTGTTATACTGTTTCACTACCGTTCTTAACAGTGTTTTTGCATAACTCGTTAATGGTGGATGAAATTGCGAATTTGCCTTTTGCCACATTTCTTTATTATGCATTTCTTCCTCTTCATCCAAACAACACATGAAAGGAAATAATCCATCGTCACGAATACTTACTGATCCATTTAACAGATTATCCGCTCTTTCTAATAACTTATCCAAGAATCCTTCGCGGACATATCCATCCGAACCGACATAAAATATTCTTGGATTCCGCACCTTACCTAGACCCGATGTAAAGACATCAACTGTGGACGAGTTTTCATACTGGTGAATTTCTTCAAAAATTACACAACCATCACGCAATCCATCTTTGGTATTTGCATTAGAAGTATGATATTGAAACTCAGATTTCGTGATTCTAGATTCAATTAAAGCCTTCTTATGGCGAAAGTGAGATTTCAATCTGTCATCTTTATCAATCGTGTTAAACACTTCTGTAAATGACATCTTCGCTTGCTTTTCACTGTTTGCAACAACAGATACATTGTAATTATTTATACCATGTAGCTCACTAATGAAATAATTCGCTAGTGTAGAAATACGACCTGTTTTCCCACCGCCGCGACCTTCGTAATCTAAATGTTCATCAAATACTAAAGAACCATCATTGTAATACAAAAAGATAAAACAGGTTTTAAATTTCTGTGTCAATGTAAGTGGGAAATAATACTTTTCTGTGAACTGAATATAGCTTTCGATTTGTTCCTCATCAAAATACATATCCTCAGAAGTAAGTATGTCACGTTCAATCAACTCAATTAACTTAATACGTCTTTTGTTTAAAGTGATATCGCCATTTCTCCACTGGCGAATATACTCTTCAACGTAGCTATAAGTAATCAAATTAAACTACCACGCTTTTGTTGGCCATCCACAGTTGGTGCAGGAGGAGGAGCAGGCGGTGTTTTCAGTTTAAATTTAATGGATTTCTCAAGAGCAATCTTCTGAGCATTTATTTTCATTTTCTCATTCATACTGGGATGGCTCTTTATGAATTTTTGCTTCCCATTTTCAATAGTTATACTTACTCCATCGCGATCAATCACTGTATCACATTCTGCATCTAATTCATGTAGCCGAATTAAATCATTTATTTTTTTTACTTCCAGCAAATCATCATTATCAATTCGTAATAATAATTGCTTTCTTAATTCATCTAGGTTTATTTTATCCATACTACCCCCTCCCCCCTACACCCCTAATGTGAAGGACTTGTTTTTTAAATATTTTTAGACGGTTAGGGCCTCCTACCGGTCCCCGCCAACAAAATAAACCCTCCATCCTGAGATGGGGGGCTATATCTTTTTCACGATTCAATGACTTTATCTTGTTTAATGGAATTACATTGCCTATGCGCTAACTTCACGTTGTCCCATTGATGTAATCCTCCGTTAGCAATTGGAATCACATGGTCAATAGATGGGTAGCGATTTCCGGCAATGAAGTAATCTTCATTAGTAACAATAAAGTCATTGTAATCAACATATTCATTACAGAGATGACAAACACCTTTGTCTCTTTCGTATAACTTATCCAATGTAATTGAATAATTTATTTTCCCATTCTTATTCAGACGTTTATCTTTATTGATTCTTCGTTTTCTATTGTTAATTCTTCTGTTCTTTTTATAACCCTCACACTTGCACTCTTCGCTACAATATTTAAAACCAGTTTCATTCTTTTTGAGTATGTATTGATTACCACAATAGGAACAAAACCTAATCCTGCTACTTATAAGATTAAGAGTGTTTACTAATCTAACAATCTCTTTATCTTTTCGATTCATATCGCTCAAAAGATTTCGTTCTTTTCGTTGCTCTAATTCATGTTTCGTTCTGCATTCAATAGAACAATGGCTGCGTTTTATATACTCTTTAAATACTTTTCCACATTGCTTACATGTTTGGTCATGCCCTCGATGTTTCCCGTTGTATTTTCTCCTACAACTGTCACTGCAAAACTTGGCTTTAGTACTATTCATCCTTTTTGTGTTTCCGCAATTGTTACAGGTAATTAAAAAAATCTTTTCCTTTGTATTTCTTTTTCCTCTTTCTCCATCTAAATTATTTAATCTACAAAAGCTCCTTACTTGATCTCTTTTTACTTTCAACTCATTAGCTATAGCAACATAGCCATTACCACTTAATCGTAATTTTTTAATTTGTTCCTTTTGTTCTAATGTTAATGGCATTTACCTCATCTCCAATGCAATACTTAACCATATATATATTGTACAATAAAAGTATTGCACTTACAATATAAGTATGTTATTATCTTATTATTGCTAGGAGGAAACCTAATGAAAAAAAGAATTACGTTTACTCTCGATGAAGAGCTAATTGAACAACTAAAAAAGATTTCAGAAGAAACAATGATACCTCAAGCGAGATTAGTCGAACAAGCTATCAAAGAAGTAATTGAGAAGTATAATAAATAATGCCCTTTGAGTACAACTCAACTGCGGTCCTAAAAAATTTCAAAGCCTTAACGGCAAAGGAAAAGTCACCATTTATTATGGTGACTTTTTACGTTCACTACCACCGTTCATCCTTTGCCCATTTATTAGGCATCTTATTAAAACCAAATCGATTATGCCGTAAATTATGGTGATGTTTACATAAAGTACGCAAGTTATTTAGTTCCTCTGCTAACTCCGGATTGGTTTCTATTTCTGCAATATGGTCGACCTCCAACGTAACATGCTCTTTAGTTGTGACCTTTCCTTCATCTCGACACCATACACATTCATAGTTATCACGTTCTAAAGCTTTTAACCTCAGAGACTCCCAACTTCTCGACTTATAGAACTTACTCTTTTGTTCCTTGGTTTTATATTCAGTCACACGCGTGACCTTTCACTCTACGCTCTATTCTGTTAACGATGCAACCAGGTTCAACATGTTCAATCAAATATGTTAGTCCACCAACATTATAGTCAGTAGTTGATTCCCAATGAAATGATATCTCTCGTTTGAGTTTAATCTCTTCACCTTTGTAGAATACTTTTGGTACTCCATTCTCTTCATCCAGTTCAATACTTAGAAGAGGTACTTTCTTCACTCCATCAACAGTTAAATGTTTACTTATAATTTCAGAAACATTACGAGTAAATTCTTTGATTGCTGCTTCAGAATCAAGTCCTAGATTAACTTTCATTTTCTTCACCCTTCTTTCTCCAATTGAAATCATTAAACCAATTCAGTTATAGATTCGGCTTCTCCATACGTGAGACCAAACACTTTTACTTTGCTATTCATAACATGGACAAGTTCATCACTGTATGCATTGTTATAGAACTTTTCTTTAGCATCAAAAGATACTTTCGGAACTGCAATTACTTCTTGGATTCCTTCTGCTTCTATTCCTACAAAAACAAAAGAAGCACCATTTTCACGTGCTCCCTTAAAAGTATTAGTTAAATGTTGTTTAGTTAATTTCATTTTGATACACTCCTTCTTTCTCAAAAATAAAAAGACACCTAAAATAGGTGCCTAACTGTTAGTTGCTAAAAAGTATATTGTTTTTGCGAATCCTAATAGAGTTTGTATGGTTTCTACATCTTCAACTGTTGATGTTATTTTATTCATAACACTTCTATATTTACTTTCAACAACTTCCTCTGTATCACCTGTACTAATAGCAAGTATCTCGGTGATCAATCCTAATACTTCTTCCTGTTGTTTATTATTTGTTTTGAGTAATTCAACAACAACATCTAAACCTTTTGTATTTTCATTAATGCTTCTCAACAATTCCAAAGACTCATTCTGATAATCTATCACTCTTTGTTTTTCCAACTCCTTTTCTTCCCACTGCTCTTCCAATGCTGCTTCTAGTTCTGGACTAATAGTTGGTGGTTCAAAGGTTGGTGGTACAATAGGTTTAACATTTAATTTTATTCCTTTGAAAATATTATCGCTCATTTAATCTCCCCTTTCCTCCTAATTATCAGAGAAAGGAAATAAGTGGACAATCTTTATATTTCGTCAAATAGCGACATTACTTTCTTCTAATAGCTCCACCACGGCCACGACTATATCTACCCCTGTCCATGCCCATAATGTTAATCCAATCAACCTTTTCTTCCTTAGGCTGCTGTTTCTTTCTTTTCTTTTTCTTCCCCATCTTTCCAAGCTGCTTTAATTGTTCTGTTTTAAGATGATCTTTAAGTTTCATATCATCACCTTCTTATTAGTCTGTCAGACTGCCAGAATTGGCGTATTTCGCGTTTTATTTAATCTTTCGACTAAATAGTCACAAACATAGAAAAACGCTCCTATAAAGCTAGGAACGTTTCCTTTTTAATAATCAATATGTGAGTAAGGATTTGCACCTTACATAGTTAACATCTCATTCGGTTGCGCCTCTAAGTAACAGATATTTGAGTGGGCAAAAGCAAAGTTAACCTTACCGAATTGTCGAATGTGTTTAAAACATTCTAAGCGTCTACCTATTCCGCCATCACATATTGTTCTTTTAAATATTTTCTTGATGATATAAATATAACATGTGTAAAACCTAATATCTTAAAGCTTTGTTAAATAATTTTTCTATAATTTTTAAAATAAATTGAAAGCTACTCGTCTTTTGTTACAGCGATATTTAAGTTAAGTGCTAACCGATAAAAAGCTTTCCAACGTATTTTGTTATACGTTACATGGCTAATTGGTGGTTGGAACTTAAAGCAATATACATTGTGGTCTGTTAAATACTCCGATTCATTCGTCATATAACGTTCCTCAATTAGAAATCGTTCCATCTTAGGCAACCTTGCTACAGCTCTTTCTACTCGATTACAAAAGTTTTTTCTATATGCTTGTTGATCTGCGTTGTATGTAGCAATGTTAGAAGTCTGGTCACTCGTTTCATTAGTTGGACCATGGTATCTTGGTTCTGAACTAGCTGTAATGCTCGCTTCTCTTTCCTCAAACTCCAAGTACTTAAATAGTCGATATTTCTCTAATTCGCCTTCCACAGCTAATTGTGTGGCTTTTCTATCTATTTCAGGAAGCACAAAGGACAATTGATTCAACATGACTCCCCCCATTTAGTGGTATAATTAATTTGCTGATTAATTAAGAGATGGGAGAAATCCTGTCTTTTTTTATTCATCATCTTTAACTAAAACTTTTGCATCTGCCCATTCTGCCCCACAAGATATACATACTCTATCTCCAGCAAGTTGATTAATTCAGCTAATTCTTGATTAGATTTACCCCAAGTATTATCCCTAAGGAATTTTTCTTGTTCTCCAGTAAATAATCTAACCATTGGTTATCCCTCCAGCATTCTTGTTTTAGGGATATCCTTTGACTGATATTCTGTATGAAACTTTTGAGCTTGAAGCACTAAAGTACCGTTAGAAATGATTTGGTTTGCTACGGTAGTAACAGCTTTAGCACGTTCAATCTCTTCGGATAACTTTTCACCTTCTAGATCCTCATCGCTTAAACGTTCTAACTGTGCAAATAAATGGTTGTTTAAATCACCTAGTGTATTTTTCATATAATCAACTTTCCTTTCCACATATTAGTTTCGTTTGGCGCAGTATATCAATCACACGTTTCGCTATAAGCAATTTCGCATAATATCCCACATTCGCCCATAATTTCATCTTCTATTCGTCCTCGTTCTGGATCTAGTTCATCTAAAAAACAACCCTTAATACACGATGCGCCAATTTCACGTTCTAAATCTGCCATTTCTTTAAATCGTTCTGGGAAATGTTTGCGTATCTTGTTCCAGTAGCCCATTCCACCTTTAACACATCCAACACAATTATTATTTCTGAAACCCAATTCGTACATAATAGGACGTTTAATGCCTAGACGCTCTAGTAAGCCATGTACTTCATCTTTTGTCAGCATGGCATTAATTAACGGGAATACATGCTCATGCTCTGGTGTTGTTTTTAATAGCCGTTCAGCACGATGTTTTTCTTCGCTGTCATAACCCCATACATAACGTAATATATCTTCTTGCGTTTGTTCCCACCGTTGACGTACTTTTCGTTTCAACTCACTTGTACAAGGTGCTCCAGATGGGCCATTTATATAACGACGTTGTTTCATAATATCCATCGCACTATTGGTCTTTTCATTTTTAAGAATTATAATTTCGCGACCTAGCACTTTTTCACAATCTGTTAAAAATCGATAAGTATCTGGATGTTGTTCTTGTACATCTAGGTAATAAATTTCGTCAATTTCATCTTTAAATAGATAAATTGAAATGAAACTACTTACACCACCGCTAAACCATGCCACAGTTTTCATTTCTCCACTCCTTACCGTACAATTGTTATCTACTCTGCTTCTTCTCTTGATGTCTGAATCCTAAATAAATAACCACAAACAGAAATGCCTGACCGGACCAAAAACCTAGAAGAAAGTATTGCATATTAAACCTTTTGCAAATTAGTATCTTCAGCATTTTTTAACCTTCTATATTCTTTATAGACACGAGTAAGATTCGCATCTTCCCCATACACCCAGTTACGGTTATATTCATTATTTGAATTTAGGCTTTCGTACGAAACTTCTACTCCTGATGATCGATGAGCAAATATGCGAATTGCGGTCATATCTTGTACAGGTTCGCCATCCACAATCAAAGAAGTATGATTGATGTCACTATCTGTATGGAATAAGACTCCTTGGTTTAATTTATCTAGTTTGCTTTGTGCTGCTAACAACATGGAAGCTAATTCTTCTTTTTTATGTTTTTTCATTAACGTTTGTATTTTCATAATGAGCAGCTCCTTAATATCCAGAATTTTGACGTTCGTGATTCACTTTGTTCTTTTCAAAGTAAGCCTGTTCTATTTGCTCCCATGTGAAGCCAAGCATATCACCTAAACCAATATACAATTCAAGTCCTTCGTGATAATATCCACCATGCCCTTCTTCGTATATATCCCAATCAGTGCTCATTAACAATGAAAATTGTTGAGTAATAGTGGAGCAATTTATAATTTCCAGCGCTAACCCATTAATCAATTCATCAATTCCATGTTCCAATCCTAATTCCAATACAAAATGTAATCCGTCTACATATTCTTCAAGGAGTAAGTTTTTATATAATTTCCCATAACATCCAATGCAACTTTCCTTACCTAGGCGGTTACAATGTCCACAAGTGTTTATGTTAGTTCTCGGCTCCTGGTCTTTACTCCAAAACTTAAAACCGCGCCATTCATTCGCACATTCGCCAATTTCAACTTGAAGCGCTAGAACTAACTTTTCAAGACGATCTTCACCTTCATAACCGATTCTATCCCTGAGCACCTTTTGTGTTTCAAATAACTTAGCTAAGTTCATCTTGTTTTTCCCCCTTAGATTCCAATTCAATTAATTTATCAATATAAAACCTATCTTTCTTTAAATCTTCTACGCCATTCTTATTTTTATATCTGCTTGTATACTTAAGAACATTTGCGATATAAAACCCTTCTGCAACTGTGTAAGAACCTTCTTTAGGAAAATGTTTCTCCAGATACCCATTTACATCAATTTCATTTTTATGATAATGGGATGGTTTATTAATAATATCTTCGCTCACGTATAATCCTCCATCCATTCCTCATTCGACTCTGCAGTTCATACTTTTGCAACGGTTCGTATAAATAAACTGGTCTCCCCTCCTCCAATCGGAAAAGGAGAGTCCATTTTGGCTTTCGTTTAGCCATTGTTTGCTTCATCTGCGACGGAAACATTACCTTGGCCATCCACAGAATAAGGAATGCCTTCATGGTCATCTATGCTCATTTGCCCTTCTGGAGCATCATCCTTTTGTGGTTTGCTCTCCATGACTTCTTTAGGAGTTTGAAAAGCGTATGTTAAATCGATTAGGAAGTACTGTCCGAACTTGTTGTACTTCTCTGAGATTTTATGCATTTGAAGATTATTGTTTTCTTTGGCTGTTGTAACAATTTCTTCTGCTTCTTCACGAGTATCTGCATAATGTTGTTCCTTTTGATTAAGTTGTACTTTTGCCATTTTATTAGCTCCCTTATTTTAAGATTTTTGATTATAATGCTTTTGTTAAACCCTCATAGGCTTGTTTAATTGTTTTATTTTCTTCCTCGAGCTTCCGTACTTTATCATGGAGCTCTAAGTTTTCTAATCCTACTTCTATATATCTTTTGAAACGACTGTTTCTCTTTGTCTCTCTAAGTGTTTTATCCTGCTGCACAATAAAATCATGTAATTTTCTTAGAAACATTTCTGATTCATCAGTTGGCCCATTGTCTATAAGATCACGCAGTTGCTTCTTAATTTCATAAAACTCCTTCATGCTTTTTCACTTCCTTCAATATGGTTTCAAGCTCCTCAACGGACAGTTCATACAACTGTTTTCCATCTGGAGTTTTAAAATAGTTCAACTGGATTAACTCGCTTTTAAGTTCATCCTTTTTTTGTTCATTAGTCATGTTTGTCCACCTTTAGGCATAAGAATTAAAATATACCTGTCTTAAGATAATGTTTGGCTTGATAATAAAAATGATGATATATCCAATTCCCACTGAATCTCTGGTCCAGATAAACAATTTCGAAATTGTATTTTGCTTTGAATGTGTTCAGCCTGCCGAGTAAAGCCAATGGATTATATTTTGAACGATAATCACCTTTAAGCATTTTTTCATAGCCGCGTAGGTCCTCCACAATTAAAGTAAAGGGAATGTCCTTTGACCGAATTAATTCATTTTCAAATGCTGTTTGCGTATCCTTTTGCAAATTCCCTGTAATTTCATCAATATGTGCTTTTCTTTCTACAGCACTATCCAGATAAATATCACGCTTAATCCCTAATTCATCGTTTTTAGGGATTAAAGCGGAATAATCACCAACATTTAATTTTTGAATTTTAATTGGCACGTCTTTCTGCCGTAAATACGCTAATATGTGACCATTTACGTTTTCCCTTGTATCGCATATTATCGTTAAGGTTTTCAGAATTTTATTTATCTCTGCATCCGTATAATGATAATGAATCATTTATCTCTCTCCCTAGATAACTAAGAATCTTTATTTCTCTTTCGAGAGAATAATATTTTTGTTGTTTAAACCATTCAAAAAAATCTCTATCATTTTTACTTGAATTACATGAACTGCAAGCAGGAACAATATTAGTTTTTGTATACTCTCCATTTTTCGCTACTTGAATAAAGTGATCTTGTTGTAATTCCTGACTCTTACCCCCACAATAACAACACTCATTATCGAAAAAGGTTTTACATTTTTCCCATTCAATTAGAGTAAAGTTTGAAACCGCACTTCTTTTTCTGTGATGTCTTATTTTGCGTAATTCCGATTTATATTTTCTGTACTTTTCGCTTTTCAAATAGAGCTTTCTTTCGTTTGCTCTTTTGCGTTTCTTATTTTTTTGATACCACTCTTTATGATATTGGCTTCTTTTTTCTTTGTTTTTTTCTTCCCACTCTTTTTTGCATTCGTCTGTTTGATTCAACATTATTTTCTCTGGATTTCTTTGCGTATTCCTTAACCTTTTCTGTATTTCTTTTATAGTATTCTCTTCCGTATTCTCTAATTTTTTCTTTGTTTGCTTCACGATATTTTTTCGATCTTTGCTTAGAACACTCTTTACATTCAGGTCTGAATCCGTCTTTACTACCTTTTGACAAGCGAAAATAATCTCTGTTTAAAGGTTTTTCCGAACCGCATTTACTACAAATTTTAGTTTCACCCACAATAATCACCCCGTTTATCTGTTACTATAATTATACCAAAAACTACATGTAGTTACCACCAACTAACAGTAATTGATAGTAATTAATTGTTGTAGTAAACTTGACTTAAGAGGTGATTAAATCCATGACTGAAAAAAGAGGGTTAAAAAACAGAAAACCATTATCTAATGCTGTAAAGATTGAACTTTATGATGCGTTGAAAAATTTATCAGACGAAACAAAGATCCCGATGAGTAAACTTCTCGATGAAGCACTAGAAGATTTATTAAAGAAATACTCGAACTCTGCTGAATAGTAGAGTTCTTTTATTTTGACTTCGTATACTTGATGGCTCGTTCATAAAATTCTCTCGCCATACGGTTTGATTCTGTATTTTCGTAATTTCTAAAGTCATCATAAATATTGATCCAATTATTTTTTGCTAAAACAACAGTCCAATCGTGAAGTAAAAAAAGAGAATCTGTATCATCACATAGCCATTTATTAAGCTTTTCATTTTGTTCCCATCCGCAAAATACGTGTAAAGCTTTACGAATCGTAATTTTATCTGCGCTTTCACCCTTCCAAGACTTAAACCAATCATCAATTTGTTGAAAGTTCTGTTCAGCTGCTTGCATTACTTCTACTGGAATTAAATCTTTCTGTTTTATCGCAATACGGTTATCCGTATTATCAAGATAAATATTGGCTCCTGATTTCCAAATAGCACTCAATATTTTTAATACTTGCATGGCAGCAACTTCACTCCCCATCTTCCGACTTTACCTTGGGAAAAATGCCTAACACCTACATTTCTTTTTCTAATTTCAAAAGCAAACTTTCTTCTGCTAATTGGAATAAGATTATGAAATTGGCAATATATTAAGTAACGTTTATATAGACAATCTGTAGTTTCAAAACTTTTTATATCTTTTGCGATGTTTTCAGTTAAAAAGCTTTCCAATTTTTTCAACTCCAATTCGTTACTAAAAAACAGGTATTTTCAGTGGGTAGTTACTAATTAATAACTCGTTAATCCTTACAGCCCCAAGGGTTTGGGATTAATAGTTACAAAAGTTATCGGCTCCGGGGTATTAACGCTCCTAATATATATATATTTATTTTTTTATTTTTTTATTAATATACCGAGACAGTAACAAAAGTAACTAAACAAGTAATAAAACTAACTTGAACCCTTGGTGCATAAAGGTTTTTAGGTTACTTTAAAGAAGTTACTTTTTAACTCTCCACCCTGTTTTTCCTCGTTTTCCAGTAACTCTTGCTGTGAAAAACTACTTCTACGCTCGATTAAAGTAATTCCATGGACAAAAAATTTGTTCCCGGTGCCTCGTTCTCGTTTAAAACCTTGAGATTCGAGCGTGCGATAAAATTTCCTATTCGGCAGTGAATGTTCACCATTTTGGAAACACCAATCCGAATAAACTTTATATAATTCTTTTGCTTCAATTTTTACTGAATCATTTTTATAGCATCTTTCAAATAAAAACGGACCTAAGATATCCATGTCTTCTTTATAATCACCAGTTGATTTTTGTACGATAGCTGGTTCTCTCAATCCTGACTGCTGCCACTTCAAGCACCCTTCGAGCGCCCAATTCAAAATGCCAGGCATTTCTAGTGATAATTTTTCCGGCAGCTTTAAATCCCGTTTATGTTTCGGGAGTTGTAAATTAAATGGCACAAGTTTTACACGGCGCCATATCCCTTCATCTACACCTTTAATTACCGGCTTGTGATTTGTTGTAAAGAATACCTTAAACTCAGGGATAAACTCGAAATATTCTTGTCTAAGAAACCGTGCCAGCACCGGCTCTCCACCAGTTATTTGCTTAACGAATGCCTCAGATAACTGTTCCCCGTCTTCACTTTCAATCGCTGATACAAAGCGTGAACCTACTAATCTGGCAATATCGTTATTCGCACCTGTTTCCTTCTTTTTGATGAAAGTATCCGACTTTGCTTGTTTTCCGTACTCACCCATAAGATCCTTAATGGTATTTATAAAAGTTGATTTACCATTAGAACCACCACCGATAAGGAAGACCATGATTTGCTCGGTAATTTCACCAGTTAGGGAGTAACCGATTAATCGCTGCATGTATTCAATTAGCTCTTTGTCTCCTTGGAATATTTGGTCTAAAAATTTTAGCCATTCAGGACATTGAGTATTTTCATTGAATTCTACATTTGTGATTTTCGTTAATCCTAGTTCACGATCGTGGGGCTGCAGCTTGCCTGTTTTTAAATCAACAATCCCGTTCTCAACGTTGAATAAATATTTATGTCGGTCAAAATCTTCACGTTCAGCTGGAACAAGTGGCATCAAGTCTTTTATACTGTTCATTCTTATGTTTCTTCGTTCGCACATTCTAGCCCATTTTGTTTCAGATTCATCTTCTGATTTATAGAGACCGCGAAGTACTTTTGCTGTTATTCTTTCAATCTCTTTTTTGTTATCAATTTTCCACCGTTTACCGTCCCATATAAGCCAGCCCATATCTGAAACGTATTTGATTACGTGGCCATATTCATAAGCAATCCGTTCTGCATTTCCTAATTCAGTTAATCTGAATTTCTTTTTCGGCTTCACTTCCTCAACTTCTTCTGTTTCCCCGGTACTGAATTCAAAGGAAAATTCTTCGAATTGCTCCCTGTTGTCTAGAATCGTTGTAGAAGTGGAAGAAATAGCAGTACCGATTGTTCTTTCACCGTATGTTTCATTTGTTTCTCTAAAGTGGATAACATCCCACTTATCACGCATAAGACCAGTTTCTCTGAACATAGCATCCATACGTGTTGCTGATTTTCCAGTCCAGAATGCTAGGTGATTACATAGTGCTAAATCACTTGCGGAATGGTCATCATTTATTAGGTTTCCGTTGTATAGGCTACGTATTTCATCACCATTTTTCGAACGGAATATCCTTTCCCAAAGTGTTTCATTGGATATCTTAATTTCGTCTTTCTCAAACTCTGCAAGGTTCACTCTTCCTTGAATATCCGAATCATCAAAGTACTGTTCAAATACTTCTGCAAGTTCATCTGTACGATCATATATCTCGTTTGAATTTTCTCTGTTACCTGTAAAGGTAAAATACCGACCGTATGAATAAATTTCTAATCCATGCTTTGTATTCTTCCTCCCAGTACCTAAAACAGATTGTGGAAGGTTACCTTTGATAATGATGTGAATACCTTTTTCCGATGGTGAAAATTCTGTATAACTATCTAAAGTGTCGATAATCTCTGTTGCAAAAGCATTAGGCCTGCCTTCCACAACACACTTATCAATATCAATTCCGATATAGTTATCCTGACGGCTAAAAACAAATCCAATCCCGTCATAATCTCCTTCAAGATAAAACTTTACTGCTGTTGCAAAAGTACTCCAGGTACTCCGGTTATTGGCTTGTGCCATTTCTCCATTTACTTGACAAGGAACTTTTGTGTATCTTCCGTTTTTCTTTTCCGACTTCCATAAAATCCATTGAGGCAGGGCTTTTAGTTCGGCAGGGATTTCGTTAAAATTGTATGGATTTTCTTTCATCGCGCCCTCCGATTAACGTTTTTTCTCTGTTTTTGGGTATAAAAAAGAGAAGCTAGTACAATACCAACTTCTCTATTCAGTTTCTTAGAATGGTAGATCTTCATCTCCGATTTGAATTGCTGGACCTACTTGTGCTGGCGGATTTGCTGTTGATGGATTGTAATAGCTTGCTTTTGCATAGTTGTTTCCATCATTGCCTTTTTCGTGTTTTACTCCAATTTCTAAATTCTTACCAATCAGTTGTTTTGCCATATCTTCACAAGAAGTGAATACATGGTTATTTGCAAATCCAGCAGCTTTGCATAAAGATTTCACGATACCTTGAGCTGTTGGGTGTTCAAAGGTGAAATTGTTGTACAGTATCTTTGCACCTTGTGATTCTTGCGGAACATCTGAACGAATTTCAAAGTCAACAACTAACATGTCTTTTTTAGCTTGTGTTAATTTAGCAACTGCATTGATAATAACTGCTTCATATTTACCTGGCTTTGGTAATTGGAATCCTTTTACTTCTTCTACTTCTTCCATTTTGAAAAATGACATTATTTATTTCCCCCTGTGTTTTCATTTGTGGATTGCATAAGTAATTCGTTTTGAAGACAACCTTTACGATCATCTAAATGGTTCTTAGCAAAAACGCTTTGATTTCCTTCCAGCATAAAACCTCGTGTACCGTCTGCTTTTTTTACTAATTGGGCCACTACATGAGAAATGCCCATTATGTGGTTTACAATTTTGTCTCGGATATCAGGAATAAACTGATTGTATTTAGTACCATTTTCCTCTGTAATTTCTCGGGTTGTTTCCCAAGCAGTGAAAATGATATTTGCATCTAAAGTGTTAAATGTCTCAACTAACTTCAATAAATGATTATCCAGCAATGCATAATCCTTTAATTCAGGTAAACCACTTTTAGTGTTTTCACCTTTCTTAAGCAGCCACAATTTTTGATAGTGTGTTAGATTATCAATAAAGATGTTGTCGTAATTATTAATGTTTGCTTTGGCATGTCCAAAGAATTCTAGAATGCTATCATGTGGCTTTCTACCATCAATGATTGCTACATCTACATTTGAATATCCGGATAAGACTTGGCTCGTTCCATCAATATCAAGCACTAAAGTTTTACCTTTTAATAAACCTGCAACTGTTGTTTTACCGTTACCTGGCTTTGAATAGATAATAATTTTCGCTTTTTTACTTTTACTTATTTGGGCACCGTTTGTTGTTTGCATTAACTTACTCCCTTCTTTTCATCTAACAGACCAATTCGGTATGCTTCTTTTGCTTCTTTATGGTCTACAAGATGACCGGCAACTGTATTTGCATAAGGAGATATTTTTCCTTGGTAATAGCCTGTTTTCAGTTCTGTTTCAGTGAATGGATGACCTGGTTTTAAAACTGGACCTCCAATAAATTTCATTTTCTTTTTCGCCCATTCGTAATATTTTGTTTTTGCTGTAAGGTATATTGTTTCTCCTTCTCTGTCCTTGTAATACCAATCGTGCAATTCGGGACCTATCTCACTAGCGTTGCAATTATTACAATGATATGGACCACACTGCACCATTCCTACACCAACATCTACAAAATCGGCATACATATCGTTTTTGCAATATGGACATTCTTTTGTAGGTTCATCATAAGCACCCATACTTAAACCTCCACACTATAACTAACGGATGCCGGCTTTACTGAAACGCCAGGAACAATCTGCCCATTGTCATCCACAACTACCTTTTCACCACTGATATCCACAATCTTGAATGTCTTTTTAACATCTGCCCATTTCACAGACTGTTTTACGAATTCATCAAGACCATTTTCTAGAACATAATCGAGCAATTTTTCTTCATCAGCTTTCTCAGCTGCTTCTTTACTTGCTCTTGTTTTGGACTTCCCATAAGGAGTACTGATTGTTTTAGCTTTAGGATCTTCTGCAAGTTTCCCAGAATGATATTTTTGTATTAATGCTTCAAAGAAGCTTGTGCTATTTGTGATAGAAGACAATTCGCCTTGCTCCCACTGGGAAATGCGGTCCCGTTCAACATTGGCCAGCTGCTTAATTTCTTTTTCTTTAGTTTTCAATGCAGCCAATTTGCGGAATACCCAGTTAAGGCTATCCAAATCAGTGATTTCAAATTTACTTTCTGTTGACTCCAAAGACTCAATATCCTCAACTTCCATCAATTCGAACTTTTGCAATGCATTCATTATTTTTCCTCCTGTTTATAAATTGTTTGATTGTTTCTTATAACTTCGCTTATAAACCATTTGCCTACATACTGTTTCCATCCATCACCATGGACTTCTATACCGTCTTTATAAATATTGTCACTTTTGACTATCCCTTCATCGATGAGGAATTTTCCATTGTCAAAGTTATAATAGCGAACAATATCATTCTCCTTTAAAGTGGAAACATCCAATATTTTCGGCTCCTTTAGGACTTGGTCCAGATATTCATATATTTCAACAAGATCATCATAAAAGTTACTGCCACTCAAGGATTGCTGATGTTGCTCTAAAAATTTAAAAAGTGGCTCAAGCTTATCGTTCACAGGGCTAAAAACGGTTCTGTTTTTGGCATCAAAATAAGGCATTTGTCCTCCCCCTGTTGATTTTTTATTTGTTTATGTTTAAACTTAAATTACAAAATTTGTTTTGAATTATCGGACCTACGTTGGCGCGTGGGTCTTTTTTTATACTGCTTCATAACATTGCACATGCTGTTTTTCGATTAAGTATTGTTTTACATTGGATTGAAGAACAGTATCTTTACCAAACACAAAGTAAGTATCCCCTTCGCAAATTTCATCTCCAAAAACATCTTCAATTGGATAATCTTCAACTTTTCGCATATGTATCACCTCCTTCAAGTAGAACATTTACCTTTCAACAATTTCTGCATTGTGGGTAAAAAGGAATGCGCCTGTTTGACGCAATAGTTAATTGCTATGTTTTAATTCCCAAATACGATTTAAGGTCTTCTCTATAAAAGAAATTTCGTGAATGGTTTCTTTATATATATCAGGGTTATATTCATCACCAGGTTGAATATCATCGATATCTTCTTTCAAAACCCTCAGACAATCTCTCAATTCTTGTTGCAAGGTATTAAGATTCTTTACTGACATTAGTTACTCACACCCTTCATTTCCAATTGATAATACTGATGACTTTTCCTTGTAGCCCAATTAGCAACCAATGGTCGATTCTTTATAAGCATTTCCCCAGCAAATTGAAGCATCATTTCTGCTTTTTGAAAGTTTGACATTTAGCTCACATCCTTTCTATGTAACTCTCTTTCTATCATTGGAAGGATGCCAACTTGTTTAAGCAAATCGTAAATGAACAATCTGCCCTTTTGAGTCCACTTTGTATGCACTTTAGATTTTTCTTCATCAATGATATGGGTGGTTGTTTGCGTATATCCTTTATCCTGGTGTTTTGAATAAAGAAGCCATACTCCACCTTGTTTATACTGGACACCTAACTCATTTAATTTCTTATTCAGTGTTGGTGCACCCATTCCATAATCCTTAGCTATTTGCGTAACTGAAAGTAACGATTTACTTTGAAGAACAAGATCATAATAAGATGCTTTGGGTTGAAACTCATTTACCTGCTGTTCGAGTACCAGATTCTTTGTTTCCAGTTGCTCATTCTTTTCGACTTGGTCCACTAGTTGCAATAATGCTTCCTTGTATGTAGTCGGGAGCCTGAATGGCTCTTTCAATTGTTTCTCCATTTCCTCGAACTTCGTTACATAGGCTGCGGTGAATAATACTCCTTTTTCTCCTGTGAGCTTGTTTGCTACCATGTCACAACCTTTTTTGGTTATTAGGAAACAAACTCTTTTCTTTCCTTGCGCATCGTTATAGTTAGTTTCAATAAAGAAATCCGTCAATCCAAAATTGGATTTACCTAATACTTCTTGGTAATTTCTGATATCTCTTAGGAGATGTGCGTGGTCTTTCCCAACCATTTCTGCAACTTCGCGACTTTCGACCAATAGTTGATTGTTAGCTTGGATTATTGTTAAGTTCATTACTCTACTTTCTCCTTTCATTTATGAAGTTCTTTTATCGCTATCCTTTTTTAATACTTTCTCTTTAGCAAGATTACGAATTACTCCAGGTAACAGATGTTTGTTTACTGCTGCAGCTAATTTATCCGCAGGAACTTTTATCATAAGATCGCCTCCTGATAAAGTTTATGAACCATTGATTGTCTGTTATGTTTTCGGAAAGACTATCCTGTAGAAACTTTATCGCTGTCCGACTGTAAGTTCGATACAACACAGTCAATAAAAAAAATATCTCTGGGATCCATATTAAAAAAAGAAGAAATTTTTAATAATAATTCTGCCGAAGGTGCTCTTCCTTTTTCTAACTCATTGATAGTTTGTCTAGAAACTCCAAGTTTTGCTGCTAGTTGTTCTTGTGTTAAATCAAATTTTTCACTTCTTCTAAGGTACTTAATTTTATTTTTCAACATTTCGTGTCACCCCTTCCTGACGTTGTATCAATCTTACAAACCCTATTGTAGTATCAATCTTACAGTTCGTCAAGTAAAAACAACAATAAAATATTATTATTTTTGTAGGGTGTATTTTACAATATGTAATATGGAACATACATTAAGTGGGAGAGATTTTATATGGAAAATGATTTGGGGAGATTTCTTGAAGGACTTAGAGGCAAATTAAGCCTTAGAGATGCAGCTAATAAAAGTGGTTTAAGTCACACATATATTCGCGATTTAGAATTGGGTATCAATAGAAAAACAAAAGCTCCAATTAGACCTTCTGCAGATACTTTAAAACAATTAGCCCAGGCGTATGATTACCCAGTAAATGAATTATTGAAAAAAGCTGGATATATTGAAGATGTACAAGTTAACAAAGAAATGACTGAGGAACGATTTGACCCAGAAGTTAGATCCTTAGCTAGAGATATCAAAAATCTCCAATCAAGTGATAAAGAACTATTAAAAGGGTTAATAAAATCGATGCAGCAAAAGGGAAAGAAGGCTTTAGATGAATGAATTATTTCCCTCGCACAGCTAGATATGACAAGGTAATGCTTCAAGTTAATAATTTGTTCTTTCGTGAAAAGATAACTTTTTTCCCATTTGACCCTTTTCAGATAATCAAAAACAATAAATGGGGGTTAACAACCTACTCCGAATTGGCTGAAGAATACGGGGTCACTGTGAAAGACATTGAAACTGCTTTTCAAAGTGAAGATGGTTATACGATTTATGATGGGATTAATCACACTATAGCCTACAACGATACTATTCAAGTCCAAGGACGCGTTAGATTTACTCTAATGCATGAAATTGGTCATATTTATATGAACCACCTAGTTGATTTTGATGAAACAATTTTATTACGTAGTACTCTTACGAATGCAAAGTATAAAGTTTTAGAAAATGAAGCTAATTCTTTTGCTAGAAATAGTTTGGCACCAGTAATGGTAGTGAAGGATCTCAATATTAATTCAATTAGTGATATTATCTCGAAATTTGAAATATCCGCAGCCGCTGCTAAGGTTAGATTAGATACATTGATATTAGATTATAGACAAATTTTTTCTCAATACATTAGGTTTCAAAGAGAAAACTTTAAAGACTTCATTCATTTAAGTTTACATTCAAAAACTTGTTTGCAATGTTTTCATTATTTTATCGAAGAAGATGCACTATATTGTCCAGTCTGCTCTTCAGATAATTTTTATAAGGGGAAGGGAATATTTGAAATGATATATGATGGATATAAAGTTGATGGTATGGGAAGAGCTATTGAATGTCCCAGATGTGGAAATGAGGAAGTACATTATGACGGAGACCATTGCAAAACTTGTGGCTTATTTTTGATAAATAAATGTACAAATCAAGATACTTGGAATGGCGAAGTACAATGGGAATGTGGAACTATTTTAGATGGAAACGCAAGATACTGCGTAAAATGCGGCAATAAATCAACGTTTTTTGATCAAGGAATATTAGACGATTGGAGTATAGAGAAAGAACAAAAGGAATATCGAGAAAAGCTTCCTTTTTAATTTTTTACTTTTTCACCAAACATACATTCTTTTTTAGATAGAGGTGATGTTATGAAAGCAGCAATATATACACGTGTCTCTAAAGACGAGCAATTTCGAGAAGGTTATAGTATAGAGTCCCAAAAGGAACACTGTATAAGCTTTACAAAGTCGCAGAAATGGCTTTTATACGATACTTATGTGGAAGAAGGAGTAAGTGCAAAGAACTTAAATAGACCTGCCATACAAGCGCTTATAGCCGATGCAAAGGAACGTAAATTTGAAGTTGTTGTTTTCTATAAGCTGGATCGTTTAGTTCGATCTGTTCGAGACCTGGATGATCTTCTAAAACTCTTTGATGAAAATAATATCGCAATTAGGTCTGTCACAGAACCATTCGATACCACAACTGCTATAGGACGTTTCCTTATTACTTTGGTTGCAGCTATAGCACAATGGGAACGCGAAACAATATCAGAACGTGTAGTGGTTAATATGACTAAAAAGGCTATGTTAGGTGAACGTAATGGAGGGAAACCACCATTCGGATATGAGTATATAAATGGAGAACTTGTTATTAAAGAGGAAGAAGCACGTTTTGTAAGGGACATATTTAGACTCTACAATAACGGAAAAGGAATGCGTACTATTGCATTATTTCTAAATCAGTTTGGGATTAAGAAGGATATCCGTACAATTGGCAAGATGTTAGACAATCCAGTTTATACAGGTAAATTAAGATGGGGTAATAATTCAAAATTAGATGTGATTGTCTCTGATGATATTAAGCATCCAACCATTATTGATGAAAATATTTTCAATCTTACTCAACAGTATAGAAGACTAAGAACCGTAGAAGGAAAAAAAGCTACTTCTCCATTCCATTTTTCTGGAGTATTGCGGTGTGCAAGATGTGGAAGTGCGTTATCTGGATATACTAAGAAGTCCCGTGGAAGCAAGCATTATATATGTATTGCTAAAAAGAATAGTGGGACCTGTGACCTTCCGATGTTCACTGAAAAGGCACTTACAACTGAGTTCTTTTTAAACCTATCAGCAGATGATCCAGAACGTTTTTTTCAACTATCCCAAGAAGACTTAAAAGCACACCCAATTGAACAGCAAGACCAATCACAAAAGATTGAAGAGTTAAAAAAGGAATTGTCAGCTATAAAAAATCGAAAGAAAACTTGGTTAATGGCACTCGGTAATCAAGTTATATCACAAGATGAGTATCTAGAAATGACTCAAGAAGATACAAAAAAAGAAACAATTCTGTCTGAGGAACTAAATAATATCGTAGAAGACTATTCACCTTTAGACTATGAATCAGTAATATCCCTTTTGAATAATATTTCAGACATGTGGAATAGTGCAAATGACTTTGAAAAGAAAAGTTTTATTAATGAATTGTTTGAGACAATTACAGTTGACATACCTTCTGATTATCGAAGGGCTCCTGGGAAATCCCCGTCTGTAATTATCGAACGATTTAAACTCAAATAAAAGATTCCTTTGATGGCTATACCAGTTGCAATGGCAATGAACCTGTTCGGTCATGGCATTGCCTTATCCGGTGACTATGTCATTCAAGCAGCACCAAAGCTGACAGCAGACGCAGCAGGCATTTCTGTCGAATCTGTCATGCAAGCAAGCATTCCCCTTGTCATAGTCATGGGGCTTGTGACAACACTCACTGCATTTTTCTTAATAAAAAGAGATATAAAAAGCGGCAAGCTTACACATAAAACAGGCGTTACCAGCTCTGAGACAACAATCCTTCCAAAAAAAGAGAGCTATTTACTGTCCAAAACACAAAAACATTTTTTCTCCATTCTAATCCCCATTCTCTTTGTGCTTGATGTTGTTGCAATGTATATACTCAATCTCCAAGGCGGTGATGCTACAGCCTTAGTAGGTGGAACGTCTATTTTTATCCTTGTTCTTATTACCCTTGTCAGCTATAAAAACAAAGGACTTGAAAAAACAACAAGCTACTTAATTGAAGGGTTCCAGTTTGGCTTTAAAGTGTTTGGTCCTGTTATTCCAATCGCCGCATTTTTCTATCTCGGCGACTCTGGGTTCACTTCAATCGTCGGCGACCATCTTCCCGATTCCTCACTAGGACTCGTCAATGACCTTGGTGTCGCATTAGCCTCAACCGTTCCACTCACAAAAGAAATAGGCGCCATTACTTTAACAGCAGTAGGTGTCATCACAGGTCTGGACGGCTCCGGCTTCTCAGGCATTTCCCTTGCAGGTTCCATTGCCGGCTTATTTGCCCATGCGATTGGCACTGGTATTAGCACTTTGACAGCGCTTGGGCAGATTGCAGCGATTTGGGTTGGCGGAGGTACCCTAGTTCCCTGGGCCCTAATCCCCGCTGCTGCCATCTGTAACGTCGATCCGTTCGAGCTTGCAAGACGGAATCTTATCCCCGTTGCTGTCGGCTTATTCGTTACGACGATTGTGGCCATAATACTGATATAAAAAAAGCTCCATCTATGTGAAGGATAGATGGAGCTTCTGCTTGTAAGAAGCTAAAAAATTATGTTCTTATCTTTACTCGCTTAGTAAGTTTTACCTGTAGCACTTCATAAAGAGCAATCCACAAATACAGCCAAATTAGCCCTAATGCGTAGCCGCCGATTACATCGGATGGAAAGTGGGCGCCGAGGACTACTCTGCTTACTCCTATCAGCAGGATAAACAGAAAGGCGGCAGCGGTAACTAGCCATTTTTGTGTGCTTCCTTTTAATTTCCTTGCGATTAGGTAGGCGATAAACATATATAAGACAAAGCCAACCATTGCATGGCCGCTTGGAAAGCTCATGCTGTCTGCGTCGGCAATATCATGAAAATGCGGTCTCGGGCGGGCGATTGCGTCTTTAACGATTTTGTTGAATTCATTGCCAAGACCAACGCTAAGCACAAAGGCTGCCATTCCTAAATAATCCTTTTTTCTTATCCATAGCCATACTAGAACAATTATCGCGATTGCACCAATGCCTATTTTATCACCAAATGCTGAGATAAATTCAAAGAAAGAATGAGTGCCTTCAGGGAATAAATCCATTATAGTCTTTTGGATGCTTCCATCAAAAAACAGGTCTTTTCCTTTTGCTATTACAGAAACAAAATAAATAAAAATAAACAATGATAATGCCACTAAAGCCAAAGCTGTTTTCGATTTCCTGATGGTCATTTTTCCCTCCGTAAGTAAAGATTGCTTTTTATTGCCTATTTTATCAAATCTTTCTTTTCGTGGAAATATGGTTTACAGGTAATTTTACTTCCTCCCAATATGAGGGTATCACTCGTGATTTTTGTTAAAATGCCTAATTCTGTAGCAGTTTTTTGCCGTTTCCCCAAGCTGTTCCAAAAGATTATAATTAGCCACTGCTCCAACAGCAGCACCAATTACTGGAACTAACTGCAGCATCTTCACGAAATCGATATAATCTCTGTATTCTTGCTGAAGCTCCTGCCAATTTAGCTTTAGCACTTCTTCCTTCTTTGCATCCCAATTTTCAATAATTTCTATTAATTCCTGTTTTCTGTCTTCACTAGAAAAGGCAAGTTGAAAGACATACAGCGAAAACACTCTTTCTTCATACTCCTCTGGATCATGTCCATACAATGATGCTGACTCCATTAAGAATTTCATCTTTATTGCTAACAGCAGCGGAAAATCAGCCAATCCGACAAGAATACCACCTGCTCCAGTTCCCGCTCCTTCTACTGCTGCTGCTTTTTGAAACTGAGTGATTTTTTTGTCCATCTCTTCATCCAATGCTTTTAATGTTCTTTCAGAGGACGATGGTTTCTTCGTTATTTTATTTGTGCCGGCAAGTGTGCCTGTTATCATCTGCTTAATTGCTTCCGTTATGACTTGATGAACCTTTTGAGGAATATAACCATTCATTTTGGTCTGTGCCTTTTTAGATACTCGGTTAAGCATGGTAGGTCTTTTTAGAATACGTCTTTTCCAGTCCTTTACTTCTTGTCTGACATTGCTTTCATAGTCCTTCATCTGTTTCACTCCCTTTAACCTATACATACGTATTATTCATTTAATTGTTCCCTATGCCGTAAACTTCGCAAAAAAAAACTCCTAGCTGGAGTTTTTAAAGCAGACATCATGCCTGAAGTTTTTTATTCATATAGAGAGAGACAAAGACAAAGGTGAAAACAACACTTGCGATAAGCGTCATAAGACCTGCCGTGAAATCTCCCTTTAATGCTACAACAGCTGACAATATAATCCCTTGCAAGTAAAGAACAGTGCTGATTGTCTTTTTAAAGGAAGATTTACGCATATCAATGGACAGCGGATAAAGACTGATCCATAACTTATCTTGATAGGCGTTCCACAATGGCATAAGCTGAAGACCTGTCAAATATAAGAACAAGACCGCAAGCAACACTTGTCCCATTCCAAAGGAAAGGAAAAACAACGCAATTCCGCCTATAACTGTTAGCCTGACGGACAGACCTAAATAATCACCTGAACGGAAGAAGGTCCGCCAATACAGATGGCTGAATACAAGCTCTTGCTTATAGCTTATTTTGGATACGAAAACATCTAAAAGCTTCCTTCTCTTAATTCGGTTACGCAGATGAGGCACATCTGTGAACATATTTGCCAACTGGTAAAAACCAGCCATACGCTTTTCATCTTGTGCGATTAAATATTCCCATTTAATACCCATATGTTTTGTTGCCTTCTGATAATAGACAAGCAGTAGAACAGGGATTACAAGGACAGCCAGCACAAACAGAGGCGAGGCATTAGAGAAAAGCAAAAACAAGATAACTAAATTTATGCAAAAACGGATAAGTGTGTCTGTTGTATGATGACTCGCATTAACAAAATGCTGAACTTGCCAGCGTATTAGTAAGTTTACACCTTTTACAATACTTAAAATAAGGAAGAAATACCAAAAACGATTAAACTGCCCATCGTTCACACTGGCATACAGCGGCATTAAAATGCCAAGACCCATTAAAAGGATATAAACTTGGAAAATAAAGCTGACCAGCATGCAGTTGATAAAGTATTTCCTCATTCTTGACTCGACAGGAATCAGAAAGATTCTGTCAGCATCCTTTAAAAACGTATAAATTGGGCTTTTTGTTACGAGTAATGCGAGCAACAGGCTCATGATTATCGCAGCCGGAAAACCTTTAGAAATCCCTTTAAGCCACTCTTGATAATAATAAGAACCCGCCCCTAATAAAAATACAAGGACTAGAACTAGATGCCCATTTAAAATATAGCGTAAATAGCGAACATATTCCTTCACTGTAGAGCTTAACCTGTCTCTCCACAGCTGCTTCTCACTGAATTCAATCATGGCTCTCTTCCTTTGTCAGCCGGATATATATATCATCCAGGGTTGCATTTGGCATTTGGAATTCCTGCTTTAGCTCATCCATTGTCCCGGCACATTTAATTTTGCCTTCATGAAGAATGATGATTCTGTCGCAATATCGCTCCGCTGTGGCAAGGATATGTGTCGACATAAGGATGCCTGCTCCTTCTTCCTTCATTCGCTTCATCATGTCAAGGAGCGATTGAATTCCAAGAGGATCAAGTCCAACGAAGGGCTCATCGACGATATATAAAGAAGGCTGAACTAGGAAGGCACACATAATCATCACCTTCTGTTTCATCCCTTTGGAAAAGTGAGCTGGAAACCATTTTAATCTTTTTTCCATTCGGAATTCTTTAAGAAGCTTTGGCATTCTTGCTTTATATTGCTCTTCCGAGATACCATATGCCATCGCCGTCATTCTTAAATGCTCCTCTAATGTCAGCTCATCATATAAAATCGGTGTTTCTGGAACAAATGTAAACTGCTTGCGGTAAGCATCCTTGTCACTTTCAAAACTGCTGCCATTTATTTTTATTTCTCCTTTATGCGGCTCCATTAACCCGATTATATGGCGTATTGTCGTGCTCTTTCCCGCCCCGTTTAATCCAATCAGGCCAACAATCTCATTTGAAGCAATCGAAAAGGAAATATCTTTTAAAACCGGGTTACGGGTATAACCCCCCGTTAAATTCTTCACTTCCAAAAGCGTCATCAATAACGTACCTCCACTTATGTATTACCTATAGTTTATCAACAAACAGCGTTAATTTGAAATTTTTCCTTGGCTTTTTATTTTTTTGTGTATATATATCTCCATAACGGACATTCTAATTATTGAAGAGGGGCACCACTTAAATATTGTTGAACCAATTCAATAATAAAAATGAGGTGTTTGCAAAAGATTATTTAGATTAAATAATCAACTGAAACTTCCATTCGTTCAAAACAAGGGGATGGTTAGCTTGCATTATTTGTTAAGTATACCAGAAGATCAATACACCAATAGTTGCTTATCCAAGTAGTTAAAAATTCCATTACGGAATGAGGTGTGGTGTCGCAGACTGTCATCTATTCTTTATACGTTAACGCATATAAAGACCTAATTTAAGGGGATGGTTCGTTTGAACAATGATCGATTTTTCTCATAGAAAACAATTCATTATTAAATGAGGTGTTTATCAAAGAGAATGACCTTTAATCGAGCGCAATAAGAAGTTCCTCTTCAACGAGGCAGGATCTCTTGATCCTGTCTCTGTTTTTTGTTTTTAGAATTTCCTCTCTATGATAAAATAAATAGAAAAATGAACAGGAAAAGGAGAAATTGTTAATGAGTGATTGTATTTTCTGCAAGATTGTCGCAGGGGAAATTCCTGCCAAAAAAGTATTCGAAAACGAGCATGTTGTTGCATTTTTAGATATCAGCCAAGTAACAAAGGGCCATACTTTAGTTATTCCGAAAACGCATGTAAAAGATCTTTATGAATTAACGCCTGAAATTGCTAAAAACTTATTTGAAGTTGTCCCTTCTATCGCAAACGGATTAAAAGCAGCTTTTGAGCCGGTAGGGCTGAATACACTTAATAATAATGGTGAAAAAGCAGGTCAATCTGTATTCCATTATCATATGCACCTTATTCCCCGCTACGGAAAAGGCGATGGCTTTGGAGCCGTTTGGAAAACGAACTTCGACGCATATTCTGATGAACAGCTTTCCCAAATTGCAAATGACATTAAAGAAAAGCTGTAAACAGAAAATTTTTAAAAATTTCTACATAAAAAAGCTATTATCCAATAGCTTCATGAAATCGTTATCAATGATTTACACATTGGATTTTCGAGTATTCCAACACATATATTATTTTCGTAATGTAACAACAGCAGCTTTGAAGCAGTGAAATTCGCTTTAAGGCTGCTTTTTTTATCTGTACAAATCTTCACAATTTGATAGTATAAGGGTAAACTTCCAATCAAAATCGTAGTAAAAGCACAAGGAGGAAAAAACATGAAACGCGCGTATAACTTTAATGCTGGTCCTGCAGCATTGCCAGAATGGGTATTGCAGGAGGCACAAAAAAGCTGGATGGATTTCAACAACACAGGCATGTCCATAATGGAGCTCAGCCATCGCAGCAAAGACTATGAAGCAGTCCATAATGAAGCAAAATCTCTGCTTGCATCCCTGCTTTCTATACCGGATGATTATGAAATTCTCTTCCTCCAAGGTGGTGCAAGCCTGCAGTTTACTATGGTGCCAATGAATCTTCTGGCAGATGATAAAACAGGTTATTATGCACTTACTGGCGTCTGGGCGGAGAAAGCACTTAAAGAAGCTGCAAAAGTAGGAAAAACAGAGACTGCAGTTTCAAGCAAAGATGATAACTATACGTATATTCCTGATCCAGCAGAAATAGAAGTTCCTGAGAATGCGGCATATCTTCATATTACAACGAATAATACTATATACGGAACTCAATGGCATAAATTCCCGACTGGGTTGAAGGTTCCATTGATTGCTGATATGTCCAGCGATATTTTGAGTACACCACTTGATATCAAAAACTTCGATATCATTTATGCTGGTGCACAAAAAAATCTAGGACCATCAGGTGTTACAGTTGTTATCATAAAAAAGGAGCTCATTAAAAAGAACCCAGAGCTTCCTACGATGCTGAGCTATGAAACACATGCCAGCAGCAACTCCTTATTCAATACACCTCCAACTTTGGCTATTTATTTATTATCACTTGTGCTGAAGTGGGCGGAAAACCAAGGCGGTATTGAAGGAATCGCAGCAATTAATAACCAAAAAGCGGAAACACTTTATCATGTCATTGACAACAGCGAAGGTTTTTACAAAGGCCATGCCGTTAAAGACAGCCGCTCTAAGATGAATGTAACGTTCACGTTGCAATCTGATGAACTGACAAAAAAATTCCTGGATGAAGCTAAACTTGCTGGATTTGTGGGACTGAACGGCCATCGATCTGTTGGCGGCTGCAGAGCTTCCATTTATAACGCTGTTCCATTAGAGCATGTTGAGGCTTTAGCTCAATTTATGAAAGACTTCCAGCAAAACGCTTAAAACAAGGCTTTACACAGATAGGTTTCGCCTATCTGTTTTTTTTGCCTTTCTATGGGTAATGACATATATATGCAAACCTAACCTAAAATAGGCTATAATTAGAAAAAAAGACGAGGTGAACATGATGAGTGGAAAAACATTTCTATCAGGATTTATCATTGGCGGGCTTGCAGCTGCAGCAGCAACCTTATTCACTACCCCTGTTTCGGGTAAAGAGGCAAGAAAAGCATGTGTGGACAACAGCAAAGCATTTCTAAAGGAATTCAAAGATTTAAAAGAAGACCTTATAGAAATTAAAGACAGCATTGCTACTGCCAGCAAAGAAGGGAAAAATGTCATCGGCACCTTCGTGGAAGATATAAAAGAATCGCTCGAGCAATGGAAAACAGAAATTCAACCACATCAAGAACAGCTGAAAATCGAACTAAACCAAATTGAACAAACAGTAACTGAATTAGAAAACGACTTAAAAAAGCAACAATAACACACAAAGAGAGGAAAACTAACATAGTTTACCTCTCTTTGTGCTAAACCCCTTCATCTCCTCCTGAGTAATGTTAAATTTCCTTACATAAAAACATCTAAAATTTGGAAAAATAAATATACGCGTATAGTAAATATAAAAATTCATGTAAGAAAAGTATAACAAAGTACATATTCTGACTTTTTAAAAAACTTATTCTCTATTCATTCTTTCTCGATTTGTTTTTAGAGTATAGAAATATTTCAATATGAAACTATTTTTCAGATTTTAAAATCTGATGTTTAAAACCTTGATTTCAAGCAGTTCGGTCTTCTTAATATTTCTTTCACTCCAGAAAGTTACAGTGTATAATGCTGGTAGAAAAAGGGTGAATTTTTATTTAATTTTAGAAATAATTATACAATAAAACGTTTTCTTTCAAAAAATATGCTTATTTCTAAAAATTTCGCTTATTTTTTCTTTATTAATTTTTGTTTTATTGGCATAATGATTATAAATATAGAAAAGTAGGTGAATAGATTTGGGGATGAATGAAAAAGAATGCTCGATGAAGGAAGCTTTAATGTTTACTCAAAGAGTAGGACAACTCAGTAAAGCACTATGGAAATCAATTGAAAAGGATTGGCAAAATTGGATTAAGCCGTATGATCTTAATATCAATGAACATCATATTTTATGGATAGCTTATCAGTTAAATGGCGCTTCCATATCAGATGTGGCCAATTTTGGGGTAATGCATGTCTCAACAGCCTTTAACTTCTCTAAGAAATTAGAAGAACGAGGACTGCTGCAGTTCTCCAAAAAAGAAAATGATAAACGGAACACTTATGTTTGTCTCACAGAAAAAGGTGAGCAATTGTTCCTTAATATCATGGAGGAATACAATCCTGACAACAGCTCAGCATATTCAGCTGCATTGCCAATCAAAAACTTATATGGAAAATTTCCAGAATTGCTGGAAATGATGACAATCGTCAAGAATATTTATGGAGACAACTTCATGGAAATATTCGAAAACTCCTTCAACAATATCGAAGATTCATTCGTTGAACAAAATGGGCAGCTTAAACATAAAGAACCGGCGCCTATGAAGTAATCCACATATACTCGTAAAAATGGAATAAAGGGCAAAAAAAAGATGAGACAGAGTCTTATCTTTTTTTGTTTTAAAACACCAGTAAATAATCAAAAACAACTATTGATTTTTTGCCCTATTCGTCGTAAAGTAGCAAGGTGAGTTTTATTAAACTAGAAAATTTCTCCTTTTGGAGGGTGATTACTTTATGAACTGCTGGAAGACAATTAATTTTCATAAACAGTACGGCTTTCAACGCATACTTTTTATGTCTTCCTTAACAATGGTTTTTTCTTTTTTGTTCCTTTACACTCCGACAATTGCATTTTTTGGGTATAACAGTTTAAATGACAACTACTTTTTACCTTTTATGGCAGCATTTCTACTCGTTTATCCTGCTCATAAATTGCTGCACTTTCTGCCGGTTGTCCATTTAGGCAAAAAAATAAAAAAATCAATTGATATACACTATGGTATTTTTCCGTTAATATGTATTAGGGCAGCAGACCCAATCGGGAAAATTCAGTTTATATTTGCTTTGATTATGCCGATGCTCGTCATTAACACTGCATTGGTCATTTGCTGTTTCCTGTTTCCTCATTATGTCCATTATTTCTTAATTTTGTTTGCCTATCATTTCGGGATGTGTGTACCTGATTTTATTCGCATAAAAAGCTTATGGAAATCTCCAAGGTCATGCTATGTAGAAGAAAATGAAGATGGCATTGAAATTTTGGTCAGCAATGTCAGCTAATGCTGGAGGCAACACTTGCGGTCAGGACATAAGATAATAAAGGAAAAGGATGCATGTATTTAATTGACATATCATAGGATATAATACTATCTTTTTATCCCTTAATTTGATATTGTAAGTATCATACAATAATTCTGTTTTAAGGAGGGAATCAATGATGATCTCCATTTTTATTATCTTAGCCATATTAATATTATATAATATTAATAGAATGACAAATGCACTATGCGCACAAAAGGAAATCCCGGAAGAGAAACAGCCGAAGGTTTTCCGCACAATCAATGTCCTTATAACGATTCTTTTGATTTCTTCCTATGTTGATTTATTATTTAGTTGACATAAACGGACAATATGCTCCTAACAAGGTGCTTCATATCCCTTTATTGGAAGGAAAGCAGCGATGATTATTCATCGCTGCTTTTATTTTCTTAGAGAGTATTAGTATACCCAGCTTGCTCCGATAATGATAAGCAAGATGAATAGCACCACTAATAATGCAAATCCTCCGCCGTATGCACCTGTACCTGACATGAAGACTCCTCCTTTCTATCAGTTGAATTCATGTTCTGCATTACTTTGGCTCTTACAGCCAAGCAGCGCCAACAATAATTAAAAGAATGAAAAGTACTACGATTAACGCAAATCCTCCGCCGTATGCATGACCCATAGTAACACCTCCTTTTAAGGCTGCTACTGTATCCTTTTGATAAATGGTTTAAGTCTAATAAGACTAAAGACTTGCTTGCCAAAAGTCAGTTACATGCAGCATACTAAGCTGCCCCCATCCTGACCCTTTGCACAATTCAGCACGAATAAGCCACCGGCTAATTCTTTAAGCTGTTTTTCAAGCTCAATGTATCATATGTCTAGGACCTAAAAACGGAACAGGACATTTACCCAATTTTTAATTTGTTGCTTTTGCCTATCGTTTTTCTTTTGCATTAAAAGGGATTTTTGCTCTTTTGAAAATTTATGATATAGTAATGATGGATGTTACAGATAAAACTAACTTAGGAGTGTTTAACTTGAAAAAAAGGCTACTATCCATCTCTCTCGCTGCTGGCATCATTGGACTTAGCGCATGCAGCAATGGTGGTTCAGACGCAGTTGTAAAATCAGATGCAGGTGATATTACTAAAGATGAACTCTACGATGCGATGAAGGAAAAATACGGTACGACTGTACTGCAGTCCCTTCTATATGAGAAAGTACTTGAAGATAAGTATGACGTATCCGATGAAGAGTTAGACGAGAGAGTTGATAGCATTAAATCACAGCTTGGCGATAACTTCGAATTGGCCCTTCAGCAATATGGTTATAAGGATGAAGATGAGCTGCGTTCGATGATTAAGACTGGAATGCTTCAAGAAAAAGCCGCAGTTAAAGAAGTTGATGTAACAGAAGATGAAATTAAAGCATATTACGATGACTATAAGCCTGAAATTAAAGCTCGTCATATTCTTGTTGCTGATGAAAAAACAGCAAAAGAAGTCAAAAAGAAGCTTGATAATGGCGAAAAATTTGAAGATCTAGCGAAGGAATATTCTACAGATACTGCTTCTAAAGAAAATGGCGGTGACTTAGGCTGGTTCGGTGCTAACACAATGGTTGCTGAGTTTGAAGAGGCAGCATACAAGCTGGATGTAGACGAAATCAGTGATCCAGTCAAAACAGAAAATGGCTACCATATAATTCAAGTAACAGATAAAAAGAAAAAAGGCAAATATGAAGATGTAAAGGATGACATGGAATATGAATTAAAAGTGTCCAAGCTTACATCTGATACAATCAACAGTGCCATGGAAAAAGAACTAAAGGATGCAGATGTAAAAATCGAGGATAAGGACTTAGAGTCCTTGCTTGATGCAACGTCTACAAGCGGTTCAACAAACACAACTTCAGGCAGTTAACAAAAAAAAGGGAAACTAGAGATATACTCTAGTTTCCCTTTAATTTTCATATGCGCGTTCTTGAGTATTTCCGCTTTTCTTTTGTTTTTCCTCTTCCATCCTCTTAATATATACTTCTCCTTCCTTTTCGATATATTCATTCTCTTGCTGCTTGTCCTCTTTTCCTGTCTTAACAGCCATAAATGCACTTACAGCAATACCTCCTAATACAAACAGAACCCACATCGGAATCTCAAACATACTATTAACTCCCTTCCTCTTAATTACTACATCATATGCTAGATAAACTAGAATATTCACCTTTTCGCAGAAGCCCTCACTAAACAAAAAAAAGGCCTCCTTTATTAAAAGGAGACCATAGGATTAAATTATTATTTATGGAAAGAAGGTTTGTAAAAGGAACGGTTTTCCAATGGGAAGATTCTTTCTGAAAACTCGCCTGGCTGAACACGTTCAAGCGCTCTGTCTAGCATATTCATTTTAGCATCCAGATTATCTATATAATGAAGAATTTCTGCCTCTTTAATCAGTGGAGCTTTCGGGCTGCCCCACTCTGCTTTTCCATGATGTGAAAGCACCAGATGCTGAAGGACCATTACTTCTTCACCTTTAATACTAAGTTCATCGGCTGCTTTGCCAATTTCATTTACCATTATTGTAATATGTCCAAGTAAGTTTCCTTCCACTGTATAAGTCGTTGAAATTGGACCTGACAGTTCAAGCACCTTCCCTAAGTCATGAAGGATTACACCGCTGTACAGCAGGTCTGTATCAAGGCTCGGATAAAGAGTGGCAATAGACTTAGCTAAATCAAGCATGCTAACAACATGATAAGCAAGTCCTGAAACGAACTCATGATGATTTTTTGTTGCAGCCGGATATTCTAAAAATGCTTGCTGGTGCTTTTTCACGAGATGTCTTGTAATCCGCTGGATGTTAGGATTTTTCATATCAAAGATATACTGATTAATTTTCGCCTGCATTTCTTCTGTTTCAAGCGGTGCTGTTTCAATAAAGTCAGATAAGCGTACACTATCCTCATGGGATGCTGCCTTTATTTGGCGTATTCTTAGCTGCAGCCTGCCTCTGTAGTTTTGGAGGTCTCCATTTATTCTCACAATTGTTTGGGGCTGATAAGACTGTGCATCTTCATCAGTAGCATCCCACAGCTTTGCTTCTATTTCTCCGCTTTTATCCTGAAAAATTAATGTTAAGAAAGGTTTGCCATTGCTGGCCATTGCTCTCGCTGAACTTTTTATTAATAAATGTGAATCAAACTGGTCCCCAACCGCATAGTGTAGGATTCCTTTTTTATCCAAGGCTTTTCGCTCCTTTTTCATCTTGTACAATCTTTTATTTAATCTATTCGTTCCTAGTATAACACTATCTATATTAACGGTCTCGCTCTAAAGAGTGCAGCAGCAGAGAATGTATTTGACCATCAGGAAAATGCTCCAATAGATGGGTATGACATGTAAAAAAGAGCAGCTGATTATTTCTGCAAGTTTTTAAAAGCTCAAGCACTTTCTTCGTCCGTTTATTATCAAAATTGACGAAACTGTCATCGATAATAATCGGCAGCGGATATTTCTGATAAAATGTCTGTGTCAAGGCAAGTCGAAGCGCCACATAAAGCTGTTCTGCTGTTCCCCTGCTCAGCTCTTTTGCTTCAAAAAAGGTGTTATCCTCCCTTTCCACCAAAAAGCCGATGCCTTCTTCCTTCGGCAAAATTCTAACGTATTGATTGTCTGTTAAAATAGCAAAATACTCCTCTGCCTTATGCAGCATAACTGGGAGCTGCTTATCTTTGTAGACATTGACTGTTTGTGTCAAGAAGTGCTTGGCAGCAGCAAATTTTCCCCATATCTTTACTTCCTCTTGAAACTCATCCTGCAGCTGTTTGAAATGATGCAATTTCTCTGTGTACGTTCCGCCGCTTTCGGCTTGACTTATGGTTAGTTGATTTTCAGCACTGGCCTTCATAATCTGCTTTATTCTTTCTTTTGTTTCCGCTAACCTTTCAGTTAACAGTAACTGCTCCTGTTCCGGCTCATCGATTGTGCGAAGAAACTCGATCTCTTCCTGTGTTAGACGAAAATGCTCAAGTTTTTGCTTTAGTGTGGAAAGCTTCTGCTCTAGCTCGATTTTTTCTGCATATACCTCTCCCTTTTTCCGGTATTCCTCTTCTGTTTTCACTTCAGCAATGTCGAGCAGCGCTTCGGTTTCAGCGGAAAATACCGACAGCTCTCCTGCTAACCCATGCAACTCCTGCCTGCATTCTTCTAACGCCCGGTTGTTCTCCTGCCAATAAATCTTTCTTTCATTTTCTTCTTTCACAGCATTCATTAACTGGATAGACATTTGAGCAAGTGAGTCTGCTTTAAAGGAGAAGAATTTTTCATACTGTTTGGAGATTCGCGCTTCAATATGTTCTAACTCTGTCTCTATTGCCGTTATTTCCTCAATAACCGCCCTTTTATCCTTAAGCTTTACCTTCCATTCGTCTAACAGCAAATAAGCATCGTAAATATAATCATATGCGAGAGAAGCAGGTATCCTCAATGTATCGCCAAGTTCTGTAAGAACAGTTTGATGCTCCCTGTATTGCTGTTCCCAGCTTTCATAGCCGCTTAATATTCTCTCATACGCCTTCGTTTGCTGCTCCAGCTTTACTAGATGTAAGCTGTAGCTTTCTCTTGCTTGATTATCCTTCTCTAAGGCATGCTTGGCTGAAAATGCATCAGGCAATTCAAAACCGCCAGTTTCCTCTCTCATGCCAGCCTTATCCCGCTTTAGCTCTTTTGCTTTTCTTTGCAGCTCTGACCGTTCTTTCTTCGTTGCCTTCCTTCTATTAAAAAAGAAAAGAATGGCTGCAATACTGCCTAACAAGGCTGCAAGCATTAAGTATAGGAGCTGTTCAGCTGCACCTGCCAGCCCGATTGCAATCAGCATGATTAGAACGAACAGAAACTGCATATTAGCTGCAAGATGGACTTTCCGATTAGCCTCAAGCTGTTTTTGGACGCTTTCGATATCCCTCTGTAGAATTGCAAGCTTTTCTTTATGCCAGCTTATGTTTTCCGCTGCTTTAAGCTGCGTTTTTAGCTCTTTGCGCTTATCCTCTGAAAGCAGTCGACTTTTCAGTTCAGCGGTTTCCCTTTCCATGCTTTCGAGCTGCTGCTGTTCTTCCTTTAATCTCGCATCAAGCTCTAATCTGGAGGCCTTAAGCCTTTTTTGCAAGGCATCTGCATTTGCACATTGCTCCTTCATAAAGATGCTCGTATTAATATCAGAAATATCCTCTTCTGTTATTGGCACATGCAATTTCGCCTGCAAAACTTCCATTTCCTTCTCCAATAAGGATAACTGGTTCAACAGCTGGTTCTTTCGTTTTTGAAGCTCTTCATAGACGGGCATTTTCCCGCTAGCCTCTGTTATTTCTCCAGCAGCTGCTAACAGCTCCTCATTAGGCTGAAGTTGCCTGTCTTTGTCTTCTAATCCTTTAATCTTGTTCTGCACATGCTGAATTCGGCTTTGGACTGTTAAGATTCGGTCTTTGATTCGGTCCCATCTGTCCATACCAGCATTGGGAAACGTCAAATCAGCATACTTTTCCTCTTTACGCTCTAAAAGCTCTGTTTGTGCTACTATTGGAGCCGCTTCTAACCAGCTCTCCAGTTTATTAATGTCTTCCTTTAGACTGACAGCATTGTCTTCTTCTGCTTCCAGCTCTTGGGCCAGCTCCTCTCTTCTTTGCAGCAGCCCGCTGTATTGCTCATTTGTTTTTTCTGCATTTTTCAGCTGTTGGTGAGCATCCTTTAAAGACACCAGCAGTTCGTTTAGGACTGGCTTTTTTCCGTTTGGTCGAAAGCGGGCATCCAGCTCTTTCTGCAGCTCTGTATCTGTCCTTGCTATTAGATCAGAACCGATTACACCTGTTGAAAACAGGAATCTTCCAATCTCCTCGCTCTTTAGTCCGTGGATATTTTGCAAGCCATCAAGATTAAAAGAAAAAATCGATTGATAGAGACCTTTATCTACTCTCTGCAGTAATTCACCGAGCAAATCCTCTTGCCCTTTTCGGCCGTTTTCCAAAATGACAGTAACATCACCGGCTGCTTTTCCTTTAACACGCTCAATTGTTGCCATACCATGTTCAGGAAACCATGCTGTTAATTTACCGCCATACTTAGCTTGATTTTTCGGCTCATAGCGGAGCTCTGTCTGAACCTTTGAAGGAAACCCAAACAGAACGCTGTGGATGAAGCTCATGATCGTCGACTTGCCTGCTTCATTTTCTCCATAAAATACTTGAAGATCTGCATCCAGATTATACGTTATATTCTCTAGTTTTCCATACCCGTAAATAGTTATTGTTTTAATCCGCATATTTTACCCCCTGGCTGCTCCGTTCAGCATGTGAAGAAGCACCCGCTCCGCTTCTACTGCTAGCTCTTGCTTCTCTGTTTCCGTTAATTCTGAAAGATATCGGTAGGCACCTGGGTGACGATAAAGCGGCGCAACAGCTTCTGCGATTGAATCGTAGTCTGTAACAGCTTGAAAAAGCTCAGCAAAAAAAGCAGATTCTGTTTGCAGCTGCTCTTTATCCCAGCTGCTGCGTTCTGTTATCGATAAGCTCGACACCCACACAAAATCCGATTCCTCCAACTCGTCAGCTTGAAGGATTTCCAGCAGTTCTCCTGCGTGGAAGCTGCCAAGTTTTTCTGCGTTAACAGCATTAATGGACATGATTACAGGTACTCCATTGTCTCTTTCGATATTTTGCGTGCTTTGACATAAGCGCAAAAGCTCATCAACGTTTTTGGCTGCAGCTGCATCTATTTCAACTGATTTCCATAAACATGCCGCTGTCGGGATAAATTCTAGCTCTGCAGCCAGCTTGCTTAGTTTTACGTAGTAGCAGCCCTTCTCTCCTGTTTCCTTTTTATGCCTTCCTTGAATGTTTCCTGCATACACTACCGGCGGTTCTGCTTGCAGTATTGCTCTTTTATGTATATGACCCAATGCCCAGTAATCCATCTCCTTTGAAGCTAACTCCTGTAAGTTAAAAGGAGCATATGGACTGTGTTCGCTGTTTCCTTCCAAACTGCCATGCAGTATGCCAATATGGTAATCTGCTCCTGCCTTTTTTTCAAAGCTGTTTACTCTTCTGTCATAAAGATGTCTCGCTTCATAACTGAAGCCATATAAATGAACTGTCGCATTGTTTTTTCTGTGCTCAAAGACAGTGACCTCGGAAGGAAAGATATGTACATTGTCCGGAAAGTTAATCTCCAGCCACTTGCCGCTTAAATGGTCATGGTTTCCATGGATGATATATACCTCAATGCCAGAGGTATTCAGTCTTTCCATCTCTTTCCGGAAAAATATTTGCGCTCTCAAGCTTCTGTCTTCTCCATCATAAATATCCCCGGCAATAAGAACGAAGTCGACCTGCTTGGCAATGGCAGTATCAACAATCCTTTTGAACGACGTAAAGGTGCTTTCCCGCAGCTGTGTTCGTATAGGCGCAGGCAGATTTTTCAACCCGAGCATAGGGCTGTCCAAATGAAGGTCTGCACAATGTATAAATGTTATCTCCTCCATAATGACCACCTCCTTTTTCTTTTATATTATCATCCTTAAAATACGAATGCACGTTCTAAAAAAGTTATAACTGAAGTTTCATTCCAATCGGAAGACAGTGACTGTCGTACCCATGCCCTAACTTAGCTGTTTTTGCCACAGGAATTCCAAACTTTTCTGTGGCAGCAAGCACTAGCTCCTCTGCTGTCGGCATGCCTGCACTCTGCTCTAGCTCCGTAAAGGTACCTAACAGGATGCCATTGCATCTCTCAAGAAAACCAAGCTGGGTAAGCTGAGCAATATAAGAGGCAATCGCAGCCGGTCCACCACCGAGGCTTTCCAAGAAAAGCAGCTTATCCTCTGGATTTGGCATATAAGGAGTGCCAGCCAGTTTCAAGAAGCATCTTGCATTTCCGCCAATAACAGTACCCTCCATACTGCTTCCTCGCAGCCATGTATAAGGAAATGTTACTAATTCATTCGGATTGTGCCAGTCAGTCAAAAACACTTTCGTAAACAATTCCATTTGAAAGGCACTGTCTGGTCCCAGTAAATTGGTTGTTTGATAATGAAGATTAGGAACACCAGTTAATGTAAACAGGGCATTATTAAGGACAGACAGGTCGCTCATGCCGACAAAAGGCTTTGGATTTTCTTTAATTATTTCCATATTGATAGATGGGAGCAGCTCGTTGGCAGCATTTCCTCCTGACAAATCAAAAACGGCCTTTATTTCCTTATCTTGGTATAATTCCGCTAATTCTGCTGCTCTTTCCTCTGGTGTACCGCTGAATGGCGTGTTACCGACAGCATAAAAGGTTTTCGCGTAAACGGCATGAACACTAAACTGTGCCAATATATTTTCTAATGTTAAATATATGTTTGATTTGGAGCGGTCTCTGCCGTCAGAGCACGCAATAAATCCGACTTTATCACCTTTATGTAAAATACTCATCCTGACATTCCTTCTTTCTAAAAGACTACTGTTAATTGTACGGAATTGACTCTGAAATCGCCAAATATTTTTCCTGCTATTAATAAAAAAAGACTCACGAATTTCGTGAGCCTTGTGATGTTATTCTTTTTTCGTCAGTTGCAGTGCTTTTTTAATGTCTTTAAAGGAATTCGATTTGCCGTACATCAGCACTCCACCTTTATAAACTCTGCCGCCAAAGACTGCTAAGAGGATGATAGAAACGGCCAATATAAGCATTCCTAAGATCGGTTCCCATACCGGAAGGCTCAGCATGCCTGCACGCATAAACATCAGCATTGGCGTAAAGAACGGAATATACGATGTAATCGTAATGAATGTCGTATCGGGATTACCTAAGCCGAACATTGCAATCATAAAACCTGCCACGACAACTAAAGTCATTGGGGTAATCATCTGCTGAACATCTTCGATTCGGCTGACAAGAGAACCGAGGAATGCTGCAAGTGTGGCATATAAAAAGTAACCAAGCACAAAAAACAAAACAGCATAAATAATGGTGGCTGCAGGTATGCCGCTGAAGCCTAGAAAGCCATCAAGTGTGCTCATATCTTCATTATTTGTAACCGAAAAATAGCCAACCACTAGAAGCACCACTAATTGTGTTATACTCACCAAGCCAATACCAAGTATTTTTGCGAACATATGCTTAATCGGTGACACACTGGAAATTAAAATTTCCATAACCCGAGATGATTTTTCTGTCGCTACTTCCATCGCTATCATATTAGCATAAAGGATGACTGCAAAATAAATAAGGAATAATAAGACATAGACAAGCCCTCTTGCCTGGTTCAGCTCTTCTTCTGATTTTGCATTTTGTTCAAGAGCAATATGTTCAAATTCAACAGGCTCATTAAGCTTTTCAAGCTGTTCACTGCTGAGATTTAACTGTGCTGCAGCAAGCTGGCTCTTTACAGCCTGAACCAATGTCTCAATACCGGTTGCTGTCGAGGAGTCTGTAATATCCATGCTGTAGAAGGATCCCTGCGGCAGATTTTCCTTATCATAATCAAGAATTAACAATCCTTGATACGTACCGTCCTCCACCTTTTGTTTCGCTTCCGCTTCACCGTCTACATAATCCTCTAGCACAATATCTTCGTTAAGGGTTTCTGACATTGCGGCAACAGATGAATATAGTTCTTTTGTGTTGTCGATGACTGCAATCTTGTCTATATCATCATCGTTAAACACTTGGATGATGGACTGGAGATTTGTTAAGCCTAAAATAAGCAGCAATGTAATAACCGTTGTGAAGATGAAGGATTTTGTCTTTACCTTTGTCCAATACGTATGCAATAAAATAATCCAGAAACTATTCAAGTGAAGCACCTACCTTTTCGATAAAAATATCATTTAAAGTCGGCTCCTCTAACGCAAATTTCCGGACGAAGCCTTTTCCTACGATATCCTTTAATATATTTTCCGCGATTTCCTCGCCTTCAATCTGGAGAGCAGCGCCTTCTGTCGTTTGCTTCAGCTTGACAACACCAGGAAACTTTATTAAATAGGCCAAATCGAAATCAGCATGAATAACAACATTTTTCTTCCCAAAGCTGCGTTTAATTTCCTTTAAGCCCCCATGGACGACTGGCTTTCCTTTATGCATAATACAAAGATTTTCACACATTTCTTCCACATGCTCCATCCGGTGGCTAGAGAATACAATTGTCGTTCCCGAATTTTTTAAGTCAATGACGGCGGTCTTCAGCTGCTCCACATTAACCGGATCCAAACCGCTGAACGGCTCATCCAAAATCAGCAGCTTCGGCTTATGAAGCACAGCGCTGATGAATTGAATTTTTTGCTGATTACCCTTTGACAGTTCTTCCACCTTTTTTTCTAAATAATCGGATATTTTAAAGCGTTCCAGCCATCCTTTCAATTCTGTCAACGCTTCCTTTTTATCCATTCCTCGCAATCTTGCTAAGTAAATAAGCTGGTCCTTTACTTTTAATTTCGGATAAAGTCCCCTTTCTTCAGGCAGATAACCGATTTCTGGACTTGTCGAATAGTTGATGCTTTTCCCGTTCCAAGTAATGGTCCCTTCACTAATATCTAATATGCCTAGCAGCATGCGAAAGGTTGTCGTTTTGCCAGCACCGTTTCCTCCTAAAAATCCAAACATTTCATTTTCTGGAATTGATAAGGATATATTATCGACTGCAACAAATGAACCGAATCTTTTTGTAACATTTTTTATTTCTAATGACATTCCGATCTCCTCCTTCTTTAATTCATACGAAAAGATATGCTGAAGGTTTCACAAATAACTGTAAAGATTGGACAAAAATAAAAAAAATCCCATGAAGAATAAACTTCATGGGACTTTTTATGCTCTAGTGAGATAAAAAGACGAGCTGGTATAAAAATAATACGGCGAATATATAAACGAGTGGGTGTACAGATTTACCCTTGCCTGTCACTAATTTCAGCAACGGATGAGATATGAATCCTAGTGCAATTCCTGTTGCAATACTTGAAGTAAGCGGCATGCTCAAAATCACAAGAAAAGCTGGGAAAGCTTCATCAAATTCAGACCAGCGCACCTGTGCAATTGCTCCCATCATTAAGCTTCCGACAATAATGAGGGCAGGAGCTGTGATAGCAGACAAGCCAGAAACAGCGCTGACAAGCGGTGCAAAGAAAGCAGCAATAATAAACAATACAGAAACCGTGACACCAGTCAGTCCTGTTCTTCCTCCTGCTGCAACACCAGAAGTCGACTCAATAAATGCAGTCGTCGGGCTTGTCCCGAACATAGCACCAACAGAAGTTCCGATAGAATCTGCAAGCAGAGCCTGTCTAGCTTTAGGAAGACGGTTATTCTTCATTAATCCTGCTTGTTCAGCAACACCGACCATCGTACCAGTCGTATCAAAGATTGTCACAAGCAAGAAGGAGAACACAACTGCATATAAGCTATGCTGGAAAACATCACCGATTGCTGAGAAAGGATTTGTGATAATTAGTCCTTCTGGCAAATGAGGAACAGCTGCAAAACCATCAAATGACAGCTGGCCTGTAAAGAAAGCAATAATGCCTGTTGCGATCATTCCAAAGAACAACGCTCCCTTTACGTTCATAGCAAATAATATAATGGTAATCGCAAGACCTACTAATGAAAGAATGACTGAAGGTGACTGAAAATCACCAAGTCCAACAAGATTTTCTTTATTATCGACTATTATTTGTGTCTGTCTTAAACCAATAAAAGCGATAAACAAACCGATACCAGCAGTGATACCATGCTTTAAGTTTTCTGGAATAGCTTCTATCAGCTTTTCCCTGAAAGTTGTTAAAGAAAGAATTAAGAAGATTATTCCTGCAACAAATACAGCAGATAAGGCAATTGTATAATCAATTCCTCCATGGCTTCCGACAACTGAAGAGGCAAAGTAAGCATTCAAGCCCATACCTGGAGCTATAGCAATTGGATAATTAGCAAATACCGCCATCCACAGTGTACCAACGACAGCAGAAATTATTGTTGCCATAAATACTTGGTCAAAAGGAATGCCTGCACTAGATAAGATTGCAGGGTTAACGATAACGATATAGACCATTGTCAAAAAAGTAGTGAAGCCGGCTGTTATTTCCGTTTTCACATTTGTATTGTTCTCTTTAAGTTTAAACATGTATACCTCCGAAAAAACGAACATTTTTACACAACTCTTTTATATTATTCGTTTTCTAACAAAAACGCAATCTTTTTCTTCGCCTTTTATTTAGAAGTTGCTGGCGTTTTCTTTAGTCTACGAAAAAAGGAAGACAGTAAAAGCAGTGTCCTGCTCTTTCTATCTTCCTTCAATAACGCTAATTTTATTTGTATTAAATCGATTTTTCTGCTGAAAAATGTTCTTCTAACAGCGCTAATTTTCTGTCTGTATATTCTTCAAAGCTGTCATTATATGTTTTAGGGTCCTTCGGATTAGAGAACTGAGTGATTTTTCCTGTTACTGGATGGATAAATTTGCTTGAAGCACCGCAGCCAAGACCAATTACTGTCTGCAGTTCTTCCATCATCATGATGTTATAAATGCTTTCCTGGCCAACCTTGGAGTATCCTACATTCTCCAGATTGCCAAGAATATTTTTTTGTCTGTACAGATAATATGGCACATAATCATATTTGTCTGTCCAAACTTCAGCCATTCTCATCATTTCTTGGATTTCATCTCTGTCAGCAACTTTATATTTCGCTTTATTTCTCGTCATTTCAGAAGCCCGTTTAAATGACAATGTATGAACAGTCAGTGATTCCGGCAATAGTTCTTCCGTTTTATCAAGGCTGTGCTGGAACTCTTCCACACCTTCTCCAGGAAGGCCAATAATTAAGTCCATATTGATATTATTCATTCCATGCTGTCTGGCTAGATGATACTTGTCAATCGTTTCTTCAACAGTGTGATGCCTTCCGATTGCTTTTAATGTTTGTTGTGTATACGATTGTGGGTTAATGCTGATGCGGTCAATATTCCATTTATTCAGTACTTCCAGCTTTTCAGGAGAAATGGTGTCTGGCCGGCCAGCTTCTACCGTTATTTCTCTGATGTTTTGCACATCCGGGAAGGATTCATTCATTTGCTCATAAAGCATGTCCATTTCCTCAGCAGTTATGCTTGTAGGAGTTCCTCCACCATAGTAGACGGTCGTTATCTTAATATTTTTAGATTTCAGCCATTCTCCAGTCTTCTTTATTTCATGATGAAGACCTCCTAAGAAGGAAAATACGGAACCTTGTCTGCCGTTTATAGCATAAGCCGGAAACGTACAGTACGCACATTTAGTTGGGCAAAATGGAATCCCGATATAAATGCTTACTTCTCTTTTCAAATCATATAAATCTGGAATAACCGCAAGCTGTCTGTTTATAATGCGCTGCATGAGATCGATTTTCTCATCCGACATTAAATACTCATCCTTTAATGCCTGATGCGCCTCTTCGATTGGCGTTTGGTTTTGCATATGCTTATGAAGAAGCTTTGTCGGGCGAATTCCCGTCAAAATTCCCCATTTTTGAATCATGCCAGTATAATCTTGTAATACCTTTAGGAAAACTTGTGAAATGGCATTCTTTTGTTCCTTAAATCTTTCCTTTTCATCAAGACCGGCTACAGCTTTTTCGCAATCGAATGCTGACTTGCCGTCTATTTTTCCTTCAACAAAAAACCGGTCGTCTGTTTCTGAAACATCAAAACGTATTAAAATATCTGCTTCGTCTTCAGCGAAAGCAACCTTAGTATCTTCAAAAAACAAGTTGCCGATATGCTCTAATGGTCTGATTAGTCGGTCGTCATGTAACCCGCTTATCGAAATTGATTTCATTTTTATATTCACCTTTAATTATCATAGTTAATAGCTTCTAAAATTCCATTATACTTCAGTCTACAAAAAGTGACCAGCCAGGTCAAAATATTGGCTAGAAAAGCAAAAAATTCCTTACGCTCTAAGGAATTTTTTGGTTTATTAAGATGAGTATAATAATTGCTATTTAATAATGTTCATTTTGCGCAGAAACTCAATAGGCTGCTGTTTACGAAAATGCTCCTTTACCATGTAAGCAACTCCGTCCTGGTTATTGGATCTTGTCACCCAATCGGCTGCAAATTTCAGCTCACTTGGCGCATTTCCCATAGCTACTCCAAGGCCGGCTGCTTCTATCATATCTTTATCATCAAGACTGTCGCCAATTACTACTACTTCCCTTCTGTTAATACCGAGATGCTCTGCCAAGTACAGCAGCCCGTTGAGCTTATTAACACCTTCAGGCAGCACTTCTAAGCGAAGGTCATTCATTTGGACAATATTGATTTCATCAAACATCTTGTCTAAAACCTCTTTAGCATCTAAACAATCTTTCTTGTCTTCGAAATACACCTCAATTTTCGGAGCGCTGACAGGTTCTTCCAGCAAAACTTCACTAAGAACTTCTACAAATTGATGGGAATAAAACACAGGATCGCCAGAGTTAAACACTGTTTTAGCAAGCATATTATGGTTAAGCCTTGACTTATTCGCTAAAGAAAATTTCTCATGCACGATTCTAATCTGACAAATAAACCCTTCTAGGAAACGGACAATTTCATATGTAAGTTCATCAGTCAGCCTGTTTACGTACAATGTTTGGTCGGCATTGTCTGAAATAAGTGCACCTTGATGTGTCACAATATAATTATTCAGCTTTAATGCTTTGGCAACCTTTCTTGCGGAAGGCAAACTTCTTGATGTGACTAATGTTACATATATTCCTTTTTGCTGAACGTATTCAATTGCATCCTTCGTGGATTTGCTCAGACGTCCATTTGATTGGATAAGAGTCCCATCAATATTTAAAGCTAATAAGCGATAAATCATCTTGTTCCCCCATTTCAGGTTGTTTTGTCTTTATAAACATGTATGAAAAAACCACCTGTATTAGAACCGGCTTTCACGAATTATCCGTTTTAACCAATGCAATCTATGCTTGTTGCTGGAAACATTTACAGACTCGTAAACTGCATAGATATCTCTGTCTGTTACAAACTATTGACTGTAACACCGACAATCACTAAAGGAGGAAACAACAATGTCAAACAATTCAAATCAACTACTAGTACCTGGAGTCTCTCAAGCATTAGATCAAATGAAATATGAAATTGCGACTGAGTTTGGAGTAAACCTTGGTGCTGAAACAACTGCTCGTGCCAACGGTTCTGTTGGTGGAGAAATCACGAAGCGTTTAGTGCAAATGGCTCAGCAGCAGCTGTCTGGTACTCAGTTTTAATGTAAGCTAGTTTAAATAAGCAACATTATAATATGGAAAAAGTGCCCAAAGCATAGCTTTGGGCACTTATGTATTTCTGCTATTTTATTGCTGTGGAGCTCCATAAAGCTCTTCAAGTGGCTTCATAATAATTTGGTTAAGCTCAGTAATAGCAATGCTCATACGCTGTTCTGCGTCCATCAGTTTGGAGATAGACTCATGCTGCTGAACCAATGCCACTGTCTTTTGGGCTTGTTCCACTTCTTCCTGTGTAATTTCAATCCCTGACATTTGTTTTTGCTGCAGCTGCATTTGAATGTTGCGGAAGTTTTCAAACATGGCCTTTGCAGATGGGTCAGCATTAACCAAGTCATACATTTTTTTTAAGTTTGTATATTCATCACTTTGACGAATAGCTTTTTCTAGTTCATAAGCAGAATCATGAAGGTTTACTGCCATTATTAACAACTCCTTTTTAACAATTGTCTCCACTATATCAAACTATGCTTCATATTGCCAATAAGACCCTTTATTTCATTTAAGACTGGACAAGTGTTCGCTGTTAAGACCGGACAATTATATAAATTCACATGCAATTCACCAATGCCCACAAAAAGTCTGCAGTACCCTTCATCCCTTTAGATACATGCACAAATCATTCCATTTAACATACGATACCATATCAGCTTTAGCCTATAAGAAAAATTAAACTAAAAAATTCACCTTACAAATGAGGAATTGCGATGAAACTAAATTTGCTTCCCCTGTATATGAAAGAAAATTCCTCCTTCCCAGCAAACAAGGAGACGGTACTACGTTTGAGCCACTCCTTAGTTCATCATTGGGAAATAGATCGCAATAATCCTGTTCTGCTCAACTTAGGTAGCACGGCAGTTCCTGTCCTAGTTGAACCTGTACATGAGGATAAGCAAGCGATATTTTTCTGTGACAGCTTGCTTCAGTCATTAGCAGTGCCAAATCAAGATTTAACACTGCTCAGTCATTTCAATAAACAGAGCCAGACATTAACACTTGGGCCGGTAATAGCCATTTTGACAGATGCTCCTGCACATGATTCTGCGGAAGATGGACCTTCTTTCCGTTCCATTCATCAGTTTTGCGAGGAATTTCAGCAAGAGCTGTCACGCCTTGGCGGAATTCTTTATGTATGCAGCCTTTATGATTGGAAAGAAGGATATGTCGAAGGCTATTCTTACCAGCAGGACAGCTGGAAAAAGACGGCCCTGCCATATCCCAATGTTGTTTATAATCGCATTCATATACGCAAGGCAGAAGCATCAACGCAATTTAACGACCTAAAAAAGGATTTGCAAAAACGAAATATTCCTATCTTTAATGCACAATTCTTTTCTAAATATGATACCTCCTTAATCTTAAACAAACTTCCTGCATTAAAAAAATATATTCCAGAAACGAACCTGCTCTCTAAAGAGGTACTGGAAGCAATGTTAAATCTATTCAGCACTTTATATGTAAAGCCGATTCATGGCAGTCAAGGCCGGCAAATTATCCAGATACGCCGCGAGGAACATGCATGGAAAACGAGCGTTTCTTCTGGTAAAGAAAAAGGAAAAATCCGCTTCTTTTCTTCATTTAATAAATTATGGAGATGGCTTTCGCAATTGACTAAAAAACGCGCTTATATTTGTCAGGAAGGCATTAACTTTCAACAATATCATAATCGTTCCCTTGATTTTAGAATTCTCTGCCATAAGGATATACGGCACCAATGGAAGATAACCTCTATTGTCGCCAGATGTGCCCAGCCAGAAGCATTTGTCGCTAATTTGTATCAAGGTGCAGAAATGATCTCATCAAAATCTGTGCTTCAAGCATTAGTTGGTGAAGCTTCTGCTAAGCAGGTGGAGCAACAGTTTAAAGAGATATCTCTTCAGACAGCTGAGGCCCTGTCGTCGCAAATGACCGGAGACTTAGGCGAGCTCGGAATTGATATGGGCATTGACATACATGGCGGGCTTTGGATTATCGAGGTCAATTCTAAACCGTCTAAAAATCTTGATTCGGCAACAAATAAAGGAAGGCCTTCTACAAAGGCATTACTGGAATATTGTTTGAGCCTTTCTTTTCCACATATAAAAAAAGGAGAACAACAAGATGTCTAGTTTTGGAATCATGTCACTCTCATTAGAAAATGAAAAAAGCTATATCACGGAAATTGCTAAACTGGGAAAATCGCTGGCCTTTGATGTTTATCATTTCGTACCTTCAAGCTACAATCCTCTCACAGAAAAGGTATCTGGCAAGATTTTCGATAGTGAGCAGAACTGCTGGCTCACACAAGACTTTCCCGTCCCTTCCTTTTTATATGACCGCTGCTATTACCAAGAAAATTCTCATTCTAGACAATGCAAAAACATCGTTGAGTGGCTGAAACAGAAAAAGGATATTGTCTTTATTGGCAATGGGCTCCCAAACAAACTGAAGCTGTATGATGTATTGAAAGCTTCTAAGCTGGCCCCTTATATTCCTAAGTCAAAACAAGTAATTTCAGCTGATGAAGTATTAGAAGATTTGCGATTTGTTAATCCGATTATCTTAAAACCAATTAACGGCTCACAGGGAAACGGCATTTATTTTATTAAAGAACAACATAAGCGCATTTTTGTCAGAACAGATAAAAAAGAGCGACATGTGGAACATATCTTTAAAGATAAAGAAAAATTCTCACGCTGGCTGACTACTCTGCTTCAGAAAAATGATTATTTTAGCCAAAGCTATTTACCTTTATGCAATCAGGATAAACAGCCGTTTGATATTAGAGCACTGCTGCAAAAAAATGGGCAAAACAAATGGGAAATCATTGAAAAGGGGATAAGACTTGGCGCCAAAGACAGAATCATCTCCAATCTTAGTGCAGGAGCAGAAGTAATTCCTTTTAAACAATGGCTTGATACAGCTCCCTATAAAATGAAGAGTTTTATTGAGAATGAAATAAACGACATTCTTTCTAGCCTCCCACCTATATTAGAACAATCCTTTCCTGCCCTCTTCGAGTTAGGAGTTGATATAGGTATTACCGAAAATGGCTCGTTATGGATACTCGACGTCAACAGCAAGCCTGGCAGAAAAGTCATTCTCCTGGCATACCCAGACTTGAGTGAAAGGCTGTATAAAGCACCGCTAGCCTATGCAGCCATGCTGCGAGATGGACAGAGGAGGAACAGCAATGAAAAAACTTTACTCTATTGAAGTGATAAATGATTGCACTAATACAATCTACCTTCCTGCAGATGCATCAATACCAAGTAATCTTAAGCGGGCTGCCTTCGGAACAATGAAGGTAGAAGCTTTCATTGCTGTCCAAAAATTCGGAGGCAATGTAATTAGAATAAGTGAAGATTTAATACAAGCCTTAAAGATACCGCCAACTCTTCCTATCTTACATGTTTTTTACGATAAAGATGTCTTGTATATCGGTCCGCTTGTTGGAATATTCACCTCTGGCTTCAGCTCAGTCGAGGTCAAACCAATCGGTGAACGCACTATTATCTTTTCAAAGCTGTTAGCTGTCCAAAACACAGCAGGTGTCACCGCCTTTTTATTTGGAGCCCAGCATATTGATTGGGATAAAGGCACAATTAACGGACTGTTTTATCATGATGGCTGGAAACGGTTTGAAGTTCCGTTTCCAGATGTTATTTATGATCGTATCCCTAATCGCCGTACAGAGAGTTTGCCAAAAATAAAGAAGGTAAAGTACCGTCTTCAACAGGAATATATGATTCCGTGGTATAATCCAGGCTTCTTTAACAAGCTTGATATATATGAACGTCTGCTTCAAGAAAACAGCATTGCCGATTTTTTGCCTGAAACGCTTCCCTTCACTTCTTTTTCTGTCGTAGAACGAATGCTGAGCAACTATGGGCATATTTACATTAAACCGAAGAATGGCAGCCTGGGAAAAGGAATCTATCAAGTCATCTATAATAAGAAAGACGAAAACTACTATACACGTTTTAAAGAACCGAGCGGAGAAAAACGACTGCTTAAATTCGATACATTAGAAAAGCTGATACAGCATATTACAGCAAAAACAAATATTAATAATCTTCTCGTCCAACAAGGCATTCATCTTATGCGCTCAGAGAAAAAACCGATTGATTTTCGAGTTCATACTAATAAGAATAAACAAGGTAAATGGGAAGTCACCGCAATTGCCGCCAAAATTGCCGGTGCAGGCAGTGCAACTACACATATGAATAGCGGCGGTATTGTTAAATCGATTGACGAGCTCTTAGATGTTGACAAGGATAAGGAACAGCTTAAAGAGAAGCTTATCAATTCTGCATTAAGAATATCTAAGACACTTGAGAAGTACACGGAGGGAACAATCGGAGAGATTGGCTTTGATATCGGAGTAGACCGTAAAGGAAGAGTTTGGCTTTTTGAAGCAAATTCTAAGCCTGGAAGAAGCATCTTTAAACACAGTTCACTTAAAAAAGACGACTTACTGACAAGAAGAATGTCGCTAGAATATGCCATCTACTTGTATGAGCAGAGCATTAAAAAGCCTGAGGATATATTTAAATGAATATTTACTATGATGGCAATGCAAAGAGTTGGCATTCTAATCAGCCTGGATTAACCTTCGGAAGCAATCAGCTTCCGTTGCTGCCTTTATTCCCTTTCCTTAAAGAGTTCCAGCCATTTAAAATGATCTACAAGGCAAACAATGCAGGCCCAATTGTCGGCATACTGACTTCCTACAATTCCAAAAACAAGCTAATCGGCAACCGGTCTTTATTTGAAAAGCTGCAAAGAGAACTAGATTCTTTTGGGGGAATGATTGTCGTCTTTCCTCCTGAAAGACTGACAAATACTAAAATTGACGGTTTTACGTATATCACAGCTAAAGATAAATGGCTTCCTATAACAACCCCTCTTCCCCATGTTATATATAATCGTGTGCCTTTCCGCAAAACAGAGGATGGCGATCATTTCGCAGCAGCTATTTCTATCATCAAAAGCTTTGACATACCATTTTTCAATCCGCATTTCATTCATAAATTTGCATTATATCAAGCATTAAAGCAACAGGAAATATTAGCAAAGTTTCTCCCTGAAACCGCACTGCTTCAATCTGAACAAGAACTGATTGATTTCCTCCAAAGACATGGTTCCATTTATGTTAAATCTGCTTCAGGCTCTAAAGGCAAGGATTTATACAGGCTAACTAGAAATCCTGATAATTCCTTCCTCCTCGGAGACATTCAAGGGACAAGAAGCTTTCATACATTACAGGAAATTATCGAGGATTATTTACCACAATGGACTTCTAAGGAATATATTGTTCAGGAAGAAATAGATGTGGATGTTTTCGATGGACAACGCTTTGATTTTCGAATACTGGCTACTTATCTCGACGGTAATTACCGCTTAACGGGAGTTGGTATAAGACAGTCCTCCCTTCAAGATGTCACAACACATGTGCCTGCAGGTGGAAAAATCATTCCATATGAAGCTGTGCGAACAAAAAAACATGATCACTTTATTAAGCTTGCTATTGAACATTGCGGAGCATTATTATCAAGCCAGCATGGATTTTTCGGAGAATTTTCCATTGACGCTTGTGTGGATAAACAAGGCAATTATTATATTTTTGAAGTAAACTCTAAACCGATGTTATTTGATGAGCCAGAAATTGAAACGAACCGCTGCAGACAGCTAGCCCAGCTTTTTTATGAGCTTGCTGGCTTTAAACAGCAAGAATGAAATACACCTTCCTGACACATTCTAACGGCAGGAGGGATATTTATGGGAAATAAAAACGATGACCTGCAATATGAAGGTAAAAAAGAAGCTTATTTAGACATCGACAGAATGATAAACGAAGGGATGTCTGGCGGAAAAGTCTTTCGTCACGATACTAGCACAAATATTGAAGAAGCAAGGGAACTTGGAGAAGAAGCTCCTCCTAATAAATGAGCTTTCATTCGACACAGTCATTATTAGACTGTGTTTTTTTGTTTGCCGTTTTTCTGTAACTATAATAAGATAATGGTAACGATTACACTTTACTCAGGCCAGTTTTTAGGTAAAAAGAAGCAATCGTACTTGCTTACTTTTTCAAACGCTTTCATCTCTAAATGGAGGAATGACGATGAAACAAAAATTATTAACCTATTTTCCAGGTGCGGTAGAGCAGTCTGCACCTCCTTCTCAACCACAGCTAATTGACTACCATTGGTTTCACATTGAAGGGGAAAATGGGTGGTTTGGCTTTCAAAAAAATGAGATGAACGATTCTCAACTTGATTTATTAAAAACGCTTTTTCAGCATTATTTACCGGAAAACAACAAGGAAAATACAGAGGACTTTAAATGGAGCCAATTCTTATTTTTCGGCGGTAGCATGCCAGAAAAAGTATGTAAAAATTTCCGGGTTATACAATTTCAAATAAATAACACTCCTATTGATAAAGAAGCTGTAGAAACTGTATTCAAAGGATTTATTCACAGCAGCAGCATCATTATTTGGAATGGTGCTAATAGAGGAAGTATTTTAGAGCGAGACGGGCACTTTCTTGAGGATGAGGAATATTCCTCTTTTGCTGAAGCCCTGCAGTCCGATTTTTATTTTACGATAACCTTTTATATTGGAAAAATCCTGCCCTTCACAATGGAAAGTCCTACCGTCTTTACTCAGGAACGGGATTTTTTCACAGCCGGCTTATCTGTGATTTCTTCTGAAAGAGTATTATCCTTTGAAACAATCCTTCCTCATCTATTAATAAGCAGGCTTGATCAGCATGAGCTGGAGCCATTTAAAAACTGGTTCTCTATCTTAGGGGAAGATAAGGAATTGCTGTTAACAATTAAAACATTCATTGAAAACAACGGACATAATACAAATACAGCAAAAAAACTATTTATCCACCGCAATACATTGCAATACAGATTAGACAAATTCACTGAAAAAACCGGATTGCCTTTAAAAAATTATCATAACTTCTTTACCGCCTATTTAGCCTGCCTATATTTCAGCCAAAAAAAGGCTTAGAAGAAACAAATCTTTCACAAGAACGTATGTTTCCATTTATTAACTGGTAAACTCTTTTTTCTTGGCATATAATAGAGCACTAGAATGCTAGTTTATATGCTAGAAAGAAATGAGGATTATAGTTGAAAGGTACAGCACATTCTTGTATTGGCGCAGGGGTTGGATTCGCAGCGGCGAATTATTTTGATGCCTCCCCTTCCACTACATTGCTTTTAGTCGGGATTGGCGGTATTTCGGCACTGATGCCTGATATGGACATTGACGGCAAGCTAAGCAACAAAATTACGATTTCCCATAAGGTGTTTCGATCCATTGCCCAAGCAGTTGGAGCATTGATGATTTTATACAGTATTTATGCCGGAAGCGCGTCAGAGCTGTTATTCAGCATTGGTGCAGGGATTGCCATCATACTCGTTTCTAGTTTAATTAAGCAGCGGCATATGTTAACAATCACTGGCGCTGGTGTTTTGTTTGGCGGGGTTTCCCTTCAGGAATACTGGCTTATCCTTTTGGCTGTCTTTATATTGATTGCTTCATTCGTACCGCATAGAAGCTATACACATTCCATCATTGGAACCGTTTATTTTGCCTACATATCGTTTCATTTTGCACAATCTCTGCAAATTGATGGTGTGTTTTGGACATGTGTATTAGCTTATATCAGCCATCTTGTAGCAGATATGTCGATTTTCCCATTTAACAGAAGAGGAGTTAAATTATTTCTTCCCTTCTCATCGAAGGAATTTTGACAAGGAGAGGACAAACAGTTCCTCTCTTTTTTTATAAAAAGAAAGCGCTTTAGTGCAACTTGCTCAAAACAACACTGGTTTTTTTCATGCAAACCGCCAATTTGAAAACGTTCCCAAACATGTTACATTATATATATCAAATCGCAGGGGGTATGAAAAAGATGGCAGAGTTAGTCTTAAAAAATATCTATAAAATTTATGATGAAAAAGTAGAAGCGGTTCGCGACTTTAATTTACATATTGAAGATAAGGAATTTATCGTATTTGTTGGGCCTTCAGGCTGTGGTAAATCTACGACATTGCGTATGATTGCAGGCTTGGAGGATATCTCAAAAGGAGATTTCTTTATTGATGAACAGCGTGTTAACGATGTTGCTCCAAAAGACCGCGATATTGCCATGGTATTCCAAAACTATGCCTTGTATCCACATATGACTGTTTATGATAATATGGCATTCGGATTAAAGCTAAGAAAATTTCCAAAAGCAGAAATTGAACAACGTGTGAATAATGCTGCAAAAATTCTTGGCTTGGAGCAGTACCTGAAAAGAAAACCAAAAGCATTATCAGGCGGTCAGCGCCAAAGGGTAGCCCTTGGCCGTGCCATTGTCCGTGATGCAAAAGTGTTCTTGATGGATGAGCCTCTTTCCAACCTTGATGCAAAACTTCGTGTACAGATGCGTGCTGAAATTTCCAAGCTGCATCAACGACTGCAAACTACTACTATTTATGTTACGCATGACCAGACAGAAGCGATGACAATGGCTTCAAGACTTGTTGTTATGAAGGACGGCGTTATCCAGCAGGTTGGTGCTCCGAAAGAAGTTTATGAAAAACCTGAAAATGTTTTCGTTGGCGGATTTATCGGATCTCCAGCAATGAACTTCTTTACTGGAAAAATCGTGGACAATAAATTAGTCATTGGCGATGCATCCTTTGTCATCCCTGAAGGCAAATTGAAAATCCTTCGTGAGCAAAACTATATCGGCAAAGAAGTAATCTTCGGCATCAGACCAGAAGATATTCACGATGAGCTATTATTCTTGAGCAGCTCTGAAAATACAAGCTTTGATGCAAGAGTTGACGTATTTGAATTGACTGGTGCGGAAAGCTTAGTATACTCAACGCTTGCTGGGAAAGAGTTCGTTGCTCGCCTTGATTCAAGAGCTAACTTGGCAGCAGGAGTTACTGTTCAACTAGGCTTTGATATGAACAAAGGCCACTTCTTTGACAAAGACTCAGAAAACCGTATCCGCTAATATCAAAGATTAGGAAGGGGAATTCCCCTTCCTTTTTTCTATTCCTGAATAAAAACTAAATCCTCACGTTCACATGACGGGCATAGGACAAGATGGGGACATAAATGCTGTTCCAAATCGGGATAGCCGTTCTCCAGCTTCATTTGGTCAATTGGCATATACGCACTATAGTCATCATAATAATCCATAATTCTTCCCTTGTCCTCTACCTGCTGTCCGCAATCGGCACAGACTTTGTTCAGTTGTTCAAAGCCATTGCATAAAGGGCAAATATTCATTCCTTCACCTCATTAAAACCTTTCATATTTCCGTTTATTTTTTGTTGGTCAAGAAGAAACTATTCTTTAGGAATTATTTTAAACAAGCAGAAAAATTGGAATAAATTTCATCTAAAAACAAATGCATAGAAACACAGCCACAGACCATAATAAGATTACAAGCAGCGACAAAGCATTGGGCCATACCAAGCGGTAGTAAGATTCTCTTACTTGCTGGTGCAAATCCAGCTGGTCCAACCAAAAAAAAACTAATTTACAAGGAGCTGGAAACACAATGGCAAACAACAATTCATCTAACAACCTTTTAGTACCAGGAGTATCTGAAGCTCTAGATCAAATGAAATACGAAATCGCATCAGAGTTCGGTGTTAACTTAGGTGCAGAAACTACTTCTCGTGCTAACGGATCAGTTGGTGGAGAAATCACTAAACGCTTAGTTCAAATGGCTGAACGTCAACTTGGCGGTTCTCAATTCTAATTTGCACAACTTAATATAAAATGGCCAAAGCCCCCATTTTTTAAAATGGGGGCTTACCTAATTAACCTGCTTTCGTACCTTGCTGGAGTTGGTACATTTGATAATATCTTCCTTTTAGGTTCATTAATTCTTCGTGATTCCCTTTTTCAACTATTTCCCCATGATCTAGGACAATAATTTGATCCGCATTACGGATAGTCGAAAGGCGATGTGCAATGATAAAGGTGGTTCTGCCTTTTTTGAGCACTTCCATCGCGTGCTGAATAATTTGTTCTGTTTCTGTATCAATACTGCTGGTTGCCTCATCCAATATGAGTATCGCCGGATTAAAGGCAAGAGCGCGGGCAAAGGAGATAAGCTGACGCTGTCCGCTTGACAATGTGCTTCCCTTTTCAATAACAGGCTCATCGTATCCATTTTCAAGATTTTTCAGAACCCTGTCTGCACCGACATCCTTTAATGCTTTCTCAACCATTTCTCTCGTGATGGCAGGATTATTTAATGTCACATTGGAGGCAATCGTTCCTTTAAACAAAAATGGATCTTGCAGAACGATTCCCATATGCTTCCGTAAATCTTGCCGCGGCATTTTGGAGATATCCTTGCCGTCTATTGTTATCGTTCCTGATTGAATATCATAAAATCGAAACAATAAGTTCATGATAGAGCTTTTACCTGAACCGGTATGACCGACAAGTGCAACAGTGTCTCCATGCTTTGCCTCAAAGGAAATGTCTTTTAAAACATATTCTTCTTTCTTGTATGCAAAGTTAACATGATCAAACTTAACATTGCCTTTGTACCTCTCCGTGCTAGGCTCTGCCACATCAATGCCATCTTCACGAAGCAGTTCAAATACTCTGTCCCCGGCAACAAGTGCTTGCTCAAGATTTGCCAGTTGATTGACAATTCCCTGCATAGGCTGGAACAAGCGGTTAATGTAATCAACAAACGCATAAAGAACACCTAATGATATCGCAGAAGACACGCTTAATGACTGACCTGCAACAAACCAGATAAATGCTACGAAGATTAGGTTTCTCAATACTGCTACAAGATTATGGGAAGTCAAGCTGTTTAAATTCAGCATCTTGTTCTGGTAACGGAAATGTTCTTCATTCAACGTCTCAAACTCACCCATTGTGTGCTTTTCTTTACCAAAAGCCTGAATGATGTTCATCCCCTGAATCGATTCATTTACCATACCGTTAATGTCGCTTATTCTTGCTCTTATCACATGATTATATTTAGCCGCAAAGCGTCTGTATCCAATCATCCATACATAAAGGATCGGCAATAGGATGAGGCAGATTGCCGCAAGCGTAGGATTAAGAATAAATAAGGCAACATAAATGCCAATAATATAAATTCCGCTTGAGAAAAAGTTGGAAAGAACGGTCACATACAGCTCTCTTATTGCTTCTGTATCATTTGTAACCCTTGCTACAACCTTGCCTGCAGGCAAATTATCAAAGTACCTAATTGGCAGGCGCTGGATTTGCGCAAACACATCTTCCCGCATTTTTTGAATAATTCTGTTTGCAGATTTCTGCAGAAATAAATGCTGTCCATACTGAAACACAGAAGCAACGATAACAAGCCCGAAATAAAAGGCAAGCAGCTTAATAATCGATGGAACTTCCGGTTTGTAAAAGGCAAAAACCTGTTCAACTCTGAGACGGTCAGCCTCGTACTTGGCCACTTCATTTCCTGATGAGATAGTCAAGATCCCATCGGCATAGCTTCTCTCTCCGTCAAAGGAAATTTCCTCCTCTATAAACAAAAAATCCTTTCCGGCCTGCAATACTCTTGCATCAGCATCATCGGCTGCCTGTGGTTTCTCTTTCGTATAATATTTGCCTTTATACTGCACGGCCCCTTCACCTGAAGACGTTTCATACCAGCTGTTTTCGATTCCCATAATATGATCATCAATTATTTTTTTTGCGATAAAAGGTCCTGCTAAATCTGCTATAACTGCAATTGTCAGCATAATTAAGGCAAAGATAATTATTTTTTTAAACTGTAAGGCATACTGCACTAATCTTTTGCCAGTACTCATGCTTGCACCTCCTGTCCTGCAGACTGTGCGGTTTTTGTTTGCTGGACTTCAAACTGTTCTTTGTACCAGCCATTTTTTTGCATAAGCTGTTCGTGTGAGCCGCGCTCGACGATTTTTCCATCCTCAAGGACAATAATCTGATCAGCATGCTGAACGGCTGTCATGCGATGGGTGGTAATAATTGTTGTTTTTCCTGCACGTTCTTTTTTGATGTTTTGGATAATACTCTGCTCTGTTTTCGCATCGACTGCTGACAACGAATCATCCAAAATAAGAATCCCAGGATTTCTAATTAACGCCCGCGCAATGGATATTCGCTGCTTTTGACCGCCTGATAATGCAACACCCTTCTCTCCTACAAGCGTTTCCAATCCTTCAGGAAGCATTTCAATATCCAGCTGAAACGATGCCAACTGAATCGCATCTTTTAGCTGACTTTCCGATGCGTTTTCCTTGTTGCCAAACAGAATATTTTCTCTCACTGTTTTTGAAAATAAGACGTGATCTTGTGGCACATATCCAATCCAGCCGCGAAGTTTATCCAAGCTGATATCATCAATGCTTATTCCATTGACAGAAAGCTCCCCTTTTCCTTTTGGATACTCTCTGAGCAGCTGCTTAATAAGCGTTGTCTTTCCGCTTCCTGTTTTCCCAACAACACCAATTGTTTCTCCCCTTGTGATTTTCAAATCGATATCATCGAGATTTTTTACAGCCGAAGATGGGTATTGAAATTGGACAGAATCAAACACGATCGTATCAGGAACAGCAACTGCTTTACTGTCACCATGGTTTAAGACATCAGGCTTATAATCTAATGTTTCCTGCACCCGGTCTAATGAAGCATTTCCCCGTTGCATAACATTCATCAGCTCACCGATTGCAAACATCGGCCACACAATCATACCGAGGTAAACATTAAAGCTCACAAGCTGCCCAATCGTTATTTGCTGCTGAAAGACGAGATAAGATCCATAGCCTAAACCGATAATATAGCTTAGCCCTACAAGAATACGGATTGTCGGTTCGAACAGTGAATCCACTTTCGCAACTCGAATGTTTTTATTGTAAACATCCTCTGTCATGTGGTGAAATTCTTTTTCGTCATCCTTTTCTAATACATATGCCCGAATAACTCGGACCCCAGCAATGGATTGGAGCACGCGGTCATTTAAATCACCAAAAGCATCCTGAGCCTCCATAAATCGTTTATGAATTCTATCTCCATATATTTGCATCATAATTGCCATAATCGGCAGTGGCAAAATGGCAGCAAGTGTGAGCTTCCAGCTTACTAAAAGACACATTGTGATAAGAATTGTAATCATAAACGCTGTTGAATCAATGAGTGTCAATATACCAAATCCTGCTGTAATGCTGATTGCCTTCAAGTCATTTGTCGCTCTTGCCATTAAGTCGCCTGTACGGTTCTTCTCAAAAAATGTCGGAGTCATCTTCAATAAATGTCCCATGAAGTTGCTCCGCAGCTTCCGCTCAAGCACTATAGCCCCTCCAAACAGCTTATACATCCAAAAATAAGTTATCACATAAGAGCTGATTGTAATTGCCGCAATACCCAGCAAATACTGGGCTGTCTTTGCTTTTGTCAGAGTCCCGACATTTATTTCATCAATAAACATCCCGAGCAATTGCGGCGGTAAAATATCAATTACACCAACAATGATTAACAGGACAATAGCAACCGTATATCTTTTCCAATGTTCTTTAAAAAACCACTTCAATTTTAATAATATGGAAAACATGCTGTTCTCTCCTCTTCTAAGCTAAACTTTACTAGCCGCTTTCTATATCCTTTCTATTTGCTCCATGACTTCTGTTCATTACAATCATTAACATCTTCCTCCTTAAATTTTCAAGTATCTATAGAAAAGAGGTTTTCCTCTATTTCTCGCCACGAAAAAAGAGACAGACCCGCTACATGCGTTTCTGTCTCTTTTTGATGCTCATAAAACGGCCGTAACAGCCACAAAATGGCAATTATGGTTAATGCATCAATTATTTAACAGAAGCGAAGGCCACTGACATATGAAATTTATTACGATTTAGATTGATTTTGTTTCTCATGTCAGTCGCCTCCCTTCATTTCATTAATTTTCCAATATAATATAATAGAAGATTAACATGCTCCTATACTAAAGTCAATTGCCAATATTTCGACAAATTACCCTTCATGGGCAGCCACAACCGCTTCCCTCTTTGCAGTTTCTCCCGAGGTTTTCGCAAGCTTTGGGAGCACTAGACTGTAATAGATGCCAACGACAATAAAGCAGGCTCCCACTAACCAGAATATAGCTTCAATAGAAATTACACCAGGAAAGCCGATCGTAATAACACCTAATGTAATTGACTGTGCAAGCATCATAAGCGGGTTTATCCAGCCCTGTACTCTGCCCATCATTTCAGGCGCAATAATGGTAGGCATCCACCCTCCGATTGCAATATTAATCAGTGGCAATGCTAAAGCAATAAAGAAATAGAACACCATAAATACTGCTGTGGTAGCGGCGAAAGATGCTGCGATAGTAAATATCGCTACAAACAGTACACCAGTAATGATGAGCTTATGAAGCTTGACCTTTTGAGCAAGCAATGATGCTGCCAGACTTCCAATCAAGATGCCGCTGCCAAAGACAATTCCTAAATATATCGACATTTCCTCATAGTTTAATGGAGAAAGCTTATATTTTAAAATGAACACCTGCATTACACTAAAACCGCCATTAACAACTCCAAATGCAATAAACCCGTAAATAAGCGCAAGCAGCAGCTTGTTATTTAGAATGTACGTAAAACCTCGTTTAAAATCCTGCCAGACAATCTTTAAGTTTAAATCCTGAATGCGGTGCTCTCCATTTGGCATTCTAATATTTTCACTAAGAGGCGTCAGCTTGATCAGCAGGCTGCCAATCAACAGAGCTCCTGCATCTATCAGTATTGCTCCATATATCCCTAATGTCCAATAAACAAAGATTCCTAAAGCATTGCCAAAGAGCATGAAAATACTGTTCACGAATTGATTAAGCCCTGCTGCTATTGTATATTCATCCTTCTTTAAAATCCCCTGCATAAGCCCTTGCTCAGCCGGAAAAAAGAACTTAAGAACAGCGCTTCTCAGGAACAGAATAAAAAAGATGAGCGGCATCCATCCGATGGCAACTGCCACAAGCAGGCATAGTGAAGAAAAAGCTGCTACCCAATTGCATGTATAAGCAATTTTTTGTCTGTCCAGCCTGTCTGCAGCTACACCGACAAACAAAAACACAGCCAGTGTAGGCACAGAATACATCAGCTCTGTTACAGATGCATATGCAGGCTGGCTCGTAAACCGGTCCAGAATATAGTACATAAACGCAGTCAGCCCAACTAAACCGCCTAATTGCGAAGTAATGTTGGCCATAAATAACTTCCTGAAATCCTTATTGCTGAATACCTCTGAAAATTGCTTCACTTTGCATCCCTCATCTTCTTATGTGATAAGGTCCATTTTACCTTTTTCTGGTAGTTTCGATAATAGCCAGTAGATGGTTTTGATTTCAGACTTAAGTCGGAGTTCGTTTAGTATTTAAGTCGTGTTTTCCCATCTGAACGTTTAATTCGAGCAGATGCGGGTACTTGTTGTTACATAACAAAAAAATAATGGACGATACTTCAAATATAAAATTCTAAAAAAAGGAGCAAGGATAATGGAGACATTTTTGAAAAAGGTTACACTTCATGAAAATATGACGGTGAAAGATATTTTATCTTTCTACGAGGCAACAAAGAAATTTAATGTGAAATGTCAGCTGCTCTGCAAAAAACACGTCGTGGAGACGACCAGCCTTCCAAAGCTTGTTTCTTTTTTCTTAACGGCAGGCGCAAGACAAGATATCCAAATTAAGCTGGAGGGAACTCAAGCAAACACCTTTTGGAAGAGTCTGCTTTCCAATGGTGAAAATCCCTTCGTAAAGTCATATAACAGAAACAATCTAACAGAAGAATATTAAAAGAACAAAAAGCTTGAAATGATTGATCATTTCAAGCTTTTTGTTGGCAAATTATTGTGCTGTCGATAATTCTTGAAATCTTTCCATTGATTCCTTTTCATCAAAGCTTGAAAAGATGCGAAAATGATCTTCATCAATAATTCTGTAATGCTGGCTAATGATGTTTTGCTGAAAAATAAAGCCGTTTTTCCGGTCGACTTCACGCCACCATACTTTGCCTCCGAGCGTCTTTTCTTTCCGATAATCCATGCCGTCGCGCGCAACTGTCTCTAGCACTTCCAATGGCTCATTCCCAAAAAGGAAACGCACTGTTTCTGTTTCCCTAAAAAGCGCACACACAGCAACAACAGTCGACCAGCCTGCATATAGTCGTCCTTTTTCAATCTGAACTAATGTCTTTTTAGACAAGCCAATAACCTCTGCCATCTTATCCTGGGTATAACCTGCTTCCGTTCGTATTAACCGCATTTTTTCCGATACATTAAAAATAATCTCTTCTCTTGTCAAAATGCATTCATTCCCTTATTAGTTATGTGTAATTTTACACCGATATCTATATTATAAGCTTATATAAGTCAAATTTCAATTTTTAGCCTAATCATTTATAAACCTTGCTTGACTAACCTAGAATAGGCCTGCTGCACATTTTGCAGCAGGCCAGTATATTTAATGCTGTTTGTAATTTTTTAAGATATCCTTCAGCTGCTCGCCGCGACTGATCATTGCTTCTGCTGCCTTTGTCACATTACTGATTGCAGCAATTTGTTCATCTGTTGATGAGGATACCTCTTCAACTGCAGCTGCTGCACTTTCAGAAACAGCAGATATTGCAGTAACAGATTCTAAAATATGATTATTTTGATCTACCACGGATGCAAGCTCATTTCCCAGATCCTTAACAGCATGGATTGTTTCATTAACAGCAGCCGATATGTTTGTGAATTCATTTTCTGTCCCATTGACGGCATTATTCAGCTCTTCTGATTGAGAGGTTGTTTCAAATAATGCTTGAACCGTTTTTTCAGTTTCCTTTTCTATCGCTTGAATCATTTCCTGAATTTGCTTTGTCGCCAGATTCGTTCCTTCTGCCAGCTTTCTTACTTCACTGGCAACAACAGAGAATCCTTTGCCATGCTCTCCGGCACGAGCCGCTTCAATGCTGGCATTTAATGCAAGCAGATTTGTCTGTTCGGATATCTGGTCAATTGTGACCGTGATTTTTGAAATATCAAGGATTTTTGTATAAAGGCTTGAAATTCCGACACTTACCTCATCTGTCGCTTTCTTTGCCAATTCATTTGATTTTTTCAGTTGGTTTATCATTTCTTGCCCTTTTTTAGTTGCCGTTTCTGAGCTATGAGCGGCATTATCAATTTGGTCATTCTTTTCATTCATTTTGTTAATAGAATTATTCAGTCTGCCCATTTCCTTATTTACATCCTCTAATGCTGCAGCCTGTTCTCCTGCACCATGGGCGATTTCTCCCATCGCTCTGCCTATCTCCTCTGAGCTTGCAGATGTTTGCTCAGCAACAGCTGATAGTTCAGCAGATGATTCTAAAATTAAATTACTAATATTGCTGCTTTCATTCAGTAAATATTCAAGCTGATCTTTTAAATTCTCCATCGCATTGCAAAGTATCCCTACCTCATCCTTTGATGAATGAGCTTGCATATTGATATTCATATTGCCCTCAGACAGCCTCATGAAGGATTCGCTTACATTTGCTAATACAACAAACTTCCTTCTCCAGACTATGTAGAATACAGCAGAAAGTACGACAGCAAGAATTAATGCAACAGCTCCAATCAAGAGAACAGACTGTTCAAACCCGCTGTTTAACAAATATACTGCCGTTCCACTTGCAGCTGCACCAACTAGGACAGCTAGGGATACAAGTGCCACCATTTTAGCTAATAAACTTTTCTTTTTCACAACAATCTATCTCCCTTCACAGCAAACTAGTTCGCTTTATAAAAGCGCTAACAACATAGGATAAAATAACTACTCATTTACTATGTCTATCGGCGTATATAGGAGAATATTAAGCTATTTTTTATATTTTTTGCAATATTCCTTTTCTAGTCAAAACGCCTATTCTCGTTGGAATTTAAAGCATTTCTGATAACAAGAAACGTTAGTTTGGCATAAGCTAAAGGGAATTAATTATCATTCATAGAAGGGAATGATTCTATATATTTCATTTAGCTGTCGATCATGAAATCCACATCCGCATGCTTCATATGCAGGATAGCAATGAGCTCTTTCAGCTTGTTGACCAGAATCGTGCCTATTTAAAGGAATGGCTTCCTTGGATTGATCATATTATCTCTCCTTATCAATACCAGTCGATCATTCCAGACTGGCATAAACAGCTTGCAGATAACAATGGCTTCCAGGCCGGAATTTTTTACAGAGACAAACTTATCGGTATGATATCTCTTCAGCAGCTGGACTGGATGAGCCGCCAAGCAAGCATCGGCTATTATTTAGGAGAAGCTGTCCAAGGAAAAGGAATCATGACTAAATGTGTCGTTGCTGTTTTAAATCACGCTTTTTATTATTTAAACCTCAACAGAATTGAAATACGCTGTGGAGTTAACAATTTCAAAAGTCAAGCAATACCTGAGAAGCTTCACTTCAAAAAGGAAGGTATCCTTAGGGACGGAGAATGGCTTTATGATCATTACCATGATTTATATTTGTACAGCATGCTAGAGCGAGATTGGACAGCATTAAATCGCCGTACCTAATCCCCTCCTTTTCCCCTTTTGAATTCTTCTAAAAACACTAAAATGTTTAAAATTATTGGAAATGCGCTATTTAAAAAATAATGCTATTTAAATTCTTACTAAGAATTCTGCATTTAGTGCAGACTAACAATTAGTTTAGGAGTAGCAGCAAAGACAATAACGAATGGTGTTGAGCGCAGTGATTATTTCCAATCTTCTTCTCATACTTGTACTAATAGCCTTTTCTGCCTTTTTTGTTGCAATCGAATTTGCCATGGTCAGAGTGCGACCAAGCCGGTTGAATTCTTTGGAGGCAGCTGGACATAAGAACGTAGCTTCTGCCAAAACAATCACGACCCATTTGGATAGCTACCTATCTGCTTGCCAGCTCGGAATCACCATAACCTCATTGGGTTTAGGCTGGCTCGGTGAACCGACTGTGCTGAAAATTATGGCGCCGGTTGTAGCAAAATTACAGCTGCCAGATTCTGCAGCACATATTATTTCCTTTGTGCTGGCGTTTTCTGTTGTCACTTATATTAATGTTGTCATTGGGGAGCTCTTTCCTAAATCTATCGCTATCCGTTATGCGGAAAGAGTCACCTTGTCTTTATCGAAACCTCTCATTTTGTTTTATAAAATCACCTTCCCTTTTATATGGGTATTGAATCATGCAGCTAGACTAGTAGCCCGCTTATATGGGGTCAAAAGCACTGATACGAATGACAACGCACTGTCAGAAGAAGAGCTTCAGCTTATTTTGAAGGAAAGCTATCAAAATGGAGAAATAAACAGGACGGAATATCGTTATGTCCAACGAATCTTTGAGTTTGATAACAGACTTGCTCATGAAGTGATGGTGCCGCGAACAGAAATGGTAGCATTATCAGAGGACATGCCATTAAATGAGGCCATTACAGCAATCAGCTCTAATCGCTACACAAGATTTCCGATTATGAAAGACGGGAATAAGGATATGATTGTCGGCTTTATCCATGCAAAACAAATATTGACTGATTGTATTAGAGACAGCTGCATGGATAATTCTCCATTAAAAACGTATATTCAACCGATTATTCATGTGATGGAAACAATACCAATCCAACTGCTCTTAATAAGAATGCAGAAGGAACGGACTTCCATTGCCATTCTTCATGATGAGTTTGGCGGGACAGCAGGGCTTGTTACTGTCGAAGATATTTTAGAAGAAATAGTCGGAGATATTATGGACGAATTCGATGTAGACGAAAAGCCTTCCATCGAGAAAATCGGCGAAAACCATTATCGAATGGATTCTAAACTTCATATAAATGATGTGAGCCAACTTCTCTCCATTTCCATTGAAAATGACGAAATGCACACGATTGGCGGCTGGCTGTTTTCTGTCAGCTCTGAGTTAAGCTTAGGAGATTCTATTGAATATGAAGGCTATATATTCAAAGTAGCCGAAGTACAAAACGATCACATTTCTTCTATAGAAGTGGTAAAGGCAAAATAACTACATAAGAGTGCGGTCAAAGCTTAAAGACCGCACTAAATATTGAGCAAAAAGACAAACAATGCTTAAACATATTTTTTTCTCTTTCACATAAAATGATAAATAAGAGCTTTAGCCATCATTCAATAAACTGAAAATTGAAAAATTGCATCGTTTGACTGCGCAGTTTGGCTTAAAGTATAATTATTATTATATCTAACGGAAAGATTGAGGTGGTACGATGGGATCGTAAATCTAAAAAGAACTTCTGATTCTTTTCCTAAAATGATTGATCATATCCTAGAACCTACAATCAGCTTCATACAAACTAAGACTAGATCACATTCATTTTAAAAAAGGATCCAGAAATATAGACATGTCAATTAGCCATTTGAAAATTTAATATCATGTATTAATCAGGAGGTGACTCCTTACTCGCCTATTGCGGGATAAGGAAACTTATTGGACATATTTAACTTGGTTATTATAGCCATTTTGATTGCTTTTACTGCATTTTTTGTAGCTTCAGAGTTTGCTATTATCAGAGTGCGCAGTTCTAAAATTGACCAGTTAATGGAGGAAGGCAACAAAAATGCCATTGCCGCAAAAAAAATCATCACAAACCTTGATGAATATTTATCGGCATGTCAATTGGGTATCACCATTACAGCACTTGGCATCGGGTGGCTTGGTGAGGAAACAATTCATGACATTCTGTTACCTTTATTCCATTTTATTCACATTCCGGAAGCAGCTGTGACAATCTTGTCCTTTTCCATATCATTTGCCATTATTACGTTTCTTCATGTAGTAGTGGGAGAATTGGCTCCAAAAACATTCGCTATTCATAAAGCAGAATTAATTACCTTAATGGCAGCAAGACCATTGATTGCTTTTTATAAGGTGCTGTACCCATTCATTTGGGTCTTAAACGGATCTGCAAGAATCATTACTCGCATGTTTGGATTAAAGCCTGTTTCTGAAAATGATTTAGCCCATTCGGAGGAAGAACTTCGCATTATTGTCTCTGAAAGTTTTAAAAGCGGCGAAATAAACCAATCAGAGTTTAAGTATGTAAACAAGATTTTCGATTTTGATGATCGCATCGCAAAGGAAATTATGGTTCCGCGTACAGAGATCATCTCATTGGAACAAGAAAGCAACCTTGATGACCTAATGGACGTCATTCAAGGTGAACAGTTTACAAGATACCCTATTACAGATGGTGACAAGGATCATATTGTCGGCATGATTAACGTCAAGGAAATTATGACCGCATTGATTCGTTCAAAAGATTTAAGCGCGAAAAAGCTAGATTCCTATATTCGTCCAGTTATCCGAGTCATTGAAACCGTTCCAATCCATGATTTGCTCGTTAAAATGCAGAAGGAACGAATTCATATGGCGATATTAATGGACGAATACGGCGGAACCTCAGGTTTAGTAACAGTTGAGGACATCATTGAAGAGATTGTCGGTGATATTCGCGATGAATTTGATATGGATGAGATTCCAAGCATTCAAAAGGTGAAGGAAAACCACTTTATCCTCGATGCAAAGCTGTTGATAACACAAGTCAACTCCCTGCTGTCCATTGAGATGGATGATGAGGATATTGATACATTAGGTGGCTGGATTTTGACTTCTGATTATGATGCAACAGAAGGAGATATCCTGACATTCGATTCCTACAGCTTTAAAATAATTGAAATGGAAGACCACCATATTAAATATGTGGAAGTAATGAAGATGCGCGAGCTTGAGGAGCTTCCTGAAAGCTCCAGCCAAAGGCAGATAGCTCAGCCAGCTGTTTCCCCATCAGAAGCAGAAATCGTATAAAAAGAGGAGGGACAAATCCCTCCTCTTTTATTTTTCTTTTATTCTCCATTGCCGGCACTTTCGTCAAACTTATATCCTACTCCCCAGATTGTATGAATAAACGGCTGTTCTTTTGTGCCAATCTTATTGCGGAGCCTTTTAATATGAACATCCACTGTTCTTTCATCTCCATAGAACTGATAACCCCATACTCTGTCAAGCAGCTGCTCTCGAGTGAACACCTGTTTCGGATTGCTTATCAAATAATAAAGCAGATCAAATTCCTTCGGAGTCAAGTTGGAAAGTGTCTTGCCATTATAGATTACTTCTCTCGTTTCTTTGCTGATTTTAAAATGTTCGCTTGTCAGGAAATTAGAATCCACTTTGCTGACAGCATCCTTCTGATAACGGCGGGTAACAGCTTTAATTCTCGCCATCAGTGTCAATGGGCTGAAAGGTTTCGTCACATAATCATCTGCACCCATCTCCAGTCCGAGCACCTGATCTGACTCACTGTCTTTTGCAGTCAGCATGATAATTGGAACAGAGCTGACCTCTCTTATTTTCCTGCAGATTGTCACGCCCTCCATTCCAGGCAGCATCCAGTCGACAATGATGATATCCCACTCCTGATTTTCCATAAAATAATCTAGCGCTTCTTTACCATTATGTATAAATACGCCTTCATAGTTTTCCTTTAGAAAAAACATCTCCAGCATGGAGCATACACTTTCATTATCCTCTATAACAAGTATTTTCATATCCATTCATCCTCACAGGCATTAACATGCGATTTAATTATCACTATTATAGCAAAAAAAGCATTTAAGCATTACTTCTGATGCAAAAAATCGTTATGTATAGCCTCATAAAAGAATGGGCATATAGACAAAAAACCGGACATCTGTCCGGTTTTTTCCTTAAATCCAAGTAGTTGTTTTTTCTAATGCCAAGCGGTCTGTTTCTCTACCAGGAGCAGCTGCCTTTCCGACTGTGATAAGCATTATCGGCAAATAGCGCTCAGAGATTTGGAACTCTTCCACAAACTTCCCGCGGTTGAAACCGCCGATAGCACATGTATCCAGTCCTTTGCCTTTTGCTGCAATCATTAACTGCATAGCAGCCAAGGAAGCATTAGAGTTAGCTGCATCTCTAGGATATACGTCGTTAGAGTATGCTCCTTTAATCTGGCCTTTAATAACATCAGCAAGCTCTTCTTTTATTCTGCCTTTTTCCATATCTTTCCCGAATACTTCTTCTGCGTTTTTATCTGCTTCTAAATCACCTAGCACAGCGATAACACAAGATGACTGTGTTATCTGTTGTTGGTTGAAAGCAATCGGAAGAAGTTTTTCTTGTGCTTCATTTCCATGAAAAACAACAAAATGCCAATGCTGCAGATTCCAAGCAGACGGCGCTCTACCTGCTAACTCAAGAAGCTCTTCAATTTCTTCCTTTGATAATTGATAGCTCTCGTCGTAAACTTTCACGGCTCTGCGTGCTTTTAATATATCCATAAACTGTTCACTGCTAATTTCTGTAGTCATTGGTACCCTCCATTTTACTTACTTTTTGTAACTAACTAATGAAATAATAACCTTGAAAAGTTTTTTCGTCAAGAATATGATAATATATACACTATTATTATTATGGACATAAGGTATATCCTTGCTCCCAGTATTAAGGAGAAAACATGATTGACATTATCGCATTAACAAAACAGAATACGTTAGAAACTGGCCTGACTATGGAGGACTTGCAGGAAGGCAATTATGAGTGGTATTGGATTGATTTCAATAGCCCTGTGGATAGTGAAATTGAATATTTACGGGAGCCTCTTCAATTCCATCCCCTATCTATTGAAGATTGCCTCCATAATCTGCAGCGTCCTAAAATAGACTATTTTGACGAGTATACTTTTTTGGTTACCCACAGTCTTGAAGCTAAAACATATGCGAAAGAAGAACTTAATCTTTTTATAGGTGATAATTATATCGTCAGCTTTCATAAGGAACCTTCCATCGAAGTCCAATTTGTGGCCAAAAAGCTCTTAGGTGAAAAAAAGCCAGCTAAGTGGAGTCAATTCACTGTACTTTATGAATTATTAGACCGACTTGTTGACAACTATATACCCATTATTTATGAAATTGAAGATTTTCTGAATGAAATTGACGAAAACCCTGAAAACAAATCAATGGAAGTATTATTAGACGACCTTTATGAAACAAGGCATCGATTATTATCTGTGCGCCATACAGTTGTGCCGATGAGAGATCTCCTCTATACATTGTTAAACACAAAAAGATTAACAGCTGTTTCTAATAAACGGGAATACTACTCAGATATTTACGACCATTTATTGAAGCTGGCAGAAGTAATTGAATCTAACAGAGAAATGACTGCTGATATTAGAGACAGCTACCTGTCTTATAATGCCCACCAGTCCAACCGCATTATGCAAATCCTGACAGTGATTACAACCATATTCATGCCACTGAGCTTTCTTGCTGGCCTTTACGGCATGAATTTCCGGTATATGCCTGAGTTAAACTGGAAATATGGTTACTTTAGTTTATTAGGAACAATGGTTCTGATAGCTTGCTGCATGTTCTTATACTTCAAACGAAAAGGCTGGTTTAAATAAAGCCAGCCTAGCTTCTTCTTTAAGCTTTAGAATATGCCAACTAAACATCTGTATGATAAAATAATACTAACCCCTCTATTTAGAGTATCCCCTTTATATTTGCCCTTTTTAAATTTTAATAATTCTTAAAATTCACTATATTGATTGGAGGAAACTGAATGGAATCACCACAGCTTGAAACATCTATAAATATGGAAAAACCGCAGCATAAAGTGCTGCCTAAAAGCGTTCTATTGAAAAGAGCACTTTTTATTATCTTAGGAAGTGTCATGATGGGAATTGGCATTGAAGAATTTCTTGTTCCTAATCAAATCCTTGATGGCGGAATTGTCGGTATTTCCATTATCCTTTCCCACTTGCTATCCGTTAAGCTAGGCTTCTTTATCTTCCTTTTGAATATTCCGTTTTTTTACATCGGTTATAAACAAATTGGGAAGACATTCGCCCTTTCCACATTATTAGGAATAACGGTTCTTTCCATAACAACCATTCTGCTTCATGATGTACCTGTATTTACAGAAGATTTACTGCTTGCAACTGTTTTCGGCGGAATTATTCTTGGTGTTGGCGTTGGCATCGTTCTTCGTTTCGGAGGCTCATTGGATGGCACCGAAATACTCGCACTTCTTTTCAGTAAGAAACTTCCCTTTTCTGTCGGAGAAATTATTATGTTTTTTAACTTTTTTATTTTTATTACGGCAGGTTTTGTTTTCACTTGGGATCGTGCAATGTATTCCATCATCGCTTACTTTATTGCCTTTAAAGTGATCGATATTGTCATAGCTGGACTCGATGAATCAAAGTCAGCCTGGATTATCAGCGACAATGCTGAAGTGATTGGTGAGACAATTATCGCAAGATTAGGACGGGGGGTAACTTATCTGAAAGGTGAAGGTGCCTATACTGGAGATAATAAGAAAGTCATCTTCTGTGTCATCAACAGATTGGAAGAAGCGAAGCTGAAGCTGATTGTAGAGGAGCTGGACCCAACTGCTTTCCTTGCAGTAGCTAATATTGCAGAGGTTCGAGGCGGACGCTTTAAGAAAAAGGACATTCATTAACATAGAAATAGAGTCTTGCGCTTTTGCCTGACTCTTTTTTTGCTTTAACATCGATAACGTCTATTTAATCTTTTACTTGTCAACACTTAAAACTAGCTATTGTTTGCTTCCGCTTACAAGCATCGATAAAATATGACATAAGAACTTAAAAAAGAAAAAGGGGGAGACATATTGAAAAAGAAGGCAACCATCTATATTACTTCGCTTTCTTTGCTCGTCTGTTTGATGTGGATGTTTGGTCTCGGCTGGGTGCTTGTCGATTATGCCCAAGGCTCTAAGAAGGAATTAGACACATCCAATAAACCTGCAGAAGCAGCACCATCTGGAGGGGTACAGCTTTTAGCTCTAGGAGATTCTCTTACAAGGGGAACTGGCGATGAGGCAGGAAAAGGCTATATCGGCTATCTGAAAGACAAGCTGTCTGATAAAACAGATGAAGACATTACACTAAAAAACTATGGTATTAAAGGCCAAACCTCTACAGAGCTCTCGGCCCAGGTCAAGCAGCAGGAAATACAGCGGCAAATTAAAAATGCCGACATCATTTTTATTACGATAGGCGGAAATGATTTATTCCAGGGTGGAGAAACACTATCCCATTTTGATGATGGTACTGTTTCCAAATTATCCGCAACCTATAATCAGAATTTAGAGGATATTTTGACAACAATTAGAGCGACAAATGAGAAGACACCAATTTACCTGATTGGTCTCTATAATCCTTTCAGTGATTTGGAAGATAGTGAGCTTACCTCTAAAATTGTCCGGGACTGGAATTATGAAAGTGCGGAAACGAGTGCAGCTTTTGCGAAGACAATCTTTGTTCCTACATATGATATTTTCCAGCAGAATGTCCAAACCTATCTTTATTCAGACCATTTCCATCCGAACAAACAAGGATACGAATTGATGGCAGACAGAGTCGCTTCCTTAATTTCCTGGGAGGTAGAAGAAAATGAGTGAAACAACACTGGCAGTTAAAAACCTGACGAAAACGATTGGGAAAAGAAAGATTATTAAAGATATCAGCTTTGAACTGAAAAGCGGAGAAGTATTTGGTTTTCTTGGACCAAACGGAGCCGGAAAAACAACAACAATTCGAATGCTTGTCGGTTTGATTAAGCCAACCTCTGGTTCCATCCAAATTTGCGGCTATGATGTTAAAAAGGATTTTTCTAAAGCAATGGAAAGGCTTGGTTGCATTGTAGAAAATCCAGAACTATATCCTTACTTAACCGGCTGGGAAAACCTGCAATTTTTTGCGCGCATGTTAAAGGGGGTTGATGATAAACGGATTGAAGATATCATCGAGCTTGTCGGTTTGAAAGACAGAATTCATGATAAGGTAAAAACCTACTCACTCGGGATGAGACAGAGACTTGGCATCGGGCAGGCACTTTTAAGCAGACCTAAAGTTTTAATACTTGATGAGCCGACAAATGGTTTAGATCCATCCGGCATAAGAGAAATGAGACAATTTATCCGCTTTTTGGCGGAAAAGGAAGGCTTAAGTGTTTTAGTTTCAAGCCACCTCCTCAGTGAAATCCAGCTGCTTTGTGACAGAGTCTCAATCATCTTGAATGGCAAGATTATTCATACAGAATCTGTTCAATCCTTGCTTACTGCACAAGAAAGAATTATTTGGCGCTTTACTCCTATGGATGTTGGTATTGATCTATTAAAGAGCGTCTCTCCTTCTGTCAAAATTGACGGCGAAAACGTCATTACGCCTTTTTTAGAAGAAGAGGCAAGCAAGTGGAGCAAAATGTTGTTTGAGGCGAATGTTAATATAATTGAAATGAATAGACAAATTCCTTCTTTAGAGCATCTCTTCCTTGAACTGACAGGAGGTGGCACGATTGAGTAATCTTGTCTATAACGAAATGCTTAAGCTTGTTAAGAGCAAAAGGCTGTATATTGTTACCTTAATTATTGCCGTGATGATTGCTATGTTCACATATGCACAGTTTCGCGAAATGGAAAACTTAAAGAAACGATTAGGAGATGTGGATTGGCGGACAACCTTGCAGCAATCCATTATCGACACTCAAAACAGAATAGGCTCAAGCGGGATTTCTGACGAATGGCGGAATCAGCTAAAAGTCCGAATCAGTCAATCCCAATATTATCTTGATCATGATATTAATCCGCAGGAGCCTGGGGCGCCAACATTTCTGCGAGTGTTTCTTGATAACTCTATGCAGCTTTTGCTGCCGTTAATGGTGATGATTGTCGCAGCCGACCTAGTTTCATCTGAAAGGAGCATCGGCACCATAAAGCTGCTCTTAACAAGGCCGGTCCGCCGCTGGAAAATATTGCTCAGCAAATACATCACATTGGTGCTGTCCATCTCGTTCATCTTGTTTATGTTCGGTTTATTTTCTTATCTTATCAGCGGACTGTTCTTTGGCTATGTAGGCTGGACTGCTCCAATCTTGACTGGATTTACGGTCCAAGCTGGAGAGCTTAATACTGCAGGAGTCCATCTCGTTCCTCAATGGCAGTATATATTGATGGTGTTTGGTTTAGCCTGGTTTGTCTCCCTTGTTGTCGGGACCCTTTCCTTTATGCTGTCTATTCTTGTCAGGAGTACAGCTGCTGGCATGGGAGTGATGCTTGCCTTTTTAATTTCTGGGACCATCATCTCTAATATTGCATCATCATGGGAAGCTGCCAAATATTTATTTATGGTGAACTTGAGGCTAACCGATTATTTGCAAGGAAATATCCCGCCTATTGAAGGCATGTCCTTGCCGTTTTCGTTAACAGTATTGGCAGTTTGGGGAATCGCGGCATTAGCTGTTTCCTTTTTCACTTTTACAAAAAAGGATGTCTATTAAAAAAAATCTGGGTTCCCCCCAGATTTTTTTTATGGCTGCTCAGGTTCGCTTACCGTTAAAGAAATAAACTTATCATTCTTTATATCATGTTTAATTGTCACTTGAACTGTTTTCTCTTTGCTATTTTCCTTCACTATGAACTGAAAGCTGTCTTCCACTTCCATTGTCGATATTTTCTTTCGGCCCATGTATTTATAGTCTGTAACAGCTTTTTCAGGATAATCTGCTTTGACTACAGCAATGGCAATGCTCCCATACTTTTCATAATCCACTTTCTGGACTGCTATATTATGGGACGGAAACAAAAATCCCATAATAAGAATAGAAGCAACTAAAATAGGAAAAGCCCGATTTTTCATAGTAATCCTCCGTTTGGTTTTTTTCCTATTATCTGTAGTCTAGATTCTTTTTATGTACATTTTCCAATTGTTTTGCTTCCTCGAGCAAAACAGACGTAACATGAACATTCCGCTTCCATTCTTCACCGAATGTGTCCATTGGCGGATTTGTCTCTTCAACAGAAGGACAAATTTCAATGGTGAATGCAGGCAAATGATAGGTGCTGATAAACCAGTCTGTATAACCTGAGCCAATTGCGTCCACATCAGGAGTGCCGAGGTCATAGCCTGTTGTTTCTGCCAATTTTGCAGCAATAGCTCGGTCTCTTTCTGTGTTTTCCTTATTGTTGTATTCCCAATAAATCTCTTGGCCAGAGGAATGATAAGCGACAGCAATTGTCGGCTTGATTTTTTCCGTCAAGCTTACGATCGCTTGAACCTCTTTTGCTTCAAGCGGTTTTTTGCCTTTATAATTCTTATAAGAAGGCTTCGGACTTTCACCCTTCAACTCATCCCAGCCTGCCGGATATTGACGGTTTAAATCAATTCCTCTTCCATTGCTTTTCCAGCGGGTGAAGTCTTTCGATCCTTCATTCATCCTTTTTAAAGAAATACGTGAAAACAGCGGAAACTTCTGCAGGTCTCCCTGCTGGATGGTAACACCATCTGGATTGAGCATCGGCACAAACCAGATAGAATACTCTCCCATACGGTTATACAAATCCTCCTGCTGCACTTGATTTTCAATCATTTTCATCATTAAAAGAGCAGTGATCCACTCTCTGCCATGATGCGCTCCGCTAATCAGAATGGATTTTTCACCTTTTCCAACTTTTATTCCGTACAGCTTTCTCCCATATTCTGAATAGCCAATTGTATGTACTTCCAATTGCCTTTTGTATCTGCTTTTCATTTTCCATATATCTCGCTGATATTCATCATATGTGTATTGCTCCTCCCTGCTTAGCTCCTTTCCTAAAACTTTAGCTGAAGATGGAAGGAAAAGTGCAAGGCAAAGCATAAAAATGGTTATTTTCTTCATATTGCCCTCCTTTTCCCTTTTATTTTTTATCAATTACAGATTTTTATTCAGCTTTTTTATACAGGTAAAAAAAGAAAACCCTGATAATTCAACATAGCCAAGTTTTAGAATGAGATTTTGTTCAGATCAGCTATATACTATAAGTATCTCCTTCAAACAAAAGGAGGCGGACAGCTTGAATAAAGTCGATTATGATCGTGCACTGTACTACACCCATCGTTCAGAATGGGATAATCTTTTAATATTAATGGTGCGCACTAAGGATCATTTTCTTTCAAAAAAAATTGAACATTTCCTGCACGCCTATAATTTCGAACATGATTATACTGTAATCGAGAATCATTTATATTCTTTGCTCCGCTACATTGACCATGCCAACGACAATGTAAGCGGATATGACATTCACACAACAATGATGTAAAAAAGAATTCCACCAAAAAAAACCGCGGTTAGGGTTCCGCGGTTTTTACTTCATTAAAATCTTTTATGTTTATAATTAATTTCATAAAGATCGTCTCTTCTGTCCTTCAAATGTCTTACTGTACCATTTTGCCGTTTACGGCGAAGCACTTCTAAATCTACATCGCCAATCATGACCATTTCAATATTTGAATTCGTCTCACCGACAATTCCATCTCTTGCAAATTCAAAATCAGATGGTGAAAAGATCGCAGACTGGGCATATTGAATATCCATGTTTTCGGTCTGCGGTAAATTACCGACAGTCCCTGCGATAACAGTGTAAATTTGGTTTTCCACAGCTCTTGCTTGAGCACAATAGCGGACACGTAAATATCCTTGGCGGTCTTCTGTACAGAATGGTGTAAAGATGATTTTTGCGCCCATATCTGTCGCAATCCTTGCAAGCTCCGGAAACTCAATATCATAACAAATCAGAATCGCAATTTTACCACAGTCTGTGTCAAATACACGAACTTGATCACCTTGGCTGATTCCCCACCATTTCTGCTCATTCGGAGTAATATGAAGCTTATATTGCTTCTCAATGCTTCCATCTCGTCTAAATAAATACGAGATATTATAAATCTCTTCATCGTCTTCTTGCACAAAATGGGAGCCCCCGATAATGTTAATATTGTATCGGATCGCAAGACTGGAGAACAGCTCTATATACTGCTCTGTATATTGCGTCACTTTACGGATAGCATTTATCGGTATCTTCTCGTCAAGGAAAGACATAAGCTGTGTTGTAAAAATTTCAGGAAATACAACAAAATCAGATGAGGCATCTGATGCAACATCTGTATAATACTCAACTTGGTTAGCAAAGTCCTCAAAGCTGTCAATTTGCCGCATCATATACTGAACTACACAGATTCTGACAGGATAACTGCTTTTGAAAAAACGCTTTGACTGCGGCAAATATTCAACATTATTCCACTCCATTAACGTCGCATATTTGCTGGACTGCTTATCATCCGGCAGATAATTAGGGTTTATGCGCATCATCGTAAAACCGTTAATCAGCTGGAAGGATAATACAGGATCGTAAATCCGGTGATGGATAACTTCTTCCACATACTCTCTCGCAGACATTTCATTTTCATATTTATAAAAGTTCGGGATTCTGCCTCCAATAATGATGCTTTTCAAATTTAGGCGGCGTACCAGTTCTTTGCGCGCTTCATAGAGGCGATGACCTATTTTCATTCTTCTATACTTTGGATCAACCATAACTTCAATACCATATAAATTATAGCCGTCTGGATTATGATTCGTTATGTACCCTTTGTCTGTAACATCATCCCATGTATGTCTGTCATCATACTCATCAAAATTGATAATCAGGCTAGAACATGACCCAATAATTTCTCCATTATATTCAGCAACAAATTGCCCCTCCTGAAATAAATCCAAATGGCTTTTTAGCTGGGCTTTCGTCCACGGTTCCATGCCAGGAAAGCACTCTGCCTGAAGCTGCATAATTTTGTCTATATCTTTATATTCTGTATTTCTGATAATCAACCGCTTTTCAAACTTGGATAAATCTAGTTTTGTCATTTAAGCTGCTCCCTTTTTCCACTTTTTAATTCTACATTTCCCTATTTCCCTGTAAGATAATCTTGTTATGAACATAATATTATGTATATGCAAAAAAAAGAGCCGCAGGCTTATCCTGCGGCATCTTTATATTAAATGTTCATTGGCTGCCTCTGCATAAATACTTAGGCTTTTATCTTTTTTTGTGAAATTATCCAGACGGAAAGGGAAAAATAACTCGAACTCATCTAAAATCTCGACATTCTTTTCGAATAATGAATCATATTGGTCACTTTCTTCCGCATTCTCGACGATTGAAATAATGGTCTGCAATGCTGCTATAACTTGGTAGGAGTTTTTTAGGGTGCTAAGCATATAGGCTTGCTCTTGTGTTAGACGCAGTACATTCAAACGTGAGAACTTGTTAATTTCATCGTCAGAAAAAAAGTCGGGGAAAATGGACGTATAAAAAGTTTGTATAAGTTCGTTTATTTGCTCTTCCTGTGCAGGTGTTGAAGCATAAGCTACCTTCATTGGATTTTACCACCCTCTTTAAAAATATACATAAAGTATTATCAATAGAATAACATAGACCACATCCAGTTTTCCGTGGTAATTAAAACCATGATATGATGGGTTATGCAAGATTATTAATAATTGCCAAAACCAGCACTAATGGAGGTTTAATTATGCATTTCGAAAGAAAAGGCGAATGGATGCAGCTGGCTATACCTGCTAAATGGAATAATATGTCTCTTGAGGACTTATTCCGCACGGTAATGCTTGCATCTAAAAAACAAGTGCATCTTTTCAAGATGCAAAAAAAAGTAATGCTGAACAATAAAATAATCACAAATTGGCTCACACCATTAACTACTGGTGATACGTTATCCATTAAGATGTTTGATTCGCAGCCTGCTAATATAGAACCTACCTATATGGAGCTAAACATTGTGTATGAAGATGACTTCTTATTAATCATAAATAAACCTGCAGAGATAGATACCCATCCTAATTCCTTAGAAGATGTTTCCTCCCTTACAAACGGGGCAGCATTTCATTTGTTAATGAATGGAGAGGAACGACAGCTTAAACATATTCATCGACTAGATCGGAATACAACAGGCTGTATATTATTTGCCAAGCATGAACTAATTGGAAATATGTTAGATTATGCTTTGCGGGAACGGAAAATAAAAAGAACCTATTTAGCTCTTGTTCACGGATATGTTAAAGGAAAAAAAGGCAAGATTGACAAGCCAATTGGTAAAGACCGTCATCATGCTACAAGAAGAAGGATCTCAGAAAATGGACAAGCCGCTGTCACCAACTACAGAAAGCTTGCTTATTTTCCTGAAAAAGATTTATCATTAGTTTCCTGCAGTCTGGATACTGGCAGAACGCATCAAATCCGCGTCCACTTAAGTTCCATCGGCCATCCTCTTGCAGGAGATATTCTGTACGGCGGAACACCTGTGTATAGCAGGCAGGCTTTGCATGCAGCAAGGCTTGAGCTGACACATCCGATTACAGGGGAAAGCTTAACAGTATATGCTCCTTTCCTTGATGATCCGCCAGTATTTCCTGAAAATGCACTTACGCTGCTCGGAGAATAAAAAACGGGATAAAGGCACTCTGCCTTTATCCCGTTTTTTAGTTATATTTACGCTGTTTTGCGCATCTTTCTCAAAATAAAGCTTAAAACAAACACTAGAATTACTGCTCCAATGATACTTGGAATGATAGCGAAGTCAGCAAGTGTTGGACCCCAATCTCCTAGAATTAATGACCCTAACCATGCACCGACAAATCCGGCGATAATGTTACCGATAATTCCTCCTGGAATATCCTTCCCGACAATCAGCCCTGCAAGCCAACCGATAATACCACCTATAATTAAAGACCAAATAAAGCCCATCTTAAACACTCCTTTTAGTTCCATTTTGTTAAGTAAAAATTGCGATAGCAAGGTAACATTAGCTGCAGCTTGTTTGTAATTCTTTTATGCTATCTGCTTGTACTCTATATTTACCACATGTTTTTATTTTTAAACCTAGCAGTATAACAAGAAGGTGCAAGCCGTCAAAACAGCTTGCACCTTCTTATATACTTTAGATTAAAAAATCATTTTATCTGGATCTTGGCCAATTCGTTCATTCATATTTAGGCTGTCAATTAAATTCATTTCTTCCATGCTTAAGCGAAAATCAAAAATATTTCCGTTTTCTGCAAGGCGCTTTATCGAGGATGTTTTTGGTATGACTATGATGTCATTTTGAACATGCCATCTTAATATAATTTGCGCTGGTGTCCTGCCATGTTTTTTGGCAATATAATTGATTGTCGGTTCGTTCAGCAGCCTGCCGTTCGCCAGTGGTGACCAAGCTTCCACTTTAATATTTAGCTTCTTGCAGTATTCTCTTAATTTCTCCTGAGTAAGGCGGGGATGCAATTCTATTTGATTTACAGCCGGCTTTTCATTACAGGTGGAGAAAAGCTTGCTTAGATGATGTTCTTGAAAATTACTGACGCCAATCGCCTTAACAACCCCTTCTCCATACAAACGCTCAAAGGCTTTCCAAGTCTCGATATATTTATCCTTGCCAGGCCAATGTATTAAATATAAATCTACATAGTCCATATCCAGTCTTCGCAAACTAGCTTCAAAAGCTCTTAACGCAGCATCATAACCATGCTCATCATTCCAGAGCTTCGTTGTTACAAAAACGTCCTTCCTAAAGACAGCGCTTTCTTTTATTCCTTCACCAACCTCTAGTTCATTATTATAGAAGGAAGCAGTGTCAATTGACCGAAACCCAAGATCAAGTGCTGCCTTGACCGTTTCCACTGTCGGCCTGCCACCTCCAAGATTATAAGTGCCAAGACCGATAAGAGGCATTTCTATCCCATTATGCAGTTTCAAATTATGATGGATATTCATAGACACCTCCAAAAGAATGAAGACATAAAAATGGTTGCAGCAATTATGATTGCTGCATTAAGTTAGTTACTACCTATATGTATTATTTTCGCAACATATATAGAACTGTTTTTTCCCACCATTTCCAAGGCAGATGCTCTTTTAGGAAGATAGTCATTCCCACACCTTTTCCAAGACGATACCTCAGCTTCGGCTTTTTCGTTTCTGCTATCACAACGATTTTACGGGCAACCTCCAGTGGATCTCCATACTTATGTTCTCCCTGTTTTAAATAAGCCTCAACACTTTCCAGCTGACTGGCGTACGGGGAGCTTGCAAGCTGCGATTTTTCTGTAATTTTTTTCCCCTCAGTCCAAATATTTGTTTTATAAGAACCAGGCTCTACTAATGTGACATATATCGAAAAAGGAAGGAGTTCTAGTCTAAGCGACTCACTCCAGCCTTCCAGGGCAAACTTTGAGGATACATACGGACTTAAGCCAGGGAAACCAATTTTGCCGCTTATGCTGCTCATCATGATTATTTTACCGTATCTGTTGCTTCTCATCATTGGAAGAAAAGCTTGCGTTACAGCAATAGCACCAAAAAAGTTTGTTTCCATTTGTTCCTTGTACTCTTGCAGCGAAATTTCCTCTGCGAAGCCTGCCCCCGCAAAACCAGCATTATTAACAAGAATATCAAGCTTCCCCTGTGCTTCGACCTTTTCCTTCAATGCTGTAATGGATTCTGTGCACGTAACGTCAAGTATTTCCAAGGCAATTCGTTCATGCACCTCCAATTTCTTCGCTACTTCTATTAGCTTGGCCCCTTTTTGCCTATTACGAACTGCTGCAATGACTTCATAACCCTCTTTAGCAAACTCTAATGCGGTGATGAATCCGAAACCGCTGCTCGCTCCTGTTACTAGAACTGTCTTTGCCATTATATCCCCCTTATAAGCCGTTATCATATTCTTCCTTCAAAATAGACATTAAATAAATGGACTCATACCGCCCCCTAATTTTGACGGCTTCCCGCTGCAGCCCCTCTACGTGAAATCCTGCTGATTTATATAAATCCTTGGCCCTTTTGTTATGTTCCACCACATCAAGCCACAGTCTGTTCGCATTTTGCTGAGTAAATGCCCAACTTTTAATTAACAGCAGCATTTGTCTTCCATAACCTCTCCCTTTATGAGAAAAAGCGGTTCTTTTCAATTCTATGCTGTTGTTTTCGTTTAGTAAGCCATTGACTAATAAATAACCGACAGGCACCTCTAAATCTTTACTAATAACAGTTAAATGAAGAAGGTTTTGATCCTGCACGATTGCATCTATATGCTCATCGACTGTCCATTGCTGGATAAACGGAGAGTTTTCCGAATCACTTTCTGTTCTCAAAATATACGGTAAATCCTCTTCAGTTGTTTTCCTAATAAATATCATATCATTTTCCAACATATCACTCACTCCAATGGCAAATATTAAATCATATATTCTATTCCATATCAGAGGTATTGTGACAAGCTTAATGTTTAACAATAACAGTAAAACAAAGAAAAGATTTGTAAATACAGTATAAAGAATGTAAATAACATAAGGTTCCAATTTATATTTTTTGTAAACCAATTATTAAGTTTTTGTAAATTTTTCGTCTAAATACTTTAAGATTCGACAATTTTCCTATAAACTATGTAAGGCTTGACTATTTTGGGGTCTAAATTAAATCGGGGGTAACAATTATGGTTTTCAAAAAACAAGATAAATTCGCTGTACTTTTAAATAATATTGCAACGAACTTAAAGGAAGGCGCTGACTATTTCGCAGATTACAAAATCACTAACGTAAGCGACTTAAAAACGTTTTCCGAAACCATGAAAGAAATTGAAACAAAAGGTGATACATACATCCATGATGTAATTACTGAGTTAAATAAAGCTTTCATCACTCCTATTGAAAGGGAAGATATTCTTGCACTTTCTATGAGCATGGATGATGTTCTTGACGGACTTGAGCATTGTGCTGCTTTGTTTGAGATGTACAATATCACAACAGCTGACGAATTCATGATTCGTTTTGTTGAAGCAATTAAAAGCTGTGGAGTAGAAATTCAAAAATCAGTTGAACTTCTATCAACGAAAAAACTTCCAAAAATCAGAGAATATGCAATTCGTATTAAAGATACAGAATCAAAATGTGACGGCATCCTTCGCCAATCAATTAAGCATTTGTTCTCAGTAGAAAAAGATCCAATTCGCATCATTCAATACAAAGAAATCTACGAAAACTTAGAAGACATTGCTGACTACTGCCAAAATGTTGCCAACACACTTGAAAGCATCATTATGAAGAATGCGTAAGGAGTCCTAACAAAAATGGATATGATTTTATTTATAACAATTTTGATTGTCTTTTTTGCATTGGCTTTTGATTTTATCAATGGCTTCCATGATACAGCAAACGCAATTGCGACTTCTGTATCGACAAAAGCGTTAAAGCCAAAGCATGCCATCATCATGGCGGCAATAATGAACTTCGTTGGTGCGATGACATTCACTGGTGTAGCAAAGACTATCACGAAGGATATTGTAGATCCTTTCCAATTAGAAAATGGTTCGACTGTAATATTGGCAGCTTTAATCGCTGCGATTTTCTGGAATCTATTGACATGGTACTTCGGAATACCAAGCAGTTCCTCCCATGCAATTATCGGTTCCATCGCTGGTGCAGCGATTGCCGCATCTGGCTTTGAAGCCCTTAACTATAATGGATTTATGAAAATTATTCAAGCCCTGATTCTTTCGCCAATTATCGCTTTTGTAATGGGTTATATCGTCTATACATTATTCAAGATCTTCTTTAAGGATCTTAACTTAACAAAAACGAACCGCAGATTTAGGATTTTCCAAATCTTCACTGCGGCATTGCAATCATATACACATGGTACGAACGATGCCCAAAAAGCAATGGGTATCATCACAATGGCTCTTATTGCTAACGGCTATTTAACAACAAGCGATATCCCACATTGGGTTCAATTCGCCTGTGCGGCAGCAATGGGTCTAGGAACATCTGTCGGCGGATGGAGAATCATCAAAACTGTCGGCGGAAACATTATGAAAATCCGTCCTGTAAACGGGGTTGCAGCAGACATTACTGGTGCGATGATCATCTTTGGAGCGACATACATCCACCTGCCAGTCAGCACAACACATGTTATCTCCTCTTCTATTCTTGGGGTAGGTGCATCACACCGTCTTAAAGGGGTAAAATGGGGTACAGCTCAAAGAATGCTGATCACTTGGGTAATCACTCTTCCGATTTCCGCAACTGTTGCAGCATTATGTTATTATGTTTTGAATCTGTTCCTATAAAAAAGAGGTCCGATATGGACCTCTTTTTCTATACAGTTGAACGAACGACAAGCTTGGCCTTCAGTTCAATTGGCATTTCCTGTTTCTTGTCTTGCAGCTGCTGAAAAAGCTGAAAGGAACGCCTGCCCATTTCGACAATAGGCAAATCCATTGTCGTAAGCTCGAGGGCTTCAGATATTGGATGGTTATCATAGCTTAATAATGCCAAATCCTCTGGAATGTTCATCTGCTGCTTTCTTGCTTCTGTCATGATGCCTGCTGCTACTTGGTCGCTCGATACAAGCAAAGCATCCGGTCTATCCTTTAATTCCAACAGTTTTTTAACGACTCTTTTTCCATCTTCAATTGACAGGCAGCTGTCAAATACCCATTCCTTCTCTGCAGCCAAACCTAACTTCTGCAAGCCTTCATAAAAGGCTTTTTCCCTCAGCCTGCTGTTGGCGCTTGTCGCCCTGTTGACACAGTAGCCTATGTGCTTGTATCCATTGCTATGCAAAAAGTCTAAACCTTGCCTGAATGCACTGTAATGGTCAATATAGACTGCAGCGATATTTTCCTCTGTTACCTTTTCACAGACTATTATCGGATGGTCACTTGCATATTTGCGGAGAATGTCCATATTAGCAGTGTGGGAGCCGATAATCATCCCGTCCACTTGTTTGCTTTTTAGTTTTTCGAGCGCTTCCTTTTCTTTGTTCACATCATAGTTCGTCTGAAATAAATTGATGCTATAGTTATTTTTCAGCGCCTCTTCCCCGATACCGTCAAGCAGGCTTCCATAGTATGGAACAGTAATATATGGCACCATTACACCTATCATGCTTGTTTTTCCTCGCGACAGGTGAACAGCATTCAAGTTTTGGCTGTAATTTAATTTATCAATTGTCTCTAAAACTGCTTTTCTTTTTTCTTCTTTAACATAAGGATGATTATTTAATACTCTTGATACGGTTGTAACAGACACTCCTGATAATTCTGCGATTTTTTTTATATTTCCCATTCGTTCTCTTACTCCCATACAATTTGATCTAAACGGTCACCTATAAAATACCAAGGCTAGCTGAAATTTTCAATGGGGATTTTAATGTGTTTCAGAAGTTCCCCTTCTATTTCAGACAACTCGTCCATATATTTTATTAATAGTATGAACGCAGTTAGGGTGATTTTCAAATGACAGAAAAAATCAGCGCCATATTAATCGGCAGCCTTCTTATCGGGATTGGTGTTAACGGCTTTTTAGTCCCTCATCATCTTCTTGATGGGGGTCTTATTGGCATTGGCCTCATCTTACATTATCATTATGATATCCCGACAGGCTTATCTATGATACTTATCAGCATCCCGATTTATATCATTATTTGGTTTTATAATAAGCAATATATCGCCTACGGTTTATTGGGTTTTCTCATCTCCTCTGGAATGATTGACGTTTGTTCCTTTATGCGCGACACATTTTCCACCAATATTTTAGTCAGTTCTGTGATTGGCGGCAGTATCATTGGAGTGGGTATTGGCATTATGCTTCGCTTCGATACAAGTACAGGCGGAACAGACATGCTTGCCCAAATGCTGTCTAGTATTTTTAAATTCCCTGTCGGCATTATCATCTTTATTATTGATGGTCTTGTTTTATTAGGTGGATTAAGAATCGTCGGTCTTCCTATTTTAGCCGCTTCGTTTTTAACAATTATCTCTGTGGCCCTATTTACTAGTTTGCTAACTAAGAAAGTGAAAACTGTTTAAGCATGGAAAGAAACCTGCACACATATGTGCAGGCTTCTTTTAAAACTTTATTGTTCTTCCGGGATAAGCACTTGCCCAATCTTGCCCATTTTGAGCAATGTTTGCATAATAGCCCGGGAAAGCTGACTTGGCGGATAAGGTTTCACCAAGTAATCAATTGCGCCTAATGCAATGCCCTTTTCCTTCTCATCCAAGGCAGTAGAAACGACAATTGGAATGTTTTTCAGATACTCAGAATCTTTCATTGCTTTCATGATATCCCATCCGTCCATCCTGCTGTCTTCCAGCATTATGTCTAGAACGAGCGCATCTGGCTGTACTTCCTCCATTTTCTTAATTCCATCCATTCCATTTTTGGAATAATAAACTTGGAAGCCGCTTTCCTGCAATTCCTGAATAATCAGCTCAGCCAAGCTGTAATCATCTTCTACGACCATAACTTTATAACGGACCTTTTCATCTGCGACTGCGTCCTTCTCCGAAGTTTCCATATTCCATTCCACAATCGGAAAGCTCATTGTGAAGGTGCTGCCTTTTCCATATTCTGAGTCTATTGTGATATCTCCTTGATGTGCTAGCATGATTTCCTTTACAATCGCAAGACCTAATCCAGTTCCGCCAATTTTGCGGCGGTCCGAATTATCAATACGGTAGAACTTTGTAAACAGCTTATCACGGGCTGACTCTGGTATTCCTAACCCTTGGTCTTTCACAGCTACTTTCAGCATGCCATCTTCCTGATAGAGGCTGATATCAATAGTTCCGCCTTCAGGAGAATATTTAATGGCATTGCTCACAATATTAGTGAAAGCCTGCTCGATTTTAAACCGGTCTCCTAGTATGAACGAATTCTTTTCCGTATTATGAATTGTTATATGGTGTTTAGTTGCATTGACCGCTTGGTTTTCCACAACTCTTTCCATGATTGGCAGCACTTCAATATATTTTTTCTCATATGTCTGCTTGCCTGCTTCCATGCGCTGTACATCAAGGAAGTCATTAATCAAGGCTGTTAATCTTTTCGCTTCTCCGTATATCGTGTTCAAATACTTCTTCTGACGCTCTGGTTTCAAATCACGATTAATAATGAGCTCTGTAAAACCTAAAATGCTCGCAAGAGGTGTGCGCAGCTCATGACTGACCGTACTTACAAATTCAGACTTCATCTTGTCTACTTCATATTCCATTGTAATATCTCTGTATACGAGAACAGTCCCGAATTTCTCATCGCCTCTGTATAAATGTTCACTATAAACCTTAACTATCTTATCTTCCTTCAATTTATAGGTGAATGACTCTGCAGAAGAATCTCTCATAGACTTACTAATATAAGCAATCAGATCGTCTGTTTCCTCTAATTTTTCCTTCAGCTGCCCTGTCCATTCCTGCCACTTTTGGCCGACAAATATATCAAGCATTCCCTTGCCTGTCATGATCTCATAGAACTTGCTGTTAGCATGGATAATATCGCCATTTGGACTTATTAATTGAATTCCTTCTTGAACATTATTTAAAATATCTGTGTTTAGCAATCTGTCTTTCTCTGTTTGTTCGAATAAGTGAATCTTATCCAATGATATCCCAATCTGTTTAGCTAATGTGCTGAATTCATCCATTTCCAGCTCTGTAAAGCCGCAAGCAAACCTGCTTAGCATCATGATTGCTGTAATACTGCCGGCAGCAGACAAGATTGGGATATAAAGATCATGCACCCTGCCTTTTTCAAGATGATAGCCTTTTTCTGACACATCTAAATCTCTGATGATTGTAAAGCTAAGCTTTTCCTTTTCCAGACGATGATACATCCCTGTATGAAGATGGTTCTTAAATTGCTCTGCTCCTTCATTTGATATGCCAAATGCAGCAAAATCTCCACTGTCTGCTTCTACGATAATACCCCTGTCTGCCTTAATAACATCACACATATTTATGATGATGCTCTCCAGCACCTTCTGCTTATCAAGAGAGCTCGACAGGCCGTTAATAAGCTTGTTTCTGCGCAATAAAGCATCTTCATTGGATTGTACAGTCTCAAGCATTTTTTCTAATTCAAACTGCTGTGCCTGCAGTTCATCTTGCTGTGCAACGAGCTCTTCGTTCTGTGCAAGCAAATCTTGCTCTTTCTCTTGTATGCTCACATACATCCGCTCAAAGGCAACAGATAATGTAGCCAGCTCATCTTGCCTTTTCTTATCATGCTTAATTTCTGCTTCATTTCCCTTTGCCACTTCATTGGCTGCAACTGCAAAATCAGTCAATGGTTTCCCAATCCTCTTGACCATCACTCTGCCGATAAGCAATACTGCGATAAGAACTAGAATGATATAAATTAGAAAACCGACTTGCAGGATGGCGATATGAGTAGTCAGCTTGCTTACCTCACCGCTCAGCGAGTTCGAAACAGACTGTAGGTAATCAGCCATTTCTCCTTGAAAAGAATTAACCCTTTCAGTCGCACCATTATTGGCAATAGCAGCAACTTCCTCTCTATCTCCGCTTTCAAAGTAAGCTATTGCTTCTGGCATTGTTTCATCAAAATAAAACCGATAAAACGACGCCAGCTCTGTTGAAAAGAGTGTGTCTTCTTCTGTTTCAAGCCTTTGGTCAAACTGCTCTATCAGCTTTTCGATCTCAGCCTGCTGACTTTCTGCCGATTCTTTTAAGGCTGTGTTATTGTAAGCGAAATATCCTCTCACATTAAACATTGCATCATTGAGCCTTGTTTCTAGCTGTCTGACTAACGCTTGTTTTTCAACAAGCTCTTCTCGGTTACTTACATACTCATTGTTCACAGAGTTTTGCCAATAAACCAGCACAAGCCCTCCAATAATAAACAGTAGAATGAAAAAGCATATTAAGGCCATAAATTGCCTTGATATGCTTTTTCTTATATAGGAATTAATCTTCATCAAGAATATCCCCTACTTTGTCTAATAGTGCGAGCGGACTGAAAGGCTTTGCCATAAAGTAATCTGCTCCAGCTTCTAATATATGGTTTTGTTCATTTGTCTGGTTTTTTGCTGACAGCATCATTATTTTCAGATGCTTCTTCTCTTCGTCCGCTCTAACCTTTTGGATTACTTCCAGCCCTGTCATAATCGGCATCATATAATCAAGTATTAACAGATCATAGTCATTTTTTGCGATAAGCTGGAGAGCCTCTTCTCCATCTGGTGCTTCATCGACCACGTAATCTTCATCTTCCAGTGTATCTACTATCAGCATTCTCAATACATCTTCATCTTCAGCTAATAATATTCTTTTCATATTTCTCTCTCCCTAATTCCCTATTTTGGAGAAGGCCTCTTGCAGTATATAATAGGATTGTTTTAATCGTTCATGATAGGCTGGTTCTTCCCAGCTTTCCCATTCAAACAGTTTAGTGTCTTCTTGATGAATAGTGTTGTCACTGCCTCTTTCAGGCAATGTTTGCACAATCTTTTTATCTTTTTCCATTACAACCGCAAAATAAATGCCGTCAATGGTTTCGCTGCCTTCCATGCCCTTTTTCCATAAGTCTGCCAATACTTCCTTCTGACTTGGGTCTTTCACATTTAATAAAGCCCACGGCAGGCGAAGCTCGATTGTTTTCTTATCTTTACTTACACTAATATCGGCCAGACTATTGAAATCTTTACTTTCCGGATTGCCGTTTCCGTATAATAATTTTCCTGTTTCATAGGAGTTAAACGGAATTTTTTCCCCTTGTATTTCCAGCTCTTTATTAAGCGCAAGTCTGATTGGATGATACACACCGTTGTTCTTTTTACTTGCATAGCTTTCTTTTTTTATCATATTCAGCAAGTGCCCATAGTGGAAATAATAAGAATCATAGTAGCTGTCAATCAGGATATGCGAATCATTCTGTTCCCCAATCTTAACAGCAAAATCGACACCAAAATCTGTGTTCACTTTTTCCTTGCCATCAAGAACTGTGCTCATTTGCCCTTGATCTGCAAGTGTATCTAATAGAAGATATGTGTGATCAACGTTTAAGTCAACCGGCTCCTTATAAGTGAATTTAAAGCTGATTTGCTGTTCATCAGACGTGACACTCACATCTTGAATATCATTTTCTTCCTTATTATCAGCATTAGCAGTAGTATACAGTGGCGACACATTCAGCTTTTCCCAATCCTCTGTGCTGCCATCAATATAGATGGTTGGCTCATATTTACCAGGATCAAAGCTTAACAGACCGAAATGCTGCTCATTTGTCTGGATATTGGACCAAAACGGTCTTCTGTTCGGATTATCATAATCCATCGTGTTCCATGTTCGCTTAAACCATTCATCCTGCCATGTAAACACAAGTCCGCCTGCATACTTCTCATCAAGAATCATCTGATACAGACTCGCATCCATATTTCCTTGTTCTTCTTCTGAAATAAAGCCTTGATTCATGCCATTAACGTTCTCATGAGTTTTGCCCCTAGATGCTGGCACTCCGAACTCTGCAACTAACACTGGCATATTATGAACCTTTCGCAATTGATTTAAATAGGCTGCATAATTGCTTTGCTCGCCTTGTTTATTCTTATATGTCAAATAGCCTTTTTCATAGTTCAAGAAATCTGGATAATACGGATAAACATGATAAGCCGCAAATAGGCCAGCATGAAAATCATCTGTTTTAGTTATATGGTTGGGATCAACAACCGCCTTATCTTCATCCTCACTCGGCTCTGCAGGATGGTCAAGCAAGTCTGTTGTCACCCAGTTCGTAAAGCTCATCGTATGCTGCCACTTATATTGCTTAGCTTCATAATCTGCTGCATAGTCCATTAACTTTGCAACCCAAATCTCAAACGGAGATGCAGCTTTTGTCTCGAAATAAGTGCCTTTGTATTGTCCTAAGCCACTGTGTTCTTCATCGGTATGATTAACAACATCAGGGTCCCACTCTGTTCCAAGCATAAATCCTAGCACATATTTGGAAACATCATACTCATACTTTCCTGAAGCATGCCCAGCCCTTTTTGGCAAATCAGCATTTCCATGAATAATGTCAATCATGTTTTTAATTTCTAACTGCGCATCTGCTACTACTTCTTCTGAATAAGCATCCTGCTTTTCTGTAAGAACATCTTCATTCACCCAAGAACCGTGGATAAGATACAGAGGCTCTTTTGCACTTTGATTATATTCATACAAGGCTTGATAAAAACCTGGTGGATGAAGCGTGTACACCCTGATTGTATTAGCATGCATCGCACCGATTTCTTTGAACCAGCGGTAATATTCATCCTTTGTAATGGATGTTTCACCTGGAAAGGAGCCTGGTTTTGAAATCCCCATATTTACCCCTTTAATAATGAGATTTTCCCATTTCCCATCCTTTTGAACTTGAATATATTCAGCATTTGTCCGACTGTTCGTTACCATTCCGTCAGCCTTTACTGTCTCTATAGTACTGCCTTCTGTATTATTATTGTGAAGTCCATCCTTCAGCAGGTTTTTCATAAGCGGCACATAAGTATTCCAGTAAAAGGAATTTCTGTATGTGACATATTTCTTCCATAAATCAAAGCCGACTGTTTGATATAAACTTGGAACTTCTGCTTCATCAGCATAATCTCCTGCAAAATAATAGGAAGTGTATTGTGTATTGGCATTTTGCACGATTGCCGGGAAAGTGCTTGGAATTCCGTAACCTTCCAGCTTTTCTTTACCAGACTCTGAAACTGGAAGCTTATATTGGGCCAGCACCTCTTTTTGATCTTTTGCTGCGATAATATCAAACCAGTAATCATAAGTGGATGTCAGTTCTTCCTTTAAGACAGATTGACCTTTTTCGGTAGTGGAAAATGCGACACCACTGTCTGTTAAGTCCTTGTTATTTAAGACGACAATATAATCATCCTTATTAATCAGTACAAGTCCAGAGCCTGTAAAGCTCCATTCTTTGCCGTTCTGGTTTTTATAGTTATCCTTTACCCAAACAGGTACCTCATCACCATCTAAATCGTCGAAATGCCTGCCCATCCAGCCGCTCCACGATACATTAAGCAGATTGGTGATTTTCTCCCTTGCCTCATCACTTGTAGGACTTGCAAACGTATTAAATTCAGCAATAAGTGTTTTATTGTCTGATTGGAAAAGAGCATTCTCTATTTTTTCTACATCCTCTATTTCCAATCCGCCATATAATTTATCCGATCTCTCCCCAAGATTATTGCTTCCATAAAATTCTTCTTCATAGACTCCATACTGATCTGTCAAATACAAAACATCATAATCACTTAAATCATCAGGGAGTTCGCTGATTTTATAGCTGTTGTCTCCGCTCGGTTTAAAGCCTTTATAATCACTTTGACTGAAGTATTTGTCTTTGTTAGCCTTCACATATTTCTGATTGTTTAATATATAAACAAGGCCGTTATGCTCCCTGTATGTCTTATCAGGAACAGTCTTATCCATAATCAGCACATTCAGTTCCTTTGTCCCTTTAAACTGCCAGAGCCAAAAAGGACTTAATAGTACCGCAAGCCCAATCATGACAAACAGAAAAAAAAGCAATGTATTCCTTCTTTTCATTTAGATACTCCTTTACGACTCATGTCCCCCCAAGATTTTTCACCTTTAATGAGCTGCCAAATCCCTTCACAGCGCCAAAATACTGTCATCGGCCTGTACCATAAAGATTCTGTCAGGGAAAAGAAAAACAGCTTCAATAAATGGGACACTTTTGGATACTTGCGAAGACTCCATTCCTCGAGCAAGACTGCTGCCATTGAAAAAATCGATCCATAAATACAAGAAAGCAAAAATATAAGAATCGCAAATTCCAAATAAATCCCGCCAAAGAAAATCGCGATTACCGTATATAGATATCCTAATATTTCTACGATTGGACCTAAAAACTCTATCAGCCAAAAATAAGGGAAGGAAATCATTCCGATGCTTCCATACTTCGGATTAAATGTCAGCTTGCGATGATTCCAAAGGCTTTCAAACAATCCCCTATGCCATCTTCTTCTCTGTCTCCTCAGGAACTTTATATCCTCTGGAACCTCTGTCCAGCAGACAGGATCAGGCACATAGACAATTCTTTTATTGACCTTAGACTCCTTTATAATTCGGTGAATACGGACAACAAGCTCCATATCCTCCCCTACTGTATTTGTTTGGTAACCTCCAGCCTTAATCACCCATTGCTTCGAAAATACACCAAAGGCACCTGATATGATTAACAGCAGGTTATGCCTGCTAAGCCCAATGCGGCCCATTAAAAATGCTCTTAAATATTCAATGATCTGCATAATAACAAGGGGATGGTTCGATAAACCGATCTCCAATATATTTCCGTCCTTGATCTTACAGCCATTTGCAATTCGGATGCTTCCTCCTGAAGCAACTACCTCCTCATTGCTGTCCATAATCGGCTTCATAACTTTCAGGAAAGCATCACTTTCTAAAACCGAATCTCCGTCCAATGAGCATATATAAGGATAGTTCGAAAAGTTCAAGCCGACATTTAAAGCATCAGCCTTTCCGCCATTATCTTTATCGATAAGAAATAGTCTCGGCAAGAGCTTTGACTGGTAGATAGCCTTAATTGGCTTCGTCTCCACCTGTTTGCGGACTACCTTTTGAACCTCTTCCATATCATAATACTCAATCATTTTTTGCAAAGTTTGATCCTTAGAGCCATCATTTACAACAATGATTTCATACTGCGGATAATCAATGCTCAATAAGGAGCGGACACTCGGAATGATTCCTGCTTCTTCATTATATGCAGGCACAATTATCGAAACAGGCTTTGTATACAGACCGTCAGCAATATCCTCAAAAGACTGCTTTCTATTAAGCTGATATTCTCGTCTAAGCTGCATCATTGATACGATAAGAATAGCTGTGTAAAACGTGATGATAATAATCATATATATAGAAATAAAACCGCCAAAAAACAATACCGCATTTTTCCACCATTCTAAAACCAACTTAATTAGCTCCTTTTAAAATTCCTTTATTGACCCACTCCCAGGCCATATCCCGAGCAAAGGCATCTTTTGAATGCTGAAGCACCTCTTCAAGCACTTTTGTACCATCTTTATATTTCATAATTGATTCTGCCGCCTGAGATCTTACAAACCATGACTGATCATGCAGCAGTTCCTTTAATAGCTTCAAGGCTGTTTCTTGTTTGGCAAAGCCAAGCAGTCTTGCCGCCATCATTCTTTCCTGCCACACACTTGATTGGCATAAAGGAAGATAGTTATCAATATTAGGAACAATCCCTATGTTCGAAATTGCTTTTAAGCTTCTCAGCCTCAGCTCTCCCTCATAGGTTTGAAAAACATTTTCTAAAAAAGTAATATGCTCCAAATCTTTTTTAACACCCATCACATCGAGAATTGCCAGTTTTAGCTCTTCCACACATTCATCAAACCGGGCAATCATCTCTTCAAAAATTGGTGCTTCCAGTCTTGTTAATATGCTTCGATAATCCTTTTCTGCTAAGTATTCCTGCTTATTAATCAGCATAAAAATATCGGTATATTGAAAAGAAGCAAGGATGCGGTAAATCTGGATTTTTTCCTCTTTCGACCGCTTCTTTTCCTGTTCAGCCAACTTAATTAATTCCTCTTTCAGCTCCACCAGCTGAAAGCTCTCAATATGATACAGTGTGTTCATACGAGTGCTCCATTTCCTTGCATTTACATTTTTTCGGTAATAACCTGTCAGATTAGCTGCTGCAAGAATTCTTAAGCTTTGTCTTTCCTGATCTCCCTCGAGTATGTCTGAATACTTTGTAAGGAGCTCCTCAAGTGCTTCCTTCTCTATGTTTGAATCAGCAGAGAAGGACAGCTCATAGCTTCTGTCCTGTAAGAACAGGAAGACATCCTGGGCTATTTTTTCCTTTAAATCATTTATTTGCTGCCGCCTGTTGTTTTCAAGAAGCTTCCTTGCTATTAAGTAAGCAAGGAGGATTAGCAAAATACTGATGGAACCAACTGCAACAACAACTAATAACATAATTTCCTTTGCCACTTTAAACCATCCTTTTAATGAGGCGGACAATCCTTGCCTGAAGTTCTGTCAGACTGAAAGGCTTTGTTACATAATCATCCGCTCCCAGCTTCAATGCTTCCGCAATATCATTTTCACTCTTTCTGCCTGTCAGCATAAGCACATTAACATTGTTACGGTACTGAGATTTTTTCACGATTTGCAGTATCTCCAGACCATCCATGACTGGCATGATGCCGTCAAGAACTAGGAAATGAATGCCGTTTTGTGCGAGCCTGTCAGAATCAAGGAATTGCATCCCATCTTCATAGGCTTTTACATCAAGGGTAATATTATCAAGCTCCAAAGAACTGAAAATATTAATTAAGATGGAGCGAATCAGTGTATCATCATCAACAATGGATACATTCAAAAGCTTTGTTGCTTTTGAAATAATGCGTTTATTAGCTGTTTCAACCCTCGCCCTGCCATTCTCCTTAGCCAAATATAAAGCTTCATCTGCTGTTTTTATTGCTGCCTGCAAACCAATCTCTGTATTTTCAATTCGATACACTCCTGCTGAAAATGTGAGACTAAAGGTTTTCTCTCCGTCTGTAAATTCAACATGTGAGAACTTATCAAGCATGCGCTCCAATACGTCTTTTATTTCCGTCTCTGTCGCTCTCTGGAACAGAATAACAAATTCCTCCCCGCCATAACGGAACAGTGTATCTGTACTTCTAATACTCTTTTTCAGAAATTGAGCGAACTCCATCAGCACCTTGTCACCGACAATATGCCCGTATGTATCATTAACTCGTTTAAAATAATCGATATCAATCACAGCGATTGTTCCATTTGCATTCAGCCTTCCCATATCACTGATAAAACGATTGTACGAATCTTTAAGAAATTTGCGGTTATAAACTTGGGTTAATTCGTCTATCAAAACCGATTGATCAAATATCTTTTTCCTTTCGAGATGGCGTTCCACACGAATTAAAAATTCTTCCACATCAATCGGTTTTTCCATGAAATCATCTGCGCCATTTCTATATGCTTCAATTCTTGAGTCTCTGTCTGTTTTAATGCTGCACATAATTTTCGGAATAAATGCCCGGTTTGTATGATTTTGGATAACACTGAGCACATCGTAACCAGATTGATCCTGAAGGTTGATATCAATGATGATGCAATCAGGATGCATATTATAATACTGCTCAATTGCCTTATCCGCTGTCGTGTTTGCAATAACCATCCAGCCCTTGCTTTCGAGCTTATCCTTCAGGAAAATAAGCAAAGAAATATCATCATCAATAATTTGAATAAGCGGTGCGTCCCCTTCACGTAAAGCAGGAGGCTTGCCAATTTCTTCATGGAAATGCTCATATTCATAACTGATTTCCATCAGCCCGCTCAAGAAATCCCTTAGTTCCTGAATGGACCATGAGTCTTTTCTATTCTCTACCTTTGCCAACAGCTCTGAAGCAATACCGTAAAGCATATCAAGCTCCAACGTGCCAGACGTCCCTTTGATTGAGTGCAAAAACCTGTATACATCTCTGTTTTCAATCAATGTTATCTCGTTATTATCAAACCAGCTTGTAAGCTGATCCTTCATTTTCTTAAGTAATATTCCTTTGTATTTATCAAAAATCATTTGCCACACCTCTTTAAAAATATTCCCTTACGCATTCTCCTGTTATCTCTATATTTTTATCTGGTTAGCTTTCCCCTCAAAAGCAAAAAAAAACCAGCCCAACTCATGAATAAAGGCCGGTTGCACTAATCGCTCCAAACAGCTTAAGTGCCCAAATAAAAGCTGTTTTTCTTCGCGGTCCAAAAGGTCTATTATGTTCATAAATAAGCTAGTAATATTGGTATTGTTGATAATGATTAATGTTTATTATACAGAATGAGATTCTAACTTTAAAGGCTGAAATATGGAAAATATTAAGGAATAATGACCTATTTTTTATACAAAAAAATGCCAAGAAGTTAGTAAAGACTCAACACCTTGGCATTTCTAATTAAATGTTCGTCCAGAAGAACAACATATTACCTATTCCGAACGACCTGACATTTATTTTTTCTGCAATTCTTTATTTTTTTCGGTGCATCTGTCCATTGCAGCCATAACTGCTCCCCTGAACTGCATTTGCTCTAGCGTAGCTATCGCTTCAATGGTTGTTCCCCCAGGTGTGCATACCTCATCTTTCAAGATGCCAGGATGCTTGCCTGTTTCCAGCACCATTTTTGCAGCCCCTAATAAAGCCTGGGCCGCGAGCTTGTAGGATGTATCTCGCGGAATTCCGCTTCTGACACCGCCGTCTGCCAATGCTTCAATAAAAAGGAAGGCATATGCTGGCGATGAACCGCTAATAGCTGGAATAGCATCCATCAAGCGCTCCTCCATTACCTCTACCTTGCCGAAGGAAGAGAACAAGTCAACAATATACTGTACTTCTTCTTCCGTGACATTGCCATTCGGGCAAACAACACTCATTCCTTCTCCTACAAGAGATGGTGTGTTTGGCATTGTTCTAATAATCTTGCTTTCACTTGATAATTGCTCTTCCATATAAGCAAGATCAACACCAGCTGCAATCGTCACGATGATAGCATTCTCCTGTATAGATTCCTTGATTTCCTGTAATACCTCTGTATATAAATATGGCTTCACCGCAAGAACGACAATATCTCCATACGATGCTGCAATCTTATTATCAATTGTTGTTTTGATCTCATATTGTTTAGATATCATTTCCGACGTAGCAGCCGTTTTTGCACTTGCAATTAAATCCTCATGTCTTGTAAATCCTGACTTTAGCATACCGCCAAAAATAGCCTGCGCCATTTTGCCGCTGCCAATGAAACTAATCTTCTTATTATTCATGTTTACGAACCGTCCTCCTCTATTTATACTCTATACTTTTACACAGTAAAGAGAGAAAATCAATCCCATTCGGAAAATTGTGATAAGAAGAGGAAAGGTGGCTATTTAATGATGATATTATGCAAGTAAATGGTTCAAAAATGCACAGATTCATGCAATAATAAAATAAACGAGCTCGATAAATAAAAAAAACATATTTCCACCAAAGAAAGTCTACTAACCTGTCATAAGCTTTAGTCATCACTTGCTAGACGGCTTACATGATTGTTCTCTGGAAGAAATATGTCATCTGGTTTTCTATGAAATATTTTAGCTATTCTTATCGCATTCTCATACGATAAACCTCTTTTGCCATTCTCTATTTGCCAATAGTAGGACTTCGTGATGCCTAGTTTGCTGGCCATTTGCTGATAAGTATAGCCATGCTCCTTTCTAACATACCGCAATTTAAGTCTAGTCAACCCTCTCACCTCTTTCTTAGTCGAAACCGTTATCTTTATCTCTATTATACGTAAACCTAAGGTTAACTTCAATCTTTTACTATCTTTTTAGTTAACTTATTTTTGAACATTTACTGTTAGCAATAAGTTAACTTATAATAGAACCATCATATGGAAATGGAGGGGAGAATAATTTGAGTTTTTCTGAAAGATTAAGAGCTTTAAGAAAATCGGCTAATATATCACAGCAAACTTTAGGGGATGCAATGAACGTGACAAAAGTGTCCATTTCTGGATACGAGACCGGCAATCGCAAACCAGACACAGAGACACTCCAAAAACTCGCTGATTTTTTTGATGTCAGCACAGATTACCTTCTAGGAAGATCTGCCGTTATGGAAACAGCTTCGCGATACGGCAGCGATAACCGCTTGGCAGTAGCTGTAGAAGATTATAATATAATTACCGCCATTCAAAGACACCCTGCCCTCCATAAAGCACTTCAGGAAGAACCAGCAAAAGTGGCCGGCCAACTATACCGCTTTTGGTCGTTTATGCAGGAAGAAAAAAAACAATAGCCCTCAGAAGAAGTTGGAGTTCCCTCTTTATCCCTCAAAATATTTATCCTTTTCTCTCTAACAAAAAAGAAGAAGAGGTGCAGTCGCTCGACTGCACCTCTTTCATTTTATTCATTACCAAGCTTTTGGATATTTTCATAAATATTTTGTATATCCTGCAGCGAGTTTAGCAACTCGCTATTCTGAAGGAAGTCTGCCTGGAAGGTACCATCTTCAATTGCTTTTGTATATTCTTCAATTTGAGTTTGGATTTTTTCATTTTGCTCACTAATTTGTCCATGCAAATCTTCCATCACTTGCGGCACTTCCACTTGATTGAACTCACTGATTTGTTTTTCAAAATCAGTTAATGTGCTTTCCAGCTGTTCAACTGTTTCCGGATTTGTAACTGCTTCCTGTGCCTTAGCCGGAAGGTCTTCTGCGAACGCCGCTGCTTCATTAGCATACTCTGTTGCTTCATTAACATAATTAATAGTATTTTTCGTCTCTTCCACTGGTGAGCATCCTGCTGCTACCAACAGCATGATCGGGAGAGCCAGCAATAATTTTTTCATAAAAATCACTCCTTATTTTTTTCCTTTTCTTTTTTCCCATTCTTTCTTTAACAAAGGTAAGCCTTTTTTCTTAAGAATTTTCACCCCTTCTTTTTGGAGATAATTTTTCATAAGTTTTTTTAGCGTCGACATGCAGACCCGCCTCCTTCCCTAACCATCGTTTTGTTTGGAGCAGTTAAAAAGGCACAGCAAAAAGACCTCACCAAATAAATGGCAAAGGTCTCACAAACAACATATGTTGCCAATAAAGCCGAGGTCTGCTGACCTGTATTGACGACTTTATTGTACAGTTACTCCCCTTTTGACAAAAGGTTACTTTCATTCAATTATTAGCTTAATTATATAATATTTCTGCGTTACCAGTCAAATAAGGAAAGGTTTTAGGATGAGCTCAATGCGATAGCAAGGCTTGTTTTTGCTTCTTCATATAATAATAGTTCCTTCTTATCTAAAGCATATGCGAGCAGTAACACAAGTGTATACACAGCCTTAAATCTGGCAAGCTCCAATGTGACACTGTCTGTTTTGCCATAGACAGCATAAAAAGCCTCCCTTTCTTCTGCTGGTATAAGACTGTAAACAATCGCTAAGTCAACTGCCCTGTGGCCAATATGGACATCGCCCCAATCGATAATGGCTGTCAGCTCCTTACCTTCGTTTACAAGCATATTACCTAAATGTAGATCACCATGCACTAGCACATGCTCACATGGGACTTCAATATGCTCTATTCCTTGGCAATAGTCTCTCGCCTTTTCAAAAACTTGACTGTTATCAAGCAGACACAAAGCCTCGAGTTTTTCCATCATTCCAGCTTTCCGTTTCCCTATGTCCAGACGGCCCAGTTTATCATATGGAACTGGCACTCCCTTTAAATCCTTGATAGAAATAGAATGTAGTGCCTTTAAAAACGCTGCTAGTGGCCCGATGAGCTTAGTTCGGTTTTCCTGTGTTAATTTATGCGGCATTTTGCCCTCAAGATAGCTGTAACCTAAGAAGGACCATCTGTAGTCTTGCGACTTTTGTCCGAAAAAAACCGGCACTGGTATTTTTATCGGCAAAAATTGCTGTATTTTTGGCAGCAGGACAGCCTCTGTTTCCATTAGCTCTCCCGCGATTTCCCTGCGTGGAAATCGAAAGACATATATGTCATTCACTGCATATATCGTATTGTCGAAGCCTTCACCTATTTCCTTAATGCTTTGGATAGATAACTCAGGAAACTGTTTATTAATTAAAGCAATTGCCAGCTCTTTTTCAACCACAACCTCAGGAGCCCAAATATTCCCCATTTTTTCACCTCAAAAGATATCGCCTTAGAAATTCTTGTACTATTAGTTTATTGTATAATCCACTAAATATCTAATCTTTGTTACCATACATCAATTCCGTACTATAGGAATAAAGTTCAATAATATTCCCAAATGGATCTTCACAATAAACTAAATAATACGGCTTGCCTGCCCAAGTATTCCACATACTGCTCCTGATCTTTCCGCCGCTCTTTTGTATTTCAGCAGCCTTTTCCTTTACATTATCAGCAATAATACAAAGGTGAAAAAAGCCAGCTTCCTGAATATCTCTTTCCCTTTTTATTGTTTTCGGCACCTGGAACTCAAACAGTTCTATCCCAACTTGGTTTTCTCCTATTAAATGAGCATTGCGCATTTTTTTTATATGGTTTCCGAGCAAGTCATTTGTCATATTATAAGCATCCTCTTTCTCCTGCTGAAAGGAATACGGACCGGCAATCAGCTTAAAATTTAGAACCTTTTCATACCAATCAATCGCTTTATCTAAATCTGTTACAGCTAGGCCGATATGGGTAATTACAGCCATTATTATCTCCCCTTTTTTACAAGTATTTATTTCTATTTATTCCCATACGATTATTGTTAAAACAAAAAAGAGCTGGAATCTTACTCTTCTCAGCTCTTAACATCTATTTTTTTATGATGATATCCTTCGGTTCAACTGTCTTAGTTTTAATAATGAACATAGAGATTAATTGGACAATTGCAATGCAGCCGAGAATAATGCGCATATACATATGCGGAGCGAAATAAGCACTTATCCCAATACAGATATAGCAGGTGACCAGTATTTTTATTTTTTGTTTCTTCGTCAACTCACCTTTTTTAAACCCTTTTACATATTCCTCATAAAATCTTGTTGAGCGGAAATAGGCGTTAAGCCGTTCTGAGCTTCGTGTATAGAAAAAGGAAGTCAACAGCAGAAATGGAGTTGTCGGAAGTAAAGGGAGAAAGATGCCGACAAGGCCAATCCCTAAAAAAACGGTACCTAATACAATATAAATCCATTTATATAATTGCTTCAATTTCTTCTCTTTAACTCCTTTCAAATAGCTTACAGAATTATGCAAGACAGCTTTCTACCTCTATACCCTTATTATAGTGCAGGCATAGCCTTGTCTTAACTGTTCTTTTTTAATGTATACGAAAATTTCACATTTATGTGGATAAATAAGGAAATTCAAAAGCGGTAGCTTTCCTTTTTCTTTTTATCACGCAAGTACTGAAAAAACTTTACCAGCAATACAGCTGTGACAAACTGTAAATAATCAAATACAAATACAAACCAAATATTCATCCACTTATACATCTGAAGATAATCAATTGCCTGAGCAAAGCCACCAAGCACAATGCCTGTCCCAATGCTTGCGAATAATCCGCCAATATACAAATTTTTCTTTCTGTTTATACAATATTGATATGTCAGCATAAATGTGACGGGAATAAAGGAAGTGTTGATAGACAAGTTAATATTCATCAATGGCATCAGCGGATAAGGGTGAGTCACGAGGCCCTTTACAACTGCAATAGAATCTAAATAGTTCATCATAGCATGTATCGCAAAACCAAAAAATAAAATTTGAAAAATCCATTGCCGATCAAGCCATATGAGCAATACAATAAGCGGTCCTACTAAAAAGACAATATTCAGCCAAAAATGCCAATCCTGAAAATCAGCGAACTTACTCCAGTACTCTGTATGAAATGCATCCGCCTTGTTTGTCATTTCCCTCATTTTATCAACCATCTGCTGTTGCTCAAGCTTCATCTATACCACCTGCAATTATACTTTTTGTCATTAACATCCCCAATCTCCACCTAAATACACCCTTAGAAGGAAGATAATTGCTATAATATAGATTTTCTGTCACAATTAAGGCACAGTTATTTCCATTTCCTTATTTAGAATGGAGGCAATAAGATGAAACAAATCCATGAGACACAAATGGATGAAACAAACTATATTAATACTGTTAATAACGATGAGATATTTGTTCCTTATGAATTAAAGGAAGCACAGAGAGCTACTGGTGATCGTTTTCCTGTGAAAGATTATGATGTAAGCACGTTTCCAAAGCCTGTTCGGTATGCTGGCTATTTGCTCGGCTCCTTTCTAGCAGCTATGCTTGTTTTTGTCCTTGTTTCTTTTTGGTTACAGTAAAGAAGTAATAGACCTTACTTCTCCATGTGAAGTGAGTTTCTAAAGAGAAATAAAGGATTTTACAATATGAATAATACTCCATTTAAAAAGGCCTCTGATGATTTTCGTCATCAGAGGCTTTAAAATTCAGCTTCAATTGGTAGATTCTTCATCTACCTTTTTTAATGTAACAGGAGTATCCTCTCTCTGATTATTCTCTACATCAATCTTGTTAGATATTCGCAATGCAGACGGTGAACCGATTGAATCAATACAGTGGGACCAAAAAACAAAGGCAGGAATAGAAGTTCCAATTAAACTCTCAAAGGGAGATAGGATTTATACACTATATGGTTGGCGAGGAACTGCCTGAAGGAACTTATGATTTCATTTTGGACGACAGCTCGGTCCCTCTTGATATTTTTAGGATAGATATAATCTTCGACATATTTCTACATTTATCCATATACAGCAATCAATTTAAACAATTAAAAAGACCCATGTCTGCTCCAATGCAGTCATGGGTCTTTCCATATTTTTAATTCACTAGTTCCAGTGATTTTTCTATTTTTTCTTTATCATGCTCAAGCTGTTTATTTACATCATGGGCATAATACATACCATTTTTCATCATATAATTGGCAATCTTCGCATGGTTATCAATTGCTTCATCTAGCTGCTTTTTTAATACTTCCCGTACTTCCGGCGAAGCAGTTTCTGTTAAGGCCACGGCATACGTTCTGACAGTTGATTTAGCTGAAACCAGCAGCTCTGTTGCAATCAATTCATCACGCATTTTTCCTGCAGTTTTTAATTTATCAACTATACCCATTCTAATCACCTTCCCTTTATTTTGATAAGATAGCTTGCAGCTCCTTAATTGCTTTCTCAGAACTGGACACATCATTGCTCAAAATCATTTTTAAGGTGTCATCCTCCACAAGGGATTGCAATGCATAAGATTTCACGAGACAGCTTTGTTTCAAAGTAAGCACTTCATGTAATTCTAGCGTTTCATGTACTGCTAATTTTTCTGAAGCCATGTTTACTCCTCCTCCCTCATCCTGTCTTATATATTTGATATAACCGGAAGGAGCTGAGCATAAACTATTTTCCCATAAATATATTTACTGTTTTATGCTCTTAACGATTCGTGAAGGAAAGTGGTCAAGTATTCGGTACTTGTGATTTTTTGATTGCAAACCATGCTGTCTGTGCAAACAAAATTACCAATAGCCTTGTAGTAATCTGGATTTTTAGATTTTTTGGCTTTAGTGATAGTAGAGAAGTAGGAAATCTCCCCAAAACAATTACAAAAGGAGCAAAGATTTTTTTTATTAGTTGGTATAAATCTTCCTTCTATACCGACCAGCTTTCCATCTAACTCATAAACAATAAATTTTTTATTCGATCGTAAATCATTCCAGCTTAAATATGTTAGTCGGCTATAGTCTATTTTAGATAAATCAGGCAGCTTTAACTTTTTCTGCTTTGGAAACATTTTTTTCAGCTCCTGCTCTTGCACAGTTGGAAATGCTAATAAGCAGGCTGAAAGCTGCTCAATATATCGGTCAAACTCTTTGTCTGTCTTTAATTTGGAAAGATTAAGCATGCTTTGTTGTTCTAATGAAGCACTCGGAAAAAGGCTGTGAATTTTGCTGTTGGCTACATCAACTACAGCAGCTAAAACCTTTGCTGGGACATTTTTTTTCATACTGTCATTAATTAAAGCAACCTGGTTTTTTATAAAGTTCAGCTGTTCATTATTAATAAACGGTTCCATTTATGTTCACTCCATTTCTTTTGTTTATTTTATAGAAAAAAGCAGAATTCTAAAATGGAAAGAATAACTTAGAAGCATTTGTTACATAAAAAAACACTGATGAAAATCATCAGTGCCGTTTATTTGAGTAAACAATTTTCTTAATCGTTTCAGTGGAAAGATAATATGCCTCGGCCAGTTGAGCAATACTGCTGCCATTCCTAAACGAGTTTTTTATTTCAGCATTGCGGCGGTCAAAATGTTGCCTTCCTCCGCTTGAACTTCCCCATTTTTGATACTCAGTTTCCTGTTTAGGTATATATAATGTTTCCCCCTGAACATATTTTTGGATCTCTAAGAGAAGCTTTTCAGGTAAAACTTTGTTCGCATTCGTATATTTCATTTGTGCTCCACCCCTTATTGATATTGAAAAAATAAGGTGCAAAGCCATAATATTAGAAAAGCGTGTTAAGCGATATAATTAAATGTTTCGCCCCATGCAAAGAATCGCCTTCCCAATAACAGGCTTTGCATGAGTGGATGAAGTACTAGATAATTTTTTATGATTATCCATATGTAAGCACCTCCCTTTAAACCTTATTATAACGGATTTCAATAGGCGTTTGGTTTGTTTCTGTTTTTTTAATTCGGACAATCACCATTTATCTTCACTGCACATATCTTTACAGTAGCCTTTTTTTGCAGAGGAGGTAGTAGAAATGGGAAAGTCAGGACTTGTCCCTGATAATACAAATATTAAGAAAACAAGCGGAACTCCTAATCTCTTTTTTGATTCAAAAAATAATGTGGAGTACGAAAAAAACCAAGATAATATTATTTATAAAGTAACTTCCACCCAGCTGCCTGCTATGGTTGGCGGTGCTTTTGCAGATGTTTATCTTTCAAAGGGAAATATTCGCGAACCACATTGGCATCCAAATGCTTGGGAGCTGGATGTTATCATTTCTGGTGAAGCACAAATTTCCATTGTTGATCCAGATACTAATAAACTCCATACCTATAATGCTAAACCAGGTCAGGTTGTGTTTATTCCAATGGGCTGGTGGCATTGGATTACTGCAGCTTCTGAAAATTTGCATATGCATCTCTTCTTTAACAATGACCAATTTGAAACAGCATTAGGATCAAATATGTTACGGCTTACCCCGCCAGAGGTTTATGAACTATCCTATGGAGTTAATGCTGAAAAAATAGAAGATGTTTTAAGTCCTATTAAAGAGGCTGTTGAAATTGGCCCACCTAAACTGGAGAGAACCAAACAAAAACAAGAAGAAATTGTTATCAATATTAGCGGCAAGAATGTAAAATTATAAACTAAAAAAATGTTAATATAGATACCATTAATAAAACAGCTGCCTGCTGGCAGCTGTTTACTTTAGTTTGAATATATTCTGCCAATTGTCTGCTCATTACTGATTGCCACTTTGTTTTGTGCTTGCACTTCTTTTAATTTTTCTGGTGTTACATCATTTCCTAATGGATCTATAATCGTTGTATTTAAAAGAATGCTGTCCATAGAGCCACGAAACGTTTTAATGTATTCATTAATAAGTCCTTGGCGTTCGTTTGTTTCTTCTTGTGTTAAATTCCTTGTTTTAGAGATTTTAGCTAATTCATTTATTCTATTCAAAGTTTCTCGCATTTTTTTAACCTCCAGATTTGATGTATTAATGTTAGTTTAACATTTATCTTGAATTCAAGATAAAATACAAAAAATAAAGTATTCTTATTTGGTTACATTTTTATATTATCTCGAATTCAAGATAATCTTATAATACAAATAATGTTTTGTCAATATATTCCTTCAATTAAATTATGACTCCCTTTGTACAAACCATCCATACTAAAGTCGAAAGTTAATGATCAAACTATGAGGGGAAACATTTTGAAGGTCTGTAAGAAGGGGGATTATAAATGAAAGAAGAAAATACGGTCGTAGACCTGCACTTGAAAAAAGAAATAGAGGAGGAACTAGACTCCTTAAAGTTCACGAAAAACTTCCGCTCTGCTACTGCTGAAGAATGGTATTTATTTATGAAAAACTATGCTGATCCTAATACTGGCGGAGCTGCAGGAAAAGCCATTATTCATTATAACTTATACGGAAATAAAGAAATATTTATTAATACAACTATTATTTTTGATGATGATAAACTCTTTAACAATGAGCTTCACCCACTTGTGTATGCAATCGCAGACGAAGTAATCAACAGGCTGGTGGGTTATGCTGACACCTTATTATCAGTTCACGCAGGAGCAAACTCTTATCATGCGGAATATAAATCCAATTAATAATCTAAGGAGGAAATCACATAATAAAAACGGAGGTGAAAGAAATGAAAACAAAGGATGATTTCTCTGAAGGTGCTAAAATCACTGATAAAGCTCATACATATGGGCCGCCAAATGGAGGTACTGCAAATTCCCATTCTCCACAGTCTGTTCCGAATACAGAAGCAGCTAAAACAGGCAAACAGAAGTAATAGCCTTTCATAGCAAAAAAGACCTTGGTGATTTTTCACTAAGGTTCTTTTGCAATATTTACATAGCGTTAGCATGCTTGTCTGCATTACTGTTATATACTTAAAACCCTTAACCACAATATCCGCTCTTTCCATCGGCTGATGGTGCTTAACATATAAATCTTCTGCAACCATCCAATTATTCTCCCATAACTGTCTAGCCTCTTCACCATCTCTATTAAGTCCTCGTCTTAACCTGATTTCACGGGGACAATCAACCCAGATAGTTAAATCATATATATTGGCTAGTTCCTTGCGAATGGAATAAATTCCCTCTATGATGACAATGCCACCGACGGGCACGTTATGCCACTCTGCCAAACTATCTGTCTCCCAGTCGTATCGTTGATAAGCTCCTTCTATGTTTCGACTAACAGGTATAAGGATATTAATTAATACACGTTTCCAATCAAAGTCGGCACCAATTGGCTTATTAGCAGGTTGTGCTTTGATTATTTGTGAGGATGGTAAATAAAAATCATCCATATGTACAACTGTTACAGACGAACAAGCTTCCTTCATCAAGTTTGCAAAGGTAGTTTTTCCTGATCCTCCACAACCGTCTATTCCTATTAACATTGTGGATTGTTTTCTTGGTGTAGAATCAATTATCGTTAGCAGCTGTCTATATTTGTTGAATTCACCGTTTTTAGTATAAAAAATCACTGTATCACCACTTTTCATCATGTTAATAACCCGCCGTTACTGTTAGTTTATGAAGCGAATAAATTGTTAATGCTGATAGCAAAAAGGATGTGATATTTATGTATGCAGAATTATCGAAGAATGAACAAGGCAGATACGCACTTCCTAATGGAGAATATTTCACAACAGATGACGACATTGAAGCTTTCATTCAAAACCAATGGGTAAAAACAACTGTTCATCATAATCATGAGGACTATTATTTAGTCGGTTATCCAGATATTGCTTTGCAAGGGTTAATGGCTAAATATCCTAATGTAGTTTAATTTGTGTTTTAAAAAAAACTAGGCACTAGTATTAGGTGCCTAGTTTAAAACCGTTTATTTATAAAAAGGCAGTTAATCTTTTTCGCAAGATAAACTGATTGCATGAAAGCTCGTCCAATAGTTTTGAAACCAACTTGATCCCAATACTTTTCTTCATATATAAACGATGTATAACTACATCCTCAATATATGCTTTATAATGCCCATCTGAGACTGCTCTAGCGTAGCCAATAAGCGTATCACCCTTCCAAGCACCAACTGATGGCACTTTGTGTAATATCTCTTCCATATCTAAATCCAGTCTTCCTTGCAGCCAGCCTGTTTCGTTATACAGGCTCAAAACATCAATCGGTTTGATTTTTCTTTCCGTAAAGGTCTTTATTTCGATATCCAACTCTATTATCCTCCAAGTCTTATTAGCTTTTTAAATCATCTATTCATTTGGTGCACTCTTTTTGAAAGTTTTCAGTAAAAGCTTTGCATCCGCAACAGAAACATCCTGAGTGATCATTTCGTATTCATAATCTCCCGACACGCCTATAAAATGCGCCTCTTTAGAATCTTTAATTTCATACACTTCCCATTTAATCTCGTTCAAAGTAAACGAATCGATTTTATTGCCCTTCTCTGTATTAAAATCATTTAATGAACTTACAACTGATTCTTCAGGATATGCTCTTACATATAGCACTTGCGATCCAGAGCCAAGGTCATTTCCTACTTTTTTATAACTGTAAGTTAAATACGCTTGATTAAATTCTTTATATCTTTCCAAACTTGCTGAGAAAATCTTTACATCTGAACTCGTAAATTCATACAGAAAAGGCACCTCTGACCGCAAAGTGACTAAAACGGACTCAACCTCTTCCACATTGGTATCAGCACTCTCTACAATACTAATATCTTTTTCTTTAGGGTCCTCATATTGAATATCCGAATAATGTTGCATAGAATTATAATTTTCTAACTTAGGTATAAACTCTTTTGCATCAATTGTTACATTTACTGATAATTCTTTCGGATGAAGATAACTGATCAATTGTCCTTCTTCATCGTAAAATTCATACATTACTAAGATTCCTGTATCTTTATCCACCCAAAAACGAAAGCTCTTTTTATCTGGCTGCATAATATTTTTATTAGCCTCATTTATTTCTCCATGCAAAACAATCGTATTATGACCAAGCAGCTCTTCATTTTGCCTCTCAATTTCCCAAACATTACTAGATCTTAAATATTCCGCTGCCATCTCGTATGGAAACAGAGATACATCTCCTATTGCTGGAATTTCTCTAAATTTCTCTTCAGAATCATATAGCTTATTTATTGGAATCGAAAATACATCTTTCGGCTCAACTGTCTCCCTCTTTGGTGTCACTTCATAATTACTTGTACTGTATGTGTTCCGATCATTATCTATATTCCAAATGGCCTCGTCATTAAAAAAGATTTCGTTCGTTGTAATTGGATCATCTGTTATAAACTCATCAGGAATATTAAATATTTTTTCATATCCACCAATTTCTTCTTTTAGACTAAACTTATATTCCACGTTATTGTTACTAGTTGAACCGTCATAATATCTATCAAACATCTCATATGCACCGGAAGCCGTTTGAAAATTATCTACTGTATTTAAAAGTTTACTTAATATATCTTCTTTTTTCATATCTTCATAATTTTCATCTTGATGAGGAGGAGTAATAATGGAATTATTTTTACCAACATTATTTTTATCACTGTGGCTGGATATAGGTTCTTCCCTTTGGTTAAGTGTATGTATCATAAAATAACTTAAACCTATTAGAAAAATGCAAGTAAAACTAAGACTCAAAATTCGCGGATATAGACTCCTCGTATTTTTTGCTTTTGCAAAGTTAGCGTTGGAGATTTTTTTCCTTACTTTAGACTTATTTATTTCTGTAAAGTCTAATTCTTTCAAGACTGTGTTATCCATCGTTTCTTTTAAATCCTTTAACATTTTATCCATCGATTTTTCCTCCTTCACCTATCATTTTCTTTAAAGAAAGCCGTCCCCTATGTAATCGCGATTTTATTGTCTGTATGCTAATACCAAGCAATTCTGATATTTGATTGTAGGAAAACTCTTCATAATAATATAGAATAATAACTTCACGGTACTTAATTGGCAGTGATAATACCTTCGTTGATAATTCCTGCCTGTTTTCCACATGCAGTATTTCTGATTCTGGAGTATGATTAGTGATCGAGCTTTTTGAAAGCAGTTCTGTTAACACTATGTTTCTAAAACTCCAACTTCGTAACCGGTCCTTGCATAAATTCACTGTAATACGATAAATCCAAGTTTTATAGGAAGATTCCTTTCGAAAAGTATCCAGGTTCTGATAGCATTTAATGAATACCTCCTGTGCGATATCCTCAGCGATTTGTTGCTTTTTCACAAAGGTGAATGCTAACCTAACGACACTTTGACCATATTCGTTCATTAACCACTCGATTATTTCCCCCCTGCTGGAATGTTTCCCATCCAGATTATCTTTATTATTTTTCTCTAACATTCTTTACACCCTTTCAAACTTTAGACGATGCTGAAAAGGTATGGTTGCAGATTTTTTATTTCTGCTACATTTACAGCAAAAAACACAGCTCTCAAAAAGAGCTGTGTTAATCCATTACGCATACATCTTTCCAGATTCTTCTTTGCGGAAAAAGCTCGTCATCGCATTGAAGACATCTGCCTTTTGTCGCAGCAAGTAATGACGAAACTTCTCGTTTGAGATATTTTTGTAGGCGGACATCAACGTGCTGTGGCGATTGTATTGATTCACCTCTCCATATCCAAACATATTGGAGACTTCCATCAATTCTTCGACAAGCTTGACACAGCGGGCATTGTCGGATGTGAGGTTGTCGCCGTCTGAGAAGTGGAATGGATAAATGTTAAATCTGCCTGGATCATACTTATCATTAATCAATTCAAGGGCCTTCCTGTATACAGAAGAACAAATAGTACCACCGCTTTCTCCTTTAGAGAAGAAGTCCTCTTCTGTTACAACTTTTGCTTCTGTATGATGGGCGATAAATTCAATTTCCACCGTCTCATATTTTGTGCGGAGAAATCTTGTCATCCAGAAGAAAAAGCTTCTCGCCATATATTTTTCCCAAAGTCCCATCGAGCCGCTCGTATCCATCATTGCAAGGACAACTGCCTTTGATTCTGGCTTTGTAACTTCATTCCATGTCTTAAACTTTAAGTCTTCAGGGTATATTGGATAAAAGCCTGGCTTGTTGTTCATTGCATTCCGTTTAAAGGCAGACATCATCGTCCGTTTTTTATCAATATTCCCCATCAGCCCTGTTTTCCTAATATCGTTAAATTCAATGTTTTCGACAACAATCTGATCCTGCTCTTTTCGCTTTAGGTTAGGCAGCTCTAATTGCTTAAAGAGTGCTTCCTCAAGCTCCATTAAGGACACTTCAGCTTCAAAGTAATCTTCTCCTGCCTGATCGCCGGCTCCTTGGCCTTTGCCAGGTCCCTTTTGGCCGCCATTTCCATCGCGAGCCACAACATCGCCAACTTGGCTGTCTCCGTTTCCTTGCCCAACATGTTTATTTTTATCATAATTATAGCGGATTTTATATTCATCTAAAGAACGTATTGGTATTTTCACTACTTCTCTTCCATTAGACATCACGATGTTTTCTTCCGTAATTAAGTCGGGCAGATTATTTTTGATAGCCTCCTGCACTTTTTCCTGGTGTCTTTGCTGGTCGTCATGGCCTTTACGATGGAGGGACCAATCTTCTTGGGAAATTACAAACTGGTGATTATTTTCATGTTTTGTCATCCTTACCCCTCCTAAAAATAAATTTTTTCAGCACCATTTTCTGTTTCATGCATAAACTAATTCGGGCACCATCTTCCAAAAAATTAGTGATTACTCTATCCTATGCATGACGCTTAAATAATTTACTAATAATTTAGATAATTCGCTAATTTGGTCGAATGACAATATAACTTTTTTCTATATGGATAAAAGAAGGAACAGACAAGTCCATTGCCCGTTCCTTCTCCTTCATCATCATCAGCGATTTAATAGACTTCCGACATAGCGCAGCAAATCATTAGCAGATGTAGAATTGTAGCCATGCTCATCAATCAGGCGTGCAATAACTTCATTCACTTTTTTCAGCTGCTGCTCATCAGGTGTTTTAGTGGAAGTCGTAATTTTAACGACATCCTTCAAGTCAGCAAATAATTTCTTTTGAATTGCTTCTCTCAAACGGTCATGAGAATTATAGTCAAATCTTTTCCCTTTGCGGGCATATGCAGAAATGCGGATAAGAATTTCTTCACGGAATGATTTTTTCGCATTTTCAGAGATCCCGATTTGTTCCTCAATTGAACGCATTAGTTTTTCATCAGGATTGATTTCTTCCCCTGTAAGCGGATCGCGAAGTTTATTCTTGTTGCAATATGCCTCCACATTATCCAAGTAATTATCCATAAGCGTTTTAGCTGATTCCTCATAAGAGTAAACAAACGCCTTTTGTACTTCTTTTTTCGCGATTTCATCATATTCCTTGCGGGCAAGGGAGATGCAGTTCAAATACTTTTCACGCAATTCATTCGTGATTGATGAATGCTGATCCAAGCCGTCCTTCAAGGAACGAAGCACATCTAAAGCATTGATCGTTGTGATGTCCTTGCGAATGATTGTTGATGAAATCCGGTTGATTACATATCGTGGATCAATCCCGCTCATGCCTTCATCGCCGTATTCATTTTTCAATTCTTTAATGTCTGCGGAGCTGAAGCCCTCCACACTTTCACCATCATACAGGCGCATTTTCTTTACAAGATCAATATCGCCTTTCTTCGGTTCCTTCAAGCGAGTCAATATCGTGAAGATTGCCGCGATTTTTAATGTATGTGGAGCAATATGGACATCTGAAACATCACTTTCTCTAATCATTTTTTCGTAAATTCTTTCTTCCTCAGACGCCTTCAAGTTATATGGCACTGGCATTACAATGATACGTGAATGCAATGCTTCATTTTTCTTGTTGGCAATAAAGGAACGGTATTCCGTTTCATTCGTATGTGCCACAATCAGCTCATCAGCTGAAATAAGGGCAAAACGGCCTGCTTTGAAATTTCCTTCTTGTGTTAAAGAAAGCAAATGCCATAGGAATTTCTCATCACATTTAAGCATTTCCTGGAACTCCATCATCCCTCTGTTCGCTTTGTTCAATTCTCCATCAAAGCGATAGGCGCGCGGATCAGATTCAGATCCATATTCGGCAATTGTGGAAAAATCAATGCTGCCTGTCAAATCAGCGATATCCTGAGATTTCGGGTCAGACGGGCTAAATGTACCGATACCAGTACGTTTATCTTCAGAGAAGAAAACCCGTTCTACTAAAACATCTTCAATTCTTCCATTATATTCTTCTTGCAGTCTCATCAAATTCAATGGAGATAAATTCCCCTCAATGCGAACTCCATATTCGTCATAAAAGTCTTTGCGTAAATTATGCGGAATCATATGAAGAGGGTCTTCATGCATTGGGCAGCCTTTAATTGCATATACAGCTCCCCTGTCTGTGTACGTATATTCTTCTAATCCTCTTTTCAGCATGGTTACAAGTGTTGATTTACCGCCGCTGACTGGCCCCATAAGCAGCAAAATCCGTTTTCGGACATCTAGACGTTTTGCCGCAGGATGGAAATACTCTTCTACTAAGCTTTCTAATGAATCCTCTAAACCAAATAGCTGATTCGAGAAAAATTTATATTCCTTTTTCCCATTTACTTCATCAATGCCAGCGTCCTTGATCATATTGTATACACGTGAATGCGCTGATTGAGCTACCCATGGCTTTTCCTTTAAGATCTCCAAATACTCAGCAAATGTTCCTTCCCACTTAAGCAAGTCTTCTTCCTGTCTATACATCTCGATTTTTTTTAATATACTCATATGGACCTCCCCTGTCACTTTATCAGAGACGATTAATATAATCTATGCAGGCAGGAGAATGAACATGCTTAAAAAGAAAGGTTTGTTTTTAAAGCCTAGCTTTGACTCATATATTAACGGGAAGAAATGCCCGTAAAAAAAGGAATTCTCGGGCTAAGAATTCCTTTTTTATCTTTATTTCAAATCAAATTTTTTACCTTCCACGAATTCCTTCATGTACAGGCGGGATTTTTTATCTAGCATGCCTATCATTTGGGCAGTCCATGTATCGCTTCTTTCATTGTTTGTTCTTTCTTTATAATAAGCTGAAATGATGTCGTTGTATTCCACCAGCTCTTGTTTGTATTTGTCCAAGTCTTGTTCATACTCATTTTCATGATATACATGATGGAAAGGTACTCTTGGTTTTATATCTGTATGCTGATCTGGGTAACCTGCGACAATCGCGAATAATGGCAGCACTCTGTCTGGTGTTTTTAACAGCTCAACCACTTCTGGCAATTGATTGCGAATTCCCCCAATGTAGCAAATACCAAGTCCCATTGATTCTGCTGCAAGCGCTGCGTTTTGGGCAGCAAGGGCTGCATCAATTAGGCTGACCATAAATTTCTCTGTGCTTTCAAGGGAAGTTGATACATCCTTTCCTTCCATTTCTGCAGCCACACTATGTCTGTGAAGATCGGCGCAGAACACGAATACATGACCGTTCTCAGCAACATAGCTCTGATTTCCAGCAAGCTCGGCAAGCTTTTTCTTTTTTTCCTTATCTGTTATGCCGATAATGCTGTATGCTTGAATGAAGCTTGATGTTGAAGCACTTTGAGCTGCTTCTACAATCGTTGTAATTTGTTCTTTTGTTAATTCTTCATCCTTGAATTTTCTTACAGAACGATGGTTCAGCATCGTTTCAATAACATTATTCATCCTATACATCTCCATCTTTTTGTATTTTCGTCTATATTCATTATAATAAAAGAAACCTACATCTAATAATAATCTGCTCTTAGCCTGCCCATAAAAAAAGGGATAAACCATAAGGCTTATCCCTCAAATATTACTCATATTTCTTATTTAAATCACGATAATCCTGCTGACGTAGCGCTTCATACACAAGGATTGCTGCTGTGTTCGATAAATTCAAGGAGCGGATATTGTCAGTCATTGGAATCCGCAATGCTCTGTCTTTATTATTTTCGATGATATCCTTCGGCAAGCCTGTTGTTTCTCTGCCGAAGATGAAATAATAATCTTTGTCCTTGTCACTGTAATCGAAGGAAGAGTGAGGCTTCGTTCCGAACTTCGTTAAATAGAAAAATTCCCCGCCTTTATTTTCCTCAAAGAAAATCTCGATGGAATCATAGTAACGGATATCGACATGTTGCCAGTAATCTAAGCCTGCCCTCTTCAGCATCTTGTCATCTGTCGAGAACCCTAATGGCCTGATAAGATGAAGCACTGTATCTGTTCCTGCGCAAGTTCTTGCAATATTGCCGGTATTAGATGGAATTTGTGGTTGATATAATACAATATGTAAAGCCAATCTTGTCACCTCTGTCAATTAGTTCATTGTTTATTATACACCTTGCCGGCAAAAAAATAATGATTTTGCTTTCTTTATTGTCCGTCGACAATCGAGAAAAAACGGTATTTTATATTTGGCGTATATGCTGTTGAATCCTCATAACCCCAATATCTCATTCTGCTGTTATACGTATGGGCATTAACTAGCGGTTCTCCATTACTGTCTTTCCCTGTAACGATTGTCGTGTGGTTATATTTACCATCACCTTCAAAGTCATAGCAAATAACATCACCAAGCTTTAGTTCAGACGCATCACTAACGACCTTCGCCCGAAGACCTTGCTTGGATGATTCGAGAAACCGTGGAAAAGCATTTGCGACAGACCAGCTGTAGCTCCAGCTGTTGTTCTGCATCCACCAGCCGCTGCCTCTGTTCGGATAGCCCCTCATTGGCGCTCCCCCTGCATGAACACATTGTGATATATAATTGGTGCAATCCACCTCAAATTTATGATAAGCAGGATTATAGCTGTTCCACCATTTTTCTGCATACTGGACTGCTTTCAGCCTGTCATACGTATATCTCCATGTTCCTTCACGCTCTTCTTGCTCATTTGTTAAAAGCTTTGCTTCATCCGCTTGAATTGGTGCGATTATTTCTTTATCTTCTATTAATATTCCTTTATAAAAGATCCCTTTCCTGTTTTCGATTTCTTCCTCTACATAGAAATGATCTTTTTGTTTAATAAAGTATTGAAAATGTACCAGATAGTCCACTTCCTCTGTTTCTTCCTGCTTTTCAATAGTTAAAATATTTCCACGAGCCTTCACATTAACAATTTCAGCCTTGCGCTTATCAAAAAGCCTCGTCTTTCTTTCCATCTTTTCATCCAAAACAGAACCCCTGGCATCAGCAACGCACTGCTGCATTCTTTTCTCCATTAACTCTAGCAACTGAGTTCTCAAGTTATACACTCCTTTCCATGCTTATACTTATGAAAAAGGATGCAATACCTTGCCTGAAAAATGCAGTAAATAAAAAAGGAGGACTAAAATGAGTCACTCCTTTTGCTTTATGATGACAGCCGCGCAAGTGCATCCTGCATTTCTTGCAGCACTTCAGGGTCTGTTTCCTTATTGCTCAATGTCGTTAAAGCCTGACGTGATTCATCACCGCCAATTTTCCCAAGCGCCCATGCTGCAGTTCCTCTTATGACAGGTCTCGGGTCATTTTTCATTACACCGATAATATCTGGAACTGCACTATCTTCCTTGAAATGGGCAAGTGCGATAAGCGCATTGCGCTGAATTGGCTTTTTACCTCTCCAAGAGCCGGATATATGTCCATACTTCTCCTTAAATTCCTTATTGCTGATAGTCAGCAGCGGCACAAGGAGCGGCTTGGCAATTTCAGGATCTGGCTCCATCTCGATATGATTATGAAAATCCATGCCTTTGTTTTTTGGACAAATCGTCTGGCATGTGTCACATCCATAAATTCTATTGCCTAGCTTCTCCCGAAACTCTTCGGCCAAAAACCCTTTCGTCTGTGTTTGGAAAGCAATACAGCGCTGGGCATTCAGCTGCCCGCCTTGAATAAGCGCACCTGTTGGACATGCATCGATGCATTTATTGCACTCACCGCATTGGTCTTCCATTGGCGTATCTGGCGTGAAAGGCAGATTAGTAATCATTTCGCCTAAATATACGTACGAACCGAACTCAGGAGTAATAATAGCACAGTTTTTCGCTGACCAGCCGACTCCTGCACGCTGAGCGACAGCCCGGTCAACAAGCTCCCCTGTATCCACCATTGATTTGCATAATGCATCAGGAACTCTGTCCATAATATATTTTTCCAGCTTAGAAAGCCTGTCCCGCAAAACAACATGGTAGTCTGTTCCCCACGAAGCACGGCAGAATATTCCTCGTCTTGCTCCTTTTTTGCTGGAGACACGCTCCTTCATTTTGGAAGGGTATGCTAAAGCAATGGAAATAATTGATTTTGGCTGATCTAAAAGGAGGGAGGGATTCACTCTTTTTTCGATATCCTTCTCCTCAAAGCCTGATTGAAAATTGAGCTCCTGCTGCCTTATCAATCTGATTCTCATTTCTTCAAAGGTACTTGCAGTAGTGAAGCCGATTTTATCAATTCCAATTGTTTTGCTGTAATTAATGATATCCTGCTTCAGTTGATCGTAGTCCATACTGCTCCCTCCTTTCTTCTTCATTGGTTTTTTTACTCATTTATCGCTAAAATAATAGCATAACATATAGACTTTATTTATTGGAGGTACTTATTATTGGATATTTCAATTGACAGAGAACTCTCTTCCCTCATAGCTGGTTTCAAAATTGGCGCTATTTTCTATAACCAGATTGAAGTCGGTGAATCACCGCAAATGGTAAAGGGCCGCTTGCAGCTTTTCCAAGAATCCATCTACTTTGATCTGTTAGAGAAAAAAGTCCAGGATATTCCGTCCGTTCAGGAATGGCGCCAAATCTTTAAAACTGCCGGGAAAGATCCGAACCGCTACCGACATTCTGCTGAAGCACTATTCAGACGGGTACATAAACAGAATTATTTGCAGCCTATCAACAGCAGCATCGATTTAAACAATTTCTTTTCCCTTCAATATGGAGTGCCGATTGGCATTTATGACCTATCGAAGCTATCCGGCGATATTACCTTTAGAATTGGAAAAGAAAGTGAACAGTATACAGGTCTAAACGGCAGAGCCAATTCTCTTGATAACTTAATTATCAGCGCAGATGATGCAGGTCCCTTCGGCAGCCCGTTTGTCGATTCAAACAGAGCTCCAGTGACTTTCGATACAAAAGACGCTGTCCAGTTCGTTTATCTTCAAGCCTCCACCCCGAAGGAAACAGCCGAGCGTATGGTTGCTTCCTTAATGGATATGTTTGTCCAAGTTCACGGAGGGCAGGCACAATTTAAAATTGTAGAATAATAGTGGGGTATGTTCAAGGAAAGTCCTTGTGCATACCTCTTTTGCAGTTTAACCATAAAGTTTATCTGTAAAAACAAAAAGTTATCCACAGTTAAAATAAATCAGAGAGTTATCCACAGGAAAATAAAAAGCTCCCCAAAATGAAAAAACGCAATGCTTCGTTCTTCTTTGAAACGAAACACTGCGTTGTGACTATGTATGGAGCGGGTGATGGGAATCGAACCCACGACATCAGCTTGGAAGGCTGAGGTTTTACCATTAAACTACACCCGCATTTTTAACAAGCTGCTTTACAAAAAGACAACTTATTTTTAACACGTTTTTTATTATATAACTGCAGTTTTAAAAAATCAACCACTTTTCGACATTTTTTTTACGAAGATTACATTCATGCGTAATATTTAACTCATCAGGACTAACTTTTTACTATAGTATGAAGATATTCTGTAATTAGTACCAGAAATAAAGAAAAAGACCGGACATTTTTTGTTCGGTCTTTTTACATTCCTAAAATATATTCTTTTTCTCTTTTAATCCGAAAGCAACTGTCAACAGCAGCAGCACTCCCATGATGAGTACATACAAATTAACAGCACCGCCCACACCTAACTGCTGGGACAGAAAGCCTAATCCGATTACAGGCAGGCTGACACCTAAATACGTGATGACAAAAAAAGTTGAGACGATATTGCCTTTAATTTTTGCAGGCGATCTTTCATTAATTAACGCAAGGCTTCCTGCATAGGCAGGTCCGTTCCCCCCGCCGATCAGCACAGCAGAAATAAGAAGCAATGTCAGCGATTTTGCGGCGATAGTAATTACTAATAAAATTAAGCCTAACGCCAATAATATATAACCGACTGAAATCATCGTCCGCAATGAGAATTGTTTCAGCAGTATTTGGTTTACTGCTGCTGCGATTAAGCCTAATGCAACAACAATGCCGGAAACAGTCAGCGAAGACACATGTGTGAAGCTTGATAGATTAGAAGGAATTAAGCTCATAAACATGCTGATAATAGACCAAGCGATAAATGACGTAAATGATGCCAAAATAAATGCCTTCACTATTGATTTCGGTACATAAGGCTTTTTCAGCTTAACCGGCTGCAGGCCAGGGCGTGCATTTTCATTCAAAAAGAATAAAGCTGCAAAGCATGGCAGGATAAACAGTAAATGCACATAGTATGATAATCGCAAAGGATATGGCGCAAAGTCGCCAAGCAATCCAGACAGAATCGGGCCAATCGCATTTCCAAGCGTTACAGCAAGGGCACAAATAAGGGCCGTTTTCTTTTTATCTCTCTTTTCGTCTAATTCAGTTAACGCCGCAACCGCAACACCATTTAATATTCCGACAGATAAGCCTTGAAACAGTCTTGCAATCAAAAGCATGCCTAGTCCATTAGCAACCGTAAAGCACGCAGTTCCAATCAGGGAAAACAGTATTCCTGGTATAAGGACCTTTTTTCTCCCAATTTGATCAGAGAGCTGTCCGGCCACGATAATGGCTGGGATAACCGTAAACGCATAAATGGCAAACACTAAAGTTATCATTCCGGATGATAATCCCCACTCTTGGCGATAGAGTGTATAAAGGGAAGCCGGAATATTTGTGCCAAAGAGCGTCAGGAACAAACAGCAAGCAACAAGCCAGAAGGAAACCTTCCTGCTCAGCATGCGCTGCTCACGCATCACTTGAATAGAGCTAGTGCGTTCAAGCAGTCTTTGCTGGAAGGCAGACCTCTGCAATTCAGAAGCGTCGATATCCACAACGTCCATCAAGCCTTGCAGACCTACAATCAGATTCTGAACCTGATGCTCTTCCGCATTGCTCGCGATTCTGATTCTAGTCGCCTCTTTGTATTTTTTTGTTTGAATACTTTCAATATTAACTTCATGTGCTCCAAATAAATTGGATATACGAGCCAGGACTCCCGGCTGATCTATAACTAGCATGGAAATTCGATAATCAGAAGCCATCAGCTCTTCACTCCCCTACTCAAAATATCTTTACTTATATTGTAAGGCATGAATAAATATAAAGTCTATACACTTGTAAGAAAATATAACATGAAAATATCGACAAAATGTGCCAACCGTTATAAATATTACTATATCAAGGTTTTTTGGGCCATTCCAATTAAATGACTATATTGAATTAATTTTATTTTCAGAAAACTTTTGCATACTTTTTGTATATTTATATGAATAAAATTAACTACTATTTCCTGAAAATCACCTATTATTCTTATAAAATTGAACATTCTTTGAACAGTATTATATATTGTGATTTTTTTCACAAATATCTATTGTAAATTAACTATGCACCATTCATAATATGTTTATCAAACGTACTTATAGTGTTAATACTATACCAACAGATTATATTTGGAGGAATCAGCGATGGAAGGCGCATCTCTTTATCAAGTGGAAAAACTGGCACTAAAGAAATGGAAAATATTTAAGCGAAGCAAGTTTCGATTTTTTATGCGTGCTGTTGTAGCAAGCATGTTTATCGGTTTTGGTGTAATTGTTGCCTTTAAGACTGGAAATTTCTTTTATGCAGAAGGCTCACCCTTCGCATATCCTGCTGCAGCACTCGTTTTCGGGGCTGCTATCATCCTGATAGCATATGGTGGAGGAGACTTGTTCACAGGCAATACCTTCTATTATACGTATGCTGCATTGCGGAAAAAAATCGCCTGGCTTGATGTATTCAAAGTGTGGGGAACAAGTTATGCCGGCAATATATGCGGCGCTGTCTTTTTCGCAGTATTTATTTATTTGACAGGTTTATTCAAATCCCATGAGGTCAATGAATTTCTACTGCATGCAGCTCAGACGAAAATTGAAGCACCTATAAGCGAGCTTTTCTTTCGCGGCATTCTTTGTAACTGGCTCGTCTGTCTCGCCTTCTTTATTCCAATGGCTTTAAAGGAGGATATTGCGAAAATATTCGCCATGATATTATTCGTTTTTTGCTTCTTCATCTCTGGATATGAGCACAGTATTGCTAATATGGCAACCTTCTCTATTTCATTAATACTTGACCAAAACCCTGCCATTACTTTGCCTGGGATTATACGCAATATTATCCCTGTTACGTTAGGCAATCTAATCGGAGGTGTCGGTTTTATGGGCGTGATGTACTATTATGTGAATAAGCCATTTATGGATGAAGATATAGAAGAAAAATAAAAGCAAGCCTGCTTATGAGGCTTGCTTTCTTTCTTAACGATTTTGAACGATTTTAGCTCTTCTTCTAATGTGTGCATAAATAACTATGCCTGTTGCAGCTAAAGCTGCGCCTATCAAAAGAATAGTATAATTCGACGTAGCTGTATTTGGCAGCCAGGAATTATCGCTGTTATCATTCGCTGATCTTACATACTGGCTATTGCTTCCTTTGTGATTATCTGTGTCCGTTTTGACATTTCCACTTGTAGTTTTGCTTCCTGAAATGTTGCTATTATTATTGGACGGATTAGCAGCTGGCGGGGCTGCTCCATTATTTCCATGTGATGGATCTGCATTTACTGGTGTTTCATCAACATCTCCGTCAGATGAATTGTCTCCTGGCGTTTCACCATTATCTCCATCAGATGGATCTGTATCTCCTGGCATTTCACCAGTATCTCCATCAGATGGATCTGTATCTCCTGGCGTTTCTCCAGTATCTCCATCAGATGGGTCTGTGTCTCCTGGCGCTTCTCCAGTATCTCCATCAGATGGATCTGTATCTCCTGGCGTTTCTCCAGTATCTCCATCAGATGGGTCTGTGTCTCCTGGCGTTTCTCCAGTATCTCCATCAGATGGGTCTGTGTCTCCTGGCGTTTCTCCAGTATCTCCATCAGATGGGTCTGTGTCTCCTGGCGCTTCTCCGTTATCTCCATCAGACGGGTCTGTGTCTCCTGGCGTTTCTCCGTTATCTCCATCAGAAGGTTCCTCAGGAGTTCCTGTATCGTCCTCTTTTGCACCTTTTATGAAAGTCCAAATAGTTGATACAGCTTTTCCTGTATAATCATCTGCTGCAACAGCATACCAGGCGTATTCCTTACCTTCTTCAAGCCCTTCCCACTCGACTTCTGCCGTTTTGCCGCTGTCGACATTTTCCTGTTTGCCGATTTCGTCATTCGTATAAACATTAACAGCGAAATAATCAGTTGCAACCCGCTTTTTCTCTGCTTCCAGGTCCATGTTTATAACAAGCTCATCTTTACCTGGATATTCTGCTGGATCATAGAAATTATAATCATCTAAATATGGTGAGTATGTGTTAACAATAATTCGGTTATTGTCCTGATCAAAGTGAAGTAGTTTTAAATAACCTTGACCTCCTTCAGGACCTCCTTGATAATCACCAAGCATTTGGTACACTTCTCTGTCAGCTGTTCCATCACCATTATCGTCCACTTCACTGATAAGTGTTTCTGAATCATGGTAATGACCGCTTAATACTGCGAGTACATTTTTGTTTGGTTTTACAACCTCTTCATACAGCTTTTCACCAATCGGGCTTCTGTTCCCAGAAACAAGTAAATATTCATGGAAGTTAAGGATTGCTTTGCGATCTGGATATTGCTTAAGGACGTTATTCATCCAAGCAATATCCTCATCATCAACGCCCCAGCCCATATACAGCATGATAAAATCATTGCCGCCAGATGAAATTAAATCATAGTGTCCTCTGTTGTTTTTGTAGGAATCTCCATAATAAGACTTGCTGCTGAATCTGTCTGCACCGAACCATTTATAATATTCGTTATAGTCATTCGACAGCTGGTCTACATCATGATTTCCTGCCAAAACACCATACGGAATGCCGTTGTCATCAAGCACCTGCATATATTCATCGGCATATTTCCATTGCTGCTCTTTATCTGCTTCATCAACAAGGTCACCAGTATGGAACACATACTTTATTTTCAGCTGGTCCTTCATTTCAGCAATCCACTCTGTCTGGCGCTTGAAAATATACGGGTAGCTCTCCGCATAATATTGTGTGTCTGACATCCATACAAACGTATAATCATACTCATCTGGAGAGCTTGGGATTTCATCCTGAATAATAACATTAATTTTGGAATCCTTCGCAAACTCTTTGACAGCTACATTTGCTTTTAATTCAAAGTCAGCACTGCCAGCTATCTTATATGTGAGCATCTTCCATTTGTTTTCAACAAAACTCCACGCATACATAGATACTTTTCGGCCTTCAAGCGATTTTCCGCTCCACTCTAGTTCCACTAAATCTTCCTCGCCTACTGATGAATCCAGCTCGACATCAAAACGATGATATGGGAATTGTGTATCAGAATCTGTCGTCAAATATTTTCCGTCAAGCGTTGAAACGGACGCAATTTCATTGTCAGACAGTGCTTTCTCACCTGCTGGCTTTTGCTCGGCTGGCGGCTCTATGTCACTCGCATGCTGAAAGGCTTTTACATTGCTGCTACTTGCTGAATATTTAAAGCCCTTATAAAAGGAAACATCCAGCTTATCGTTCGTCGGATCTGCAACCTTCACTTTTAACAGTGGATTGCCTTTTACAGTTTCTGCATTATCTGCAGGTGATACAAGCTCGGGCTTTGTTGGATTTTCATCATTCACTGTAAAAGTCACTTGTTTTTCGGCAATATTGCCTGCCTTATCTACTGCCGTAACAGATAATACATGTTCTCCTGGAGAAAGCTTAGATGACGCTGTTTCATATGGAGCTTCGATTATTTCATCATCAAGCATCATCTGGAACGATTCTACTCCAGCAATTTCATCACTTGCGCTGGCATTAATGGTAAAGGCTCCTCTGTATTCTTGCTTTTTCATGTTTGTTTCAATAGCAGGTGCCGTATTGTCCACCAAGATGGAAACAGACTTTTCATTTTGTCCATCCTTCGCACTTATCGTGTGCTTTCCATCACCAACTGTTTTACTGTCCCAATTATAGGAAGCAGCGCTAGTTTGCTCACTATTAAGTGTAAAATGGAAATGCTCGAAAGGACGATACGTTCCGTCATCTCCCATATCATAAATCTTATTGGGATCACTCTTCTCTGGGTCTCTTAAAATAGTTCCGTCTGCAAGCATAAGTCTGACATTACGCAATGAATAATCATCCCTGTTTTCTTCACTTTCTTCGAGCTGGAACGGCGATGCTTTATTTCCGGCACGGACTGTGATTTCATTGACTCCCTGCTTCAGTTTTTCAGCATCAATCGGAATCGTAAACGTCTTCCAATATGACATATTATCCTTATCAAGCAGCTGGATAATTTCATCACCCATCGTGATTGCATTTTTGAAATACATATTCAGACCGCTTATTTCAACAGCCAAATAGGCTTGTGTTTCAAGTGACGGGTTCATTGCTGCTGACAATTCTTTTCCATCAATAAAAAGCTTTACTTTATCAGCGTCATGATTACTCGACGTTCCTTTCAGCAGAACATTGCCGCTGACAATGCTGCCATCCTTTACATTAAGGCGAAGCTCTTCTGCATTTTCCGGGTTATTAATCTTGATTTGCTGCTTTTCTGTCTGCACTTCATTCACACCATCGGATGCAGTCAAATAATACTCGACATACTCTTTAGCAATAAAGTTGGCAGCATAAATGCTCGTTGTATAGAGATTATCATTGCCATCCTTTTTCAACAGAAGGCGCTCATATTCCTGTTCACCATTTGTCCGATAATAAACAGCAACTGTTTTTACCCCGTTATTATCATTTGCTTTTGCGGAAACTGTAATATCCTCTATTCCTGTTTCTGTTAGTGCTGTCGTATTTTCAATTGTCGGCGGTGTTGTATCTTCCTCCACAGCAACTGGCTTGCCAGGCACTTGACTTGCTTCCACACTACCTGGAGTTCCTAACTTTTCACCGCTGCTTACCTTAATTGCAGTTGTGGAGCCGTCCTGCGGATATTTATACAAAATCCCCTTGTTAGCGGCAGTATCATCCACACCGAGAACATCATTATAGTAAGCTACACTAATCTCTTCTTGTGTATTTGTTGCAACGGCAATTCCCCTTAAATCACTGTTCGCCATTCCATCACTCTGAATGCGGACAATATCTTTGTTTTCCATAAGATTAGTCCCGTAATTAGCGTTAAAGTCGGCAACCGTCTTATCTCCATTAGCATTATTAATGATCCAGAATACCAATGTCCCTTTCGCCGGAATAACAACATCCTCAGGAACCGATGGCCAGACAACATCACTTGCAGGATCTGTTCCATATCGGTATTGAATCTTATAATCTTTAAAGTTTACTGGTTTATTCGTATTGTTATAGACTTCAATAAATTCATAGCCATCTGCTGAATTAACATTCGAGCTGTCAGGCACCAATTCTGTCACAAACAGCTCTGGTACTTTCGAATAATCCGTACTAACCTTTTTGACCGCAACGGTAAATTTGTCTGTTTCCGCACTGTTTGCTCCATCACTTGCTTCAATATAGTACGTTATATTAGAATCTACATCTTCAGCAGGTATAACTGCTTTATACTTGCCAGCTTCCTTTGTATCCTCTGTCATAGATAAAGAAAGATACTCATTCTGTGATTCTGACTTATAGTACAATGTTACAAACGGTTTTGACTTATCATCCTTCACAACAGCTTCAACAGCAATATCGGCGAAGGCTTCTCCGCTGCTGACTGCCTCATGGCTGATAGTTGGCGGATTCGAATCGTCAGACTGATCAAGCTCAACTGGTTTTGTCGGCACTTGGCCTTGTTTCAAACTGCCTGAGTTAGGACTTGCTAGAACCTCAAGCTTTTCCATTTCCGTTCCGCTTTTCGGGAACAAGTATTGGATTACCTTGCCGTCATTATTAGTTTCTTCTCCCAAATAGGACGCAGAAACAAGCTCATTTCCGCCACGATCTTTGATAATGATCGCCCGATTACCTCCATTTGCGAATCCTGGGAAAGAATCAGTAAAGGACAGCAGGTTTTCTTCTGTTAAACTTGTGCCGTACTGACTGTTAAAATCAGCCAAGGCTTTATCACCATTATTGAACCAAAGCACAACCGTTGATTGCGGTTTAATAACTGCATCAGGCACTTTAAAACTAACATCTTTCCTGCTGCCATCTGTGTAGCGGTAGGCAAATGAGTAGTTCTTCAATGATACTGGCTGGTTTGTATTGTTATAAAGTTCAATATATTCATAGTAGTCTGTGCCGCTTCCTTTTGAGTTCGGTGCCAATTCAGTTAGAAGAAGCGGTATGGAGCTATATGTATCTTCCTGTTTAGCTACTTCAATCACATATTCCTCTGTTTTGGCAGTTGATGTTCCATCTGTCGCCTCTATGTAATAATGAATATTGGCTTGGACAGCTTCCTCTGGAATTACGGCAGAAAAGCCGGTGATGCTGCTGGCATCCTTGCTCATGAGCATAGACTGATAAGTGTCTTCCCCTTCTTGTTTATAATGAAGAGTTGCCGACGGAATTTTCATATTATCTGCGATATTTGCTGCAATTTTAATGGCTGTACCCTGTTTGCTGCTTTTAACTGCGCTATGTGAAATTTGCGGAGCTTCATTATCAGCAGCTGGAGGACTAATCTCCACTTGACTAGCTGGAACTTGATCTTCCAATAAGGTACCAGGTGTTGGAGCAGCTTTCGTTTTCAGCTTGTCCATGACTGTACCACTAGCAGGATAACGATATGCAACTGTTAACCCGGTATTGTCAGTTTCTCCAGGCAAGTAGTTCGCAGAAATGATTTCGGTTCCTGTAAGGCTCTTTATCGCAACTGCACGATTTCCACCGTTTGCAAATCCAGTGAAATCACCTTTAAAAGAAAGAAGTTGCTTTTCTGTTAAAGCTGTTTGAAAATGCTTATTAAAATCACTTATGTTTAAATCATCTTTATTGAACCAAATCACTTGGGTTTCTCCTGAGGCAATTGTCTTGTCAGGCAAACTGAGAAGTTTATCACCTTGGCTGCCATCTGTAAATTGATAGTAAAAGGCATAGCTTCCGAGATTAAGTGTCTGATTCGTATTATTGTACACTTCCACATACTCATAGGAATCAGTCCCTTTAGAATCAGGAGAAATTTCTGTTATTAACAGCTGGGGGTACTTACTGAAATTTTCTTCAGAAGTTTCCGCTTGCGGCTGTTCCACATCCTCCTGCTTCGGTTCTTCTGCAGCAGGCTTTTCTGTTACTTCTTCAGCTGGAGTCTCTGTTTTCGTTTCTTCCTCTTGTTTTACAACAGGCTCCTCTGCTGCTTTTGTTTCCGTTTCTTCTGAAGGCTTTTCTTCTGTTATTTCTTCTTCTGAATTAGCAGGTGCTTCATTTTGCTCCTTATCGATTGTTTCACTGGAGCTGTCTGTGCTTTTTTCTGATTCTTCATCAGGTGATGATGGCGCTTGCTGAGGTTCTAAAGGTTCTGCTGCGTACGATACTGCAGGGCGGCTGCTTGTAAAAATAGTAGAAAAAAAGAACACAACCATGAGCACAAGCAACATCCATTTCTTACTCGTCTTTCCCCTCTTGCGACTAATCATATTTGCCTCCTCTGCTTATTCATTTTCCTTCCCTCGTCCATCATAATAAAAAGTTTTTAAACTGCTTTTAACAATTTGTGAATAATTGTAAAGAAAAGGGGATATATGTAAATGGAATGTTAGCAGAGTTTTTCCTTTTGACCGAATTTCTGCAGTAACCCCATGTCCCATCTGTGTTATTCGCTATTTACAAAATGAAAACAAAAAAATTACATAATTCAGATATTTATACCATAGTAGAAAGCTATTCTATCTTTAGACCCAATTATATAGAGGAGGAACAAGAGGAAAAATGAAGCTATCAAAAAAATTAAAGGGAATTTCCACATTATCACTGACAGGCTTAATGTTGTTTTCTGCCTACCCATCCATCACACTTGCTGGCAGCAGCTTAGACGTGAAAAAAATTGCTAGTTACAGTACTGGCATTACAGATGAGGATGGCGGCGTTGCCGAAATCGTCCAATACAATAAAGATAATGAGAAATTTTATGTTATTAATGGCAAAGCCCAGACAATTGATGTTGTAAACATGTCAGGTTTATACTCCACAGAAGTACAGAACCTACAAAAGGAAAAGTCTATTAACATTGCTGATGTAGTCAATTCAGACTCCTTTCAATATGGAGATTTAACAAGCATAGATATTAACACAGATAAAAAGATTATAGCTGCTGCCGTTCAAGATGCTGATTATACGAAAAATGGACGAATCGTTGTCATGAACTATGATGGAGAAGTGCAGGAAACATTTGAAGCTGGTGTACAGCCTGATATGGTTAAGATTTCAGATGATGGGAATTTCATCTTGACTGCAGACGAAGCAGAGCCAAGACAAGGGCTTGAAAACGGAGTTGATCCAGAAGGTTCTGTCACTATCGTTAATTACGACACAAAGGAAGTACAACAAGTAAAATTTAACGATACAAGTGTTATTGATCAAGATGTACATATCCGCAATAATGGAACGACAGCAGATGCAGTCCATGATCTTGAGCCAGAATATCTTGCTTTGAATAAGGATGCCAGCAAAGCTTATGTAACTCTGCAAGAAAATAACGCAGTTGCATCCATCGACGTAAAAACAGGCAAGGTGCTATCTGTTAAATCACTAGGATACAAAGACCATTCCGTAGAAGGAAATGGCTTGGATGCAGCCCGCAATGATAAAATTGAGATTAAACAATTGCCGATTCTAGGTGCTTATATGCCTGACTCCATTGCACAAACAGAAATTGGCGGTGTAGAGTATCTGCTTACTGCAAATGAAGGTGACGCGACAGAGTGGGAAGAATTTGTTAATATTGAAGACTTCAAAAAAGTAAAAGATTCCATTACTTTGGATACTTCCCTGTTTAAAGGCTTTACAAAAGAGGAAGCAGAAGCAGCCTTCCAGGATATGAAGGATTCAGGAGACTATGACAAGTTAGAAGTGCTAACAGACAGAGGCACAGATGCAATATATACACTCGGCGGCCGTTCCTTCTCCATTTGGAAAGCAGATACGATGGAGCTAGTATACGACAGCGGCAGCGACTTTGAGGATATTACAGCAGCCCAATATCCTGATGTATTTAACTGGTCAAATGATGATAATGTGTTAGAGAAAAGAAGTGCCAAAAAAGGACCTGAGCCTGAAGATGTTAAAGTCGGTCAGATCGGTAATGATTTATATGCATTTATCGGACTTGAAAGAATCGGCGGTTACATGACCTATAATATCTCTAATCCTTCTTCCCCGTCTTTTGCTAACTATTTAAATACGAGAGATTTCTCTAGTGCTGTTTCCGGAGATGTGGCACCAGAAGGACTTGAGTTTATTGAAGCAGCAGATAGTCCTACAGGCAGACCTCTTGTACTTGTCGGCAATGAGGTAAGTGGTACTGTATCAGTTAACGAGTACCAAACAGAACAGGTTATCCCGATTGAAGAGATTGCTCTAACTGAAACAGAAGCCACCTTGGAAGTTAGCAAAACTTTAGCCCTTACTGCTTCCGTTAAACCAGCAAACACAACAGAGAGTAAAGAATTAACATGGACAAGCTCTGACGCAAATATTGCCACAGTAAATGAAACAGGGCTAGTCACAGCTGTAGCGCCAGGAACTGCGACAATTACTGTAGAAACGGCTGATAAAAAACACCAGGCAACTAGTGTTATTACAGTTACTGCACCAGTTGTAGCTGATGATGAAAATGATGCTGACCAAGATACAGACACAGATACTGAGACTGGCAGCAATATTCCTGACGAAGAAACCTCTTCACAAAACGATCAAGATAACTCTAGCACTGAGAACAGCAGTGACAATAACAGCAATGAGTCTGAAAATACAGAGGTTGTCGAGACTGTAGCTGGAAATGACGACAACAACGATGGCAATGCACTGCCTGATACAGCAACAAGCAATTACAGCTTCTTATTGTATGGCGGTATCATTCTTGCCGGCGGCGGAATTCTTTACTTTATTGCAAAACGAAAGTTAGCATAAGCGCAATCCCCCTGTTATGACAAAGGGGGATTTTTCCTTTCTTTAATGAAGGTAAAAATCAGCCTGAAAAAGGCGATAAAAATTGCCGCAATCATAATTGTACCAATCACAACTATTGCACGGTTCATCAGACGGTATTGAAAGAAAGCAGCTTTATCAAAATATTGGTTTTCTTTCTTTATTTTCTCCTTTTCCACCGTTGTGCGTTCTCCTTTTACTAAGAGGCGATAAGTGCTGCTTCCGTATGGATGGCATGTTAATAGTGTTATAATATCCTTATCTGGAATTAAGTCCAGCTTGTCCGTTTGCGTCGGCAATATTGTTTCTTTCTCATAAACTTTATAAGCATGTTTTTCTCCATATATATGAACAAAGAAAATATCTCCTGTTACCATATCATCTATATTGCGTAGAAACCGTGAATATTTATAGCCTCGATGGCCTGCTAATACAGAATGGGTATTAACACCGCCATAAGGCAACGATGTCCCTTGGATAATACCAATTCCCTTGCTCAAATGATCATCTGTCGCTCCCATATAAATCGGCAGATTCTCACCGATTTTCGGCAGTTCTAAATAACCGATGATTTCATCTCCTGCTTCTCCTTGTTGATCTGCTTTATATTCACCAAACGGATCAATTTGCCCATCTCCCCAATTCTCCATCTCTGCATTTAATATACTGGCAGACTCCTTCTCCACCGCAAACTTGCTGACTGCTGCTTGCTCATAATAGGAAGCTATTGCTCGATCACGTTTAAAGTCGTTATAGAAAATAATCCATTGCGGATATAAAAGAATACATAAACCAACAAGAAATATTGTCATTCCTATTATTTTTTTCAGCATCATTCCGTATCCCTTTTTGCCTTTCTTCTGTCCCTGATAATCAGAATGATAATGATCAATAAAATGAGTGCCAGCGAGATAATATACTCTAAATAGCGCATGAAAAATGACTCGATATCCATTGCCTCATCTGCTGATACGAATGGTATTCTATGCCCTCTGACAAGCATGCGATGTGTATTAATCATATAAGGCTCGCATGTTATTAATGTTGTATAATCTTTGTCTTTTATGATTGCAAGATCCTCCACTTGTTCCGGCTCAACAACTTTTATTTGATCCACTTTATAAGCTAAAGTCCTTCCTAAGCTTTTCACATAAAAGACATCGCCCTTATTTAGCTTATCTAAATTGCGAAACAGCTCAGCTGTAGGCAAACCTCGATGACCAGTTAAGACAGTATGAACGCCTTTTCCGCCAACAGGCAAAGAGGATGACGGCAAATATCCGACACCTTTAGCCAGTATCTTATCTGACACACCTAAAAGAATCGGCAGCTTTACAGAAATTTTCGGAATCTCAACAGCGCCGATTACTTCTCCTTCCAAAAAGCCTTCCGGATACTTAACAGCTCCTCCCTCCTTCTGTTTGGAACTTGCTGAAAATGGGTCGAGATAAGCGATGCTTCCAGATGCTAATCTGTTATTAAATGCCTCTGCATCTTGCAGGCGTTTTTCTTTTATTTTGTCAGATAACCCGCCCACCTTATCCTCATAGCCTTCAATCATATTGTATTGAAGCCTGTTATTATACCAATTAGAAATAAGGGGAAAAGTAAAAACTCCCACACCGATTAAAAATATGATTGCTACAAGGAGCTTTCTTCTCATGCTGCACCTCCTAAAAAGAAGAATGCAAGAGAATCAGCTCCCACATTCTTCTTTTAACTTTTAAGCTGTATCGCCTTTTCTATTTTTCAGAAGGAATGCTGCGCCAATCATAAGTACCAATCCAATGACTGTGAAAATGATTGTCCCGATTCCGCCGGTTTGCGGGATAATGCCTTTTTTGACGTTCTCTACTTGCAGGGTTGGGTGAAGCTCTAATTCAGAAGTAGCAGAACTTTCTCTTTCTACTTTTACCTTAATTGGTTCAGTTAGGTTGTTATAGCCTGACGGTGCTTCTGTTTCGACAATAAAATATGTGCCGATTGAAAGCTGTCGCCAATAAATTTTTCCGTTTCCATCTGTTGTTTGCTCAGCACTTAGTGGCACCGCCACTATGCCGTCAATTGTAATTGCCTCATCAGGAGCTTGTTCATCTTCACCAAGTGCTTTATATAATTGAAACTTGGCTCCAGCTAGAGGTTCCTTCTTTAAAGAATCGACTTTGTTTAACTCAATAGAGCCTTCTTGTGTTTCTGTGTATACTCCATTTGTATCTACTGTGTTTTCTGTTCCATCATGGATTGTTAATACAATATTACCTTTGTTTTCAATTGGCCTTATATCATCTATGGCCTGTTCATTAACCTTTACGGAAAAGCTAAATTCCAATTGATCTCCTGCTGCTAACTTCAGCATTCCATCAGCATTCATTACTGCCTTTAAAGTGTTTGAACCAGAGTCAAAAACAATAGAATAATCGTTTCCTTGCACCAGATCGATAGCTTCACCATCTCTAATGATGGAAAGCACTCCTGTATTCTCTGCATATGTCAAACGCGAATCTAGTATATCAATCACAGATGCTTCCTTATATTTACGAATGTCATTTCCTTGCTCATCCTTAACATTCCCAGCAATATCTGCAGGTACATTAGCATTAATTTTGTAATCGATGCTGTCACCTACAGCTATAGACATTGGATTATTTTGTTCCGGTGCCCTGTACTCGCCTTCACCAGCTGGTCTTTGCGATTTATCTGCAGAAAATGGTTCATTTTTTGGATAAATATGAACATCATATACAAGTTCGCCATTTTGATAGAATAAATCTCCATCCTCACCGACTAAAGGAATGTCGATTTGATAAGTGGTTGTATCTGCTGCATGCCCAGGCGGTGCCGAAATTTCTTTCATTTCATACCTTCCCAGCGGCAGATCATCAAAAAATACAATCCCCTCACTATTCGTTACAAGAGTGTCTGTATAAGCAGTGTCTGAATTCCCAAGTGCTACGATATTGCCTGTAGCTTCATCTAGCTTATGTGTTTGAACTATCTCAAACTCTGCACCAGGAAGCGGCTCTGTTCCATCTGGAATCGCTCCTTCTACCCCAGTCCCCGGAAACGTTATTGACTCTTCCCCCATGCTTAATTTATGAACCGTTATGCTACCTGTTTTATTCGGGTCAATGGTGGACGCTGCATCAACAGTAAAGCCTCCTAAACCTAATGCTGTAATAATAAGTGATGCGAAAATAAGCTTCATTACTTTCTTCATTCTTATTCCTCCTGTTAATTTATAAATTTACTACGCGAGGATTTTTTTTAGTATAAGAGATTATGTGCTTCTTCTTCGCGAAAAATAAATGGCACCAAATATAAGCAGTGCTCCTGCAAGCGTGAAGGCGATTGTTCCGATTCCTCCGCTTAACGGCAAGCTGCCCTTTTGATAATTAATTACATCATAGGAGTAGATGACACTTCCGTCCTGCTGTGTTTCACTGACCACATCTATAGTCTCGTTACCATATGCTGCTGTCATCTTTCCCTCTGAATCTATCACTATCGTAATTTCTCCTTGAAGCAGCCTGAACCCATCTGGAGATTCTGTTTCCCTCAGTCTGTAAGTGCCGGGAGCTTGTTTCGGGAAGAGAATAACTCCATTATCAGTCTCCAGTGTTAAGCTGTCAGCAAGCTCTTGATTTTCATCTAAAATTATCCCATCACCGGCTGCTTTTAATTCAAATACAGCATTGCCATCCTTTATTAAACTGCCTTCTTCATCTGTTTTTTGAAGCTTCATCGTACTAAACTGGCCAAGCTCGTTTGTGATAAGAATATTAGTCAAATCCTGAATTGGATCTTCTTTTGGACCTAGATTTTGATATTCAATACCCATTAGCTGATAAGGCCCGTTATAATCCTCCTCGACCCGATAGCCGTATTGAAAGCCTTGATGTCTGCCAAAGTCAAATAGCCATTCGCCGTTATCATTTTCCTCTACGGTCAATTCATCCACCAATTCTTTTGATTCTTCCATAAGTTCACCAGTGCCAGTAAATGTTCCGTCAGCATTTAAACTGATATCCCGTTTATATCTATACAGCTTCAATTGCAGACTCTCAGGCCGTAAGGCTGGAACATTATCATCATCCCAAACCTTCTTGCCGCTGACTGCCGGCCAGTAGTCAAGATTCTTCTCATAATAAAAATCATGGATGAAAAATTTATCATCAGCGCTTAAGTATTTCAGGTGATTTAATGTATATTCCGCTTCCTGATTCTGATTTATAAATGTCCAGTATGGCATAACTCCTTCAGGGATGCCTTCATTGCCAGCGGCTTCATAACTCTTAATCCTGACTTTGTCATACCCAAAAGTTGGCTTCTCTGATTCAATCGTATTGCCAGCTTCATCTGTGCCGATTACATAACCGTCCTTACCTAAGGGAAGACCATAAAACTCCTCATCGTTCGTAACGTTTCTGACATGGTCGTCTGTTGCATTATAAACTTGGATATCCTCTTGTCCATCTTCAGTTCCCAATCCAACATGTTTCAGCACTGTTTTCGTATAAATATTGTCAGCAATATATGTTGCTGGAATATAGGTAGTCATATGATGTTGTGTCGACCCGTCTTCCCGTGTCACTCGATAACGCTCATCCTCGATAAGAAAATAGATCATGCTGTTATCTGTGATTTCCAATTCAAAAGTCTTCGATGTATCTTCCGTCTCAGCTAAGACCGGTTCTTCAAGTAACTCTCCCTTTTCAAAGTCGCTGTCTGCATACAGCTCCTTGAATTCTTCAGGACTGATTTCATCATCCATATCCATATTCCTCTCATATGGAACAACGATATATTTGATGCTCGTAATCGAGTTAGTAACATATGACGGCAGCTCCTCATTAAAGGATGACGCCGGTATATCAACTGTGATTTTTGCCGTATCTACATTGGTTTCTCCTGCTTCCTTATAAACCTTTTTAGCTGGTTTAGATGGTTTTACAGTTGCTATTCCCATTCTCGGCTGGCCGCGCATATACATGACTTCATGTACCGCTTCTTCATAAAGCCCTTCCTCTACACTGCCACCTCTGTCATACTTGGGATTGTAATCAGAACCCCAAGAAATTATCCCCCTGCCTTCATTCGATCCCCAAGTAAATATATTTCCATCTCGATCCAGTATCATATATTGCGATAAAAAGGAGGCGATTTGCTGCACATAAGGAACTTCCTTAAACGCTGTGTCAATCCATGGTTTTTCCACTGGATCGACTACCGGCGTGCCAATCTCTGTAGTTTTGTCTCCATTTCTGTCCAGCTTATAATAAAAGCCTTTCAACCAGCTTCCTTCTGTTTCCGCCTGATAAGCAATTTTAGTAATCCCATCTTTGTCCAATACATTGCCTTTAGAATCTTTAAGCATATATTTTTCATCATAAATGGTAGGATGGTTTATACTATCAGGAATGGAATACCCAAAATAATCATTTGCTGCAATACCTGTTTGACTGTCCCCAGTAAGATAGACTGGCAGCTTAGGATCTGAATCATACAGCTGTGTATCGCCATCTCCAATTTGCTTCGGCCATTGCTGAGCCACTTTTGTAAGATCTTCCTCTGAAGTCAGTGAGCCCCCTTCCTTTCCAAATCCATAAAAGTAGTTGTAACCCCATGCCCATGTTTTTCCATACTGATCAATAAAAAAATGAACTAGGTCACCTGATGATAACGATTGGGGAATAGGGGTATAACCAGCTTCTCCTTCATCAATTTCAAGAATTACCGGACGAAAACTTATTATTTTTTGTATGATAAGATTATCTTCTCGACTGTAATCAAACATACCCCATTGCCATACTTTGTGATTTTCATCCAAAGCTGTATTCAGTCCAACAGCTGAGGATATATCTGTTATCTTACCCATGCCAGCTGGTTTTTCGAGCTTTGTGAATATGTTTACTTGTGGGGAATTCTCTTTATCTTTTTCTGAGTACTCGCTGCCGTCTCCTTGTCTACCTCCGTATTGCCAACCGGCCATATAAATGTCGCCTTTATCATCCAATATTTGGGTTTGACCATCGCCTCCGATAATTTTGACAATTGACCCCATGTCGCTAGGCAACTGAACCTTTACAGGAGTTGGCTGCATCTCCGCTGCGTCGCCAATCCCCAATTGGCCATATTTATTTGTACCCCAGCACCACAGCTCATTATTTTCAGCTATTGCAAATATTGTTGTTGCATGTACGCCTGCATTAGTAAAGATTGTTTTAATTTTAGGCAGGTTTTCTACAGCAGTAGGAATAGATACCCCTATACCTACTTGTCCATTTCCCATCTCCCCGGCTGCACCCAATCCCCATACGTACACATCACCTGTAGTGGATAAAGCAATACGAGTATGCCAATTGGAGAGCGTATCATCGAATTTCACATCGGTTATTATCTTTCCATCCTTCATGAACTCAGTGATTTTTGTCATTCCGCCCACACTCTTGAACATATCAGAAATATTCAAGCCTAGTTGGAAGAAATAATTCCATCCCCATGTCCAGATGTTTTTGTCATAGTCCAATGCCATGCCGCCAAATCCACCAGCATTCACTTTGGTGAACTTCGTAAGGTAAATCAGCCCGAATGAACCTGCATCTGTTCCATTATCGGCCCTTTGCATATAGCTTTTTGGGTTTGTTGGTGCAGATGTTTCTTCTTTTGGTGTTTCTTCTACTGGTGCTTCCTCTTTTGCTGTTTCTTGCTCTGAGGCGGGTTCGTCATCCTCTTGTTGTGCCGTAGGCTGTTGTTCCTTTTTCTCTCCTTCCTTTACAAGCTCTTTGTCGTCTGCATTATCACCAGCATTAACAGCTGGCTCTTTCTCCCTTTCTTCCTTATCTGTATCTGTCTCTACCGGTTCTGCTTCATTTGAATTTTGATTCAAGTCATTTTCAGTTCCTTCAGTCTCCAGCTGTTCGCCTGCAGGGTCATTGCTAGCATTTATATCTCCAACTGCATATATCTCCATCGGAATCATTGTAATGATTAGCGAAATTATCAATAGCAGCGAAAATAACTTATTTGAAATTATTGCTCTTTTCATTTCTGCCTCCTTGCTTTAATGAAAGGGAGAAGTTCACAAAAAAAATAACAGATACATGCAAATTTTAAAGGAGCTATTCAGTTAATGTGTTTCTTTCGTGGAACGGTCAGTTTCTATTTTGGAATAGTAATAGAAGAATGCTGATTATAATAGTCTTTATCCATCTCAAAATAGGAAGATAAAGGAAAATCAAGGTGAGTATGTAATTAATTAAAAATAGATACTTGGGGGATCAAAAATCTTGTATATTTTGTGACAAAAATAGGAAGTGAAATTTTAACATACAAAAAAACAGCTTAACCTGTTGAGGTCAAGCTGTTATTTCTTGTGATATTTATATGTTAATCAAGTATTTTCATCTTTAGTTGTCGTAATTTGTATTTCAGCTCGGCATTAAGCTCCAATAAGACATCCTGCTCAAGATCGCCTTTCGGCAGCTTTCCGCTTGGCTTTTCCAGTAAAAAGGGACTTTTTCTTTTCTTTGATGTCATCATATTCCCCCACGCTGTTATTATCATAAGCTTAGTATATTTACTGTATAGGCAAAATATGTGTTTCTTAATCATGCAGATGGATTATATTTGTTCCTCTGGCAGTCTTGTTGTATTTTAAGTGATTAACCACTTCATCACTCTTTTCGAACAATTCCCTTGTATATAATGCTGTAGGAACATGTGGAAGAGATGATGTTGATTTTTTAACAATAAGAGGTGATTGGTTTTTCTTTCTTATCCGACCAGCTTCTCTGACTGCAGGCATCGAGTAATCTTTGTCCTCCATGATATCTGTTCCTTTCCTTGTTTATACTTCCATTTTATCATTATATTCATGAATCTTCCACCTATAAGAGCGCCCGTTTTTAATGCTCTTTGTACCAGGAGTGAATTACTGCAAGGTCAATGATATAGTCAAAATCAATTTGCAGCAAGGGCTCCTTTTCCGATTCAACAGAAATAACGACAGGATGGATTAATTTCGTGAAAGGAATAAGTACCGTTTTATTGTCTAATTGCACAATTGTCTCTTCATTTAAGCGATTCAGCTGATCTTCCTCCAGTTCTATCCCGAGAGTGGTCCCGACTTCAGCAGAAAAGATGATATCATCCTCCTTGCAGAAAACGGTAATATCCTGTCTGCATACTTCGCCATAAGCATACAGGAAGTCCTCAAGGCTTATACGATAGTCTTCTATGTCAGTCCAATCCTGCGTTCCAAACGAATAGGTGGCAATACTGTCTAAAATGGTTGTGAACTGCTTACTCCTGCTTTTCGTCTGAATGATTACCTTTTTCATTTCATCATTAATACTTTCTACTTCATTGATGCTTTCTACTTCTGCTACCCCGATTCGTTTTATATTCGGTGTGATAAATATTGCCAAGTCTACAAAAACAAACATAAGAGCCATTAATGCGTAGCTCCTCCATTCGCTCTCCTTAAATCCCATATCCATCAGCAGCAATATCATGCCAACAATGAATAAAAAATACCATGTCCGTCTCAAGTTCTGCTTGTACTCTCGGAAAAAAATCGGAAACGCCCAGCTAATATATAACATAGTAGCCGTAAATCCAATTAATAAACTCCATTTATTCCCTTGCAAAAAAGCAACAGCCTCATTGCCCCAATAATTTTTCATCAACACTATAAGGGCGAAAACAACAAGCGGAAATGCAATCTTGATTATCTGCTTCTGTGAATCTTTTCTAATCATCATCCCTGTTTCCTTCCCCTCTTTTGAGCAGTGATTGAAGACTGGACAAGTATAGTGCTCTAGCGGTATAGGTTATTAATAACTTTATAGTGTTATAGTAATTCTACCAAATATCTGGATTTATTTGGAACCAAAACTGCCCTTTATAACCAAAAACACCAAAAATAGGACATATTTGCTAGATTATCTTCTGAATTCTTTATTACACAAAAATTAGGGAATAATGTGTTCTCTGTCAGACTGTAGATACATTCGAAAAAGAGGTTTAAAGATAGCAAAACACAGAATTTTTTCTTATGAGTTGCTGCTTAGTTTTTCTTGTTCTGCAATTCGTCCACATGCAGCTTTCTTATTTCTGGAGACGTGACATTTACCCTTTCCAAAGTGTTATACATAATCTTAAGGACAAGATCTGAAAAAATTGGAGTTGGATTTGTCAGCTTGAGGACATTGCATTTTCTTGCAATAAAATCTGAAAGCTCAGTGTCATATACAATAAGATCGTTTGATTTCATTTGTCTCAATTCTTGATTGACTTTAAACACCGCTCTTTTTGTAAAGGAAATCATTGATACATATACAGCTCCCTTTACACCGCTTAAAACAGCTTTAATTGCCTCTATATGCCCATAATTTTGATTAAATGGGTTCATCATTGGAAACTTTCCATTAACACTCCAGCTTTTTCGCTTACGGTCACCATAAATCGTTCCCTTGTAATTTTTTGTTTCTATGACAAAAATGGCGTACGGGGTAAATACAATATGATCAATTTGGGAATAGCCAGATTGGGCCTTGCTGTTTTTGATAAGTAAATCGCTGAGGTACAAATAATTTTTGGGAAGCTGATCTAGCTGGATATTTATCTTATACTCTCCTAATTCACCAATTCTATCTGCAGCAACTTTTGCTTTTATTCCTTTTTCCTGTTTCATTGTTTCCACTCTTCCTATGAAGGTATGTATATTTAGTTTACTTGTTTATGTACACAAAAAAACCAGCTTCCTATTAAACTAGGAGCTGGTTTACTTAATTGATACCGGTGGCCGGGGTCGAACCGGCACTCCAGAGGAACACGATTTTGAGTCGTGCGCGTCTGCCAATTCCGCCACACCGGCGTAATAATTTTTTGGAGGCGGCAACCGGATTTGAACCGGTGATAAAGGTTTTGCAGACCTTGGCCTTACCACTTGGCTATGCCGCCTTGACAATAATGGAGCGGAAGACGGGGTTCGAACCCGCGACCCCCACCTTGGCAAGGTGATGTTCTACCACTGAACTACTTCCGCATAATGGCTGGGCTAGCTGGATTCGAACCAACGAGTGACGGAGTCAAAGTCCGTTGCCTTACCGCTTGGCTATAGCCCAATAACATTATATTCAGGATTATCAAAAATTATTATAAATATATATGGGGCGAATAATGGGAATCGAACCCACGAGTGTCGGAGCCACAATCCGATGCGTTAACCACTTCGCCATATCCGCCATGTTATTCATTTGGCAGGGGTAGTAGGAATCGAACCCACACCGGAGGTTTTGGAGACCTCTGTTCTACCTTTAAACTATACCCCTGTATTCAAATGGTGGAGGGGGACGGATTCGAACCGCCGAACCCGAAGGAGCGGATTTACAGTCCGCCGCGTTTAGCCACTTCGCTACCCCTCCGACATAAATGGTGGCTCAGGACGGAATCGAACCGCCGACACAAGGATTTTCAGTCCTTTGCTCTACCGACTGAGCTACTGAGCCTTTATACTTTTTTTGAAAAAATGGCGGTCCGGACGGGACTCGAACCCGCGACCTCCTGCGTGACAGGCAGGCATTCTAACCAACTGAACTACCGGACCAGATTGCGGGGACAGGATTTGAACCTGCGACCTTCGGGTTATGAGCCCGACGAGCTACCAGACTGCTCCACCCCGCGATGATTTTATGGTGGAGGATGACGGGATCGAACCGCCGACCCTCTGCTTGTAAGGCAGATGCTCTCCCAGCTGAGCTAATCCTCCATAATTGGTATATTTAAAATGGTGACCCATACGGGATTCGAACCCGTGTTACCGCCGTGAAAGGGCGGTGTCTTAACCGCTTGACCAATGGGCCATATTATGTTGAGTGATAATGGCGGAGAGCAAGGGATTTGAACCCTTGAGACAGGGTTACCCGCCTACACGATTTCCAATCGTGCTCCTTCGGCCACTCGGACAGCTCTCCATATATGGCTCCGCAGGTAGGATTCGAACCTACGACCGCTCGGTTAACAGCCGAGTGCTCTACCACTGAGCTACTGCGGAATAATGGTATGCCTGGCGACATCCTACTCTCACAGGAGGAGAACCTCCAACTACCATTGGCGCTGAGAAGCTTAACTTCCGTGTTCGGTATGGGAACGGGTGTGACCTTCTCGCTATCGCCACCAGACCTTTTTTCAAGACAAGTATTATTATAACTTATCTATTAGGTTTTTGCAACACTTTTTTAAAATTTTTTCAGCGAATTTATTCCCTGAAAACTAGATTATGTTGTAAGAAGAAAGAATGAGTAATCATTTATGTCCAGCTGCAGAAGCCAAATCGTACGGCTGTTTCACTCACTCGTGCACAGTCTTGCGACTGCTTCTCGCGCGCTCCAACATCCTATCGATTTAAGCGGGCTCCTTCCGCTTTTCGTTTTAGTTAAGTCCTCGATCTATTAGTATTTGTCAGCTCCACGTGTCACCACGCTTCCACCTCAAACCTATCAACCTGATCATCTTTCAGGGATCTTACTAGCTTACGCTATGGGAAATCTCATCTTGA
>NZ_JAMAUK010000049.1:0-16964 GCF_023714395.1 Niallia sp. MER 6 | reverse complement strand
TTCTTTAATCATAAAAAATTCCCCTCTTGTCTTCACGAACCATAGCTCCTCTCAACAAACTATGGTTCTATTTTAGATGGGGAATTTTATTCCGGCTATATTGAGGATTTTAACATCGGCTTTAACATCAGCAGGTTCGTCTTTACTGTATGCGAGTTTATTCATTGTATCTATCAATTACTTTTTGACCTTCTTGGCTAAATGGTCGAATAAAAAGACTTCTATACAAAGTATGAAGTCTTTTTGGAAAGAGAAGAGGATTACGGTTTTAAAACGACTTTTATACATTCATCCTCACGATTATTAAAAATTCGATAACCATGACTTGCTTCTTCAAGGGACATCTTGTGTGTGATAATATCTCTTGGGTCAAATTCGTTATTTGTTATTTTTTTAAACAATTCTGGCATAAAATGAATGACTGGAGCCTGTCCCATTTTAAGATTAATATTTCTAATCCAAAATGCACCTAATGGAAATAGATTATAGTTACCCCCGTAAACACCAGTCATTTGCACTGTCCCATACTTTCGGACAGCTTTAGTAGAAATTTGAATAGGTCCAAGGGTTCCGCCCTGCAGTTTGAATTTTTGTTCCAGAAACTCTAGGGGTGATTTCTTTCCGTCCATACCTACACAATCGATGACGACATCTGCCCCACCATGTGTGATCTCTTTTAAATGTTCGCCCATATCAGGGTATTTTGTGAACTCAAATACCTCAACATTGTTCATCTTTTTCGCATGATTGATCCGGTAATCCAAGTAATCAACTGCTATTACACGCTTTGCACCTTCCATCCAGGCAAATTTTTGTACCATCAACCCAACAGGTCCGCATCCAAGAACAATAACTGTATCGCCTGATTTTACACCTGCATTCTTTACACTCCAATAAGCTGTTGGCAGAACATCCGATAAAAAGAGCAGTGACTCATCCTCCAATTCGCATGACTCCGGGATAACAAAGGGAGTGAAGTTTCCAAAAGGGACTTTTAAATATTCAGCCTGACCACCCGGATGGTTACCGAACTTCTCAGTATAACCCAAGTATCCGCCAGAATCATAATGAGGGTTTGAGTTATCACATTGGCTTTCCATTTCATGTTGGCAATAAAAGCAATGTCCACATGAAACATTAAAGGGAACGACAACACGGTCTCCCTTTTTTACTTTTGTGACTTCAGGTCCAACTTCTTCCACAATACCCATTGGTTCGTGGCCAATAATATATCCTGGGGGTAATGGCATGTTACCTTGATATAAATGCAAATCAGATCCGCAAATAGCAGTAGAAGTAATCTTAACTATAATATCGTCTTTTTTTTCTAATTTTGCATCCTCTACTTGATTAACCTGTACATGATTTGGTCCTTGATAAGTTACAGCCTTCATAAATGCAGGGCCCTCCTATTTCTAATACTGTTAACACTCTTAACTATTGTCAACAAAGAAAGTAAATAATATACTTAGTCACTCTTAGCGTAATTGTTTTATGTAAGTTAAAGAAGTCGCACCGTTTTGATTACGAAGTATTGGTGATAGCTCTCGAATTAGTTATTGTAAGTGTATATAGCGTGAATTAATTCGGGGAAATATTTGGATTATTCTTTGAGGGAAGAGGTATTTCATTTATTCCTTTACTCAAATCTTCACTGCTATTCTAACTTATTTAATAGAATTTCAGCCTTATGCTTAACCCCTTTAGAACTGTGTTTAGCTTTCATCACTGTAACCCTACTCTCCTCAATACTTTTCAGCGACTTACTTGTCCACGTACCACTATCATTCACAAGGTTTACTAACAATCTATCATAAATCGATTTCCAATCATTTATTGCAAGTGATGATAAAATTAGCATTGATAAAGAGCGATCTTCTCGCTCAACTTCAATAATATTGAATTTCTTCCCACTTATCATATATACTTCTGCAATCACATAACGTCGTTTCGTGATATTATCACTCAATTTCGTAAATCTGCGGTCTCCAATTCCCTCTGGTAACACATCTATAAATGCTCGTATCGCACTTACTTCTGGATATTGCTCCATTATTCTAAGGACATTAATGAAATCTTGCAATTCACCTTGTACTTGAATTTCAGATAACATTTGATGTTCTATTCCTCTTGCTAGTTTTTGACCTCCAGTGTCTGCTGTAGATCGAATTGAATCATTGCTGCCATAGTATTTCTTAGTATTTTCATCTTCTTTCGTTCGCTGCTTTGAGGAACTACTTTTAATTCGTTTGATTTTGGGTACCGATGTATATTCATGTTTCAACTGATTCATTTGTACTAGATCAAAGTCCTCTGTAGAACCATCTAATTGTTCATCTAATGTAAAGCCCTCTTCATCACCCTGTCTATTTAGAGAACGATAAGTGTATTTCTTTGCCTCATTGGATTTCTCTTGATTTTGTATTTCTGGATGCGAAATCGAAATATGTTGGTACGGAATATCTTTATTTTTCACATTAACAATTTGTAATACTGTACACGTGTTATTCTTCTCCTTTACACGAGCTGTTATTGTAATCGGTTGTGTAAAGTTCCATTCGAACTTCAAAGTCTTTTCCTGCAACCAAGTAAATGCTATATTTTCATAGGCTTGTCGTAGGTCTCGATTCGTTAGCAACCACACCAATTGATAAATGAACGTTGTCTTTGTGTATTTCAATTCATATTGTGATGAAAAGCTAAGATGGATTTTATTAGGTTCATATGTTTCTGTGAAAAACTGAGGAAATGAATTCGATTCAAACAAGCGATATAAAAGGAAGCCGTTCGGAGCTAAAATGCTACGCAATACTTCAATGACTGGTAAAATCACATTCTTTCCATCAAAAGAGAACACGAAACTACGGGAAGTTGCAGGATCACTGCTTCCTTGAATAGACCAAGGGCGTTCGTGAAATTTAACTTTATTAGGATAAATAGTCATATCGATTTCTTGTACACTTTCAGAAACTTGACTAGGCGTTATGATGCCATCAGTATAATAATGTTGGATTGCTAAGCATGGTAATGTACCCCAATCCATTAATATACCTTCTGTACGACCTTGTGAGCGAAAATAAGCTTTGATTATCATTTTATGATCATATCGAAATGGCTCACCAATCCATATTAGTTGTGCTTTTTCACCTTTAGCAAAAGGCCAAGCTAGTTTAACCTGTTGTTTGCTCATAACTTTTCACTTCCTGTTTTGTTCGTAAATACTCTTCCAAATACGGTTTTATTTCGTGAAAATGATGTGACTTAACAGCGCCAATACGCTGTACTTTCCATAATACAACTGGTTCTTGCTCCAGCAACATACGATCAATAATTTTACAGCATCGTCGAATCTGAAACTGTTGTATAGATTCCGTAATTTTATTTAGATATTTTTCAGTTTGTGGCAGCTTATCAAGATGTTTCTCCAAATTTGATAAGATTCCTAGACGTTCCCAATTATCGAAATCGTGATACGTACGGGCTTTTCCAGTTCAATTAATTCTTTGTAAAGCTGTTTAATTTTAGAAAGATATTCTCGATCACGTACGTCCCAATTGACAATTGATTTTGGCTTTTCCTTCGCCTGAATTATAGGTAACTGTTCAAACAGCCATTCTTTATCATTTCGATATAAGTAAATATATTCTTTCGGTAAACATTGACGAATTTGTGTTCTCGAGTAACTTGGATATTGCTGCATTCCTTTTAATAATTGCTTTCGATACATATGTAACATCGGTGGAAAAACTTTATCAGGTAATTTCTCTATTTTCTCAACTGAGGCAAGATGTCCTTTAACTGTTTTCGAATCCACGCCAAGCATTCTAGCTAATGCTCTTATACTGTAGGTTCCATCAACTGCTAATTCATGTAATTTAGCCTTCCAGACATCTCCATACGCTTTTGTACGTCCAATACGATATTTATCTTCAGATAATCTATCAGGACCCTTTCTAGCGTAAATAAAGCCACAAGAGCATTCAAACGTGCCAATGGGTGCATTTGATTTAAAATCCCTTGTAACATTTACTTCATGAATCACAAATTCCTTATAATGATTAGCTGCTTTATTTAAACAGGGCCATGGGCCACTACCGAAAGGACCTGTATCAGCTTCAATTTGTAAAAAGGACTCCAAATCTTGTTCTAAGAAATAAAGAATAAGCAAATGACGGAAAGGATGTACATGACGTTTTAGATTGCGTGTAATGACCTTCAACCAATTGTATTCATCATTTACATTGATTGCTGATTCGTACTCATCTAAAAAGCCTTTTGGGAACTTTGATTGAAATGCTTTGTATAGCTCCTTTTGCCGAATTCGATTAGACGTTGTTATTAAATTACGCTCCCGTAAAAGAACACGATATTTAAGATTAATAGATTCTCTTGAAAATTGATGTATTGGAACTTGCAGCAGTTGATAAGCCATCTTTGCTAAAGCAATTTGAATGGCTATAAACTCTTTTAGTTCAACTTCTTGAATCATTGATAAGTTCATTAGCTTTTTATCAAATCGAATAAACTCAATTCGACTTTGCTTTGAAAAATCGATAGGATACTTCATTAATTTCAGTTCATGATGTGCACAGAAATCAATCCCTTGTAGCTGGTGCTCACGATGAAAATAGGGTTCTCCATGTTGCTCAATATCATTAGTTGCACACACTCTGGGCAATAAAAGAGTCCATTCTTTCTGCAAATGCTTCCTGCAACTATGCCAAGTCTTGTATAAAGTCCTTTTCCATCTACTTGAACATCTTGTAGAAGTTCTTTCTGGCGTTGCTTGGAAAGAAACGAAGCATAGTAAGGTAGATCGTATGCTTAGCTAATAAGCTTTCAACAGAATAGTTGGAGCCTAATTGCTCAGCTAATATAGAAAAATGACTACCAATCTCTACACTCGGTATTACAGAACGACTTTGAAACACTTCTTCCAATGTATCTTTGTAATCAATATTTCCACTGTAAAAGTGATATCGCGCAATCGCCGAATATATCAATTCATCTGGATATGGATCCGTAAAGAATGGCAGCATTTGATTCCCTCCTAGTAGAATTCCTTCAAAGGATTTTTAATGTATCCATTTGCTTTCAATAATTCATGAGGATGTTGCTTTTTGTCCAATGCTCGCTTTCTTAGCGTTAGTAATGGTAAAACCTCTGCATTTTTCACTTTTGGCTTATCTTTTTGTTCCTTCTTTTGTTGATTTAATGCAATCGCCTGCTGAATTACATCTGATTTAAGCTGGTGAAAATCAATATCAAGTGGATTTTCACCGACTATTTTTTGTACGAGTTTTTTAATGTCGTTATCTTTCAAACTATCAAAAATACCTAGGGCTGCCACTTCGACACTTAAAGTTTCTATAGTGTCTTGGCGTTTATACTGGATTGTATTTTGGCGTTCCCTAAACGCTTCTTGAATACGCCCTGTAACTTCTGTATTTCGCTTATGATTCAGCATTATTTCATCAAGGTTGATCATGATATCTTCATATTTCGTCATTTCAGCCAAATTGTTCTTCTGAATAGCTGTCATCATCGGTTGAATCATTTGCATATCGTCTTTGGCAGTCTTTTTTTATACTTTTGGTGTAATAATTTCATTCGGATTATCCTCATCAAACAATGCTCTTTCTTGTGCTAGAATAAATAAGTTTACAGCAACAGAAGTTATCCCTTGGCATTCATAATAAAATGCCTTTTTCGTTTCCTCTGTAAGCTTGGATTGGGTTTTTAAGCACTGTAATTCCCAAAGCGTTTCTAGGAAGAACTCCCATTCTTCACTATCTTCCGCCATACGATCCCAAATAACTGCTTCACTTGCAGCACGTCTTGCCTGTCTGAAGTTTCCTTTGAATAGTTTTTGCGCTTTAGAAGTACCGATTAAGACTGTTGGAATACCAACTGTATTGGACAACGTTACAAAAAAATTAAGCATTTCTTCCTGATCGTTTTTAGAATGTAATAAGTGCTGGATTTCATCAATTACTAGAACACCGATACCATACATGCTTGCCAGTGATGTCATATGCAACAGCATTGTCGATGTCACCCGGTTTAGGTACCCGAATTTTTCAAGATATCGTGTTTCTAGTAAATCATCAATCGCTTTAAAGAAGCTTTTACAAAGGGTAGATAAGCTTCCGTCATAAGGACAGTCAATTTTGAGCCATACAATTTGGGTTCGATTAAACGGTTGTCCCTTATATTCTTCATGCTTGATCACCTGTGGATACATAAGCAAAAGACGTTCAATTGCTGTTGTTTTACCAATTCCAGAAATACCGATAATGGATAAGCTATCGGCAGTTGAACAAATATAATTTAGTCGTTCATCTATATATTTGTGAGCCGTTTCCTCTTCCTCACGCAATTCATGCAACACACGAACACGTTCTAGAAATGTTCTATCTAATGGGTTACGCGCTAAATAACCTCGCCGAATCAATGTAGACAATCGACGTTCTACCTCGAAATGAATCGGTAACGGCTGGATAAAATTTTTCACACGTTTTAAGACGTGGTAACGAATATTCGTTTCACTTAACTTATCTTGATCACTAATTCGTGGGGTCACCATAAATCGCTCTAGCACATCATCCTCATTGAATATAGGTGGAAGAGCTTCGATGAAGGGATTATTGGTATATTCACTTAAAAGTTGCTCCTTATAGACACCTTTCTCAAAATCTCCTTTTAAGACAACCATGTCATTTGTCTTTCCCAAATTCCTCATCTCGCTTCTTCTTTAGTTTTTCCATAAGACGTGAGCTTGATTTCTTAGGTGGTGTTTCATCAATCTTCTCTTTTGTAACGAAGTCGATTACTTCAGCTGCTTCACTAACTTTATTAGGTGATAAATCAAACTTTTCAGTTTCACGGTTTAACTGTTTTTCAACATCCTTGTTATCACGAATAGCAGCTATTTTAGCTTTCTTACTTGTTGGTTGATTAAAAGATTGTTTTTTGTTCTTCACAGCTTTTTTAATAATTTCTTCCAATGCAGCATCAGTATTTACTGTGAGCTGAATTTGATTTGTTCGTTCCATTTCTTCTAGTTCATTCCGAAGTTGTTGTTGGAAGACAATTTCTTCTAAGAAGTCACCTTTATATTGCTGACTAGGTTCTAATAAAATACATGTTTCAAAATCCATTCCGTTATCGTGAGGAATATAGATTTTTTCAATATGTCGCGGATCATAAACGATTTCTAAACTTCTATTTTTCAACTTCAAATACCATTGCTCTTCAATCGCTTGGCGAGAACCATATAGAAGGTTTTTAAACTTGATTCCAGCTCTTGAAACTGTCGCTTTTCCTCTTGGAAGCACGTTCAAACGAAGTACATTTCTATCAACTTTTCTTAGTCTTCCTTTACGATTTTGAATGCCCCAATTCCATAAGTTAATTGGCGTTGGCACTAGTCCATCAGCTACCATTTCTTTTTCAACAGGATATTTATCAATGACCTTTTGGTTATGATACAGCGCCATTGTAATAATTAGAGATGTAAATTCCTTTAAATTCAGAGTAGCATTTAAGCGATAATCCTGATCTCCTCGTTCTCGATATTCCTTTTGAATTGCTCCGGGAGCTTTTTGCTTTACCTTCCCATTAAACGTACGGAATTTCCTTTCAACAATCCCTTTCAAATCCCCACGATAAGCTGTAGTATTCTCAATTTTAAGATTAAGATTATTAATTAAATTCTCTACCGAATACCCTTCAAACTCACCTCGGTCAGCAATAATAATTTCAGGTAAATGATGTGTTGGCCATTGCTCAGGAGTAATATCAATTCCATATTGCTTACAAAATTCTACTTTATCTGCGATCATATTATCTAAAGCCATCATTGCACCAATCCATGATGGACCTTCTAGTCCAACATAAAGACCTGTAATAATACGTGAATACACATCAAGTACTGCATAAATAACTGGTCGCCCAATTACTTTATTTACATCAAGCGAACTAACCAAGTAAATATCCGCAATGGTAGCATCAACTTGAAATCTAGTACCTGGACCATTTGTTTCCGATTTAGAGTCACTTAAAATAGGGCGATATTTCAATTCATATTCTTTTGTACTTTTACGGAACTGAATATCTTTTTTTGGGTCTTCAAGTTTTTTAAACCAATAGTAAAATTGATGTTATGAGGGAATTCGAGTGGCATCCCAAATACGGTACTTCATCTCACCATTTTCCTTATAGCGATCAGAATAGAAGTCACGCAGAATGAAATTATAAACATCTTTCAACGAATAGTTATTTGAAGCTCGGTAATACTTGTTAATGGCGTGTTCAAATTGAACTTTTACTTCATCCGTAATATTAATACCTGTTTGATATTCATTACTGATGCTCACCTTTCGTGGGCGACCTACCTTAGCTTTATTTAAAGTTTTTGTTTTACCTTTTCCTCCCGAATTCGAGTAATCAGGGAGCATTGCATTTTTCGTCATACCTCGCTGCCAATAACGGCTAAGTAGCTTTTTTATTTTCGTAGAACTTGTTCCACTTTCATCTGCAATTTCTTTTATTTTCTTTTCACGACCACCTTTTTGAAGCAATGCTTCCATGTGTTCTAAACAATAATGTTGAATAATCGACCAACCCTCATCTCTTTTCTGAATTCGAAGGTCGGATAATTCACTATCTATTATTACTTTTGCAAATGGATCGCTAATCAGAAGTAATTCACCTTGCTGGATTTCCTCTATTAGATTCGAATATAATTCCTTTTTCGGCATGGAACTAATTGCATCAATATCAACAATAAACACATGAAACTCTTCCATCTCAATGATACGAATCCGTTTAGAATCTACTGTATATTGAAGTACTTGATTAATATAAATCATCCATATTTCACCTTCTTCAAGTTGCTTTCATCAATATACTTAATTTCAATCGACTGCTCTAAATCCAATGGCTTTTGCAAATCAATGACAATAATTTTTCTAGCAAGTAAGTGATAAAAAAGCGTAACACCACTACCAATTGGCAGGTGTGTATCTATATCGAATTCATTTGTAATTGTTCTTATGCTTGCCGAACTATCTAGCAATCTACTTAGTAATGACATAACCAAGTCTTCAATGTTTTTCGCATTCAATTCTTGAAACACATCATAGCTACAAATATCATAATAATCGTGAATATAGCTAATGTTTCTCGCAATTATTTTATTGATTTCTTCTTCTGTTACAATACCCCAATCAATTCCTTTACGCTTCCAATATTCTCTTTCAATTTCGAACTTCTCAAGTACATTCTCTTTTAATAACTCATCTTTCATTTTAATTGTACGTGCGACTTCATGAATCCCTTGCCCTTTATTAATTGTCAATAAAAAATCCGTTGTCATTACAATAGGCTCTCCGTTTTTCGGATTTCTAGGATGCTTTATTCCAAGTTCATCTGCTATCAAAAGCGTTTCTTCTTGAGGTAATAAAGGAAACTGCTCTCTTATATCTGTAATAACATCAGAAAATTCAGTCAAGTAAAAGTAGTTTCGCTCTAAGTCTGATAAAAATTCGTGCTGTCTACTAGTTTTAATGCCTTTTAACCTCGTTGACCGACCTAATGAGGAAACATCTTGAATCTTTAGCCATGGCCGGTAGTCTGTACCTGTTCCTGTACCACGACCTTCTTTGATCCATTTTTCCACTGTAGATGTTCTTTTTCTTTTGGACATAAAAACACCCCTTTAGACAATCATATCCAAAGGGGTAAAACGGTGCAACTTTTTTATAAACGGTTAATCTTTTTTTAAAACGGTCAAACTTTTTTATAAACAGTTAAACTTTGTTTTAAATCTACACTTCCGCTACAGCGTAATCATATGGACAGCCTTTCATGCTTAAAGATCGGCCAATCTGGAAGGCCGCTAACGTTTGGTCGATGAGCTGGTTTTTAAACTCACTACCACGGTCGGTGTGGAACAGCTGTATATCTCGTAGATCACCTTGAATAGAAGAAAAAGCTCGTGCGACAAGGCTCGCATCTTTGTTGGGTCCTGTACTGAAACCAATGATTTCTCGATTAAAGAGATCGACAAAGATACATACGTAATGCCATTTATTTTTGACTTTAACGTATGTTAAATCACTGACGACTACTTTTTTTACTTCTGTCTGCTGAACTTACGTTTCAATTCGTTTGCCTGAGTCGACTCATTACAGGGAGTTTTCTGTGGCTTGAACTGTGCTACTGTATAGGAGGAAACTAGCCCTTGCTCCTCCATGATACGGCCAATTCGTCTTCTAGAAACCGTAAATCCACGCTTGTAAAGCTCGACTTTAATCTTCCGTGCCATAGGTGTTTCGGTTTTGTTTAAAAATTTGTATGACAGTGCCTGTTACGTCGTCTTCTGACTGAGGTTCTTTGGCCTCATAATAATACGTACTACGTGAGATTTGTAGGACGCTGCACATTGCTGATACCGAGTAGTTGTCTTTATTTTGCTTAATGACATTTACTTTCGTCCCATTATCAGCGCGGCTTGCTTTAAAATGTCGTTCTCCATTCTTAGCTGTTTTAGTTCCTTGCGGAGTTCTAAAAGCTCCTGTTGTTCAGAAGAACGATTGTCTTTTTCTTTAAAAGAACCGGAGGTTTCATCCTGGTTGATCCACCGGTCAAGAGATGACGGAGTCAGATCATATTCATCAATAATGGCTCGTTTCGTTTTTCCATTCTGGTATAGCTGAACCATTTGCTTTTTAAACTCGGGCGTGAAAGTACGACGTTCTCGTTTTGTCAAAGTGGGTTCTCCTCATCTGTTTTAGATCAAGTGTACGTGACCTTAATTTTTCTGTCCAGATAAGTGTAGACGCTCCAAGAAGCTAATCGATAAAAGCCAGTTATTCTAGTCTTATGAATAACTGGCTTCTGTATATTTTCTCCTAAAAAGTTCTCCATTTCGGTGTACTCTCTTACCTTATGAACATCCGACTGATAGCAATTATAATAGGTTTCCCTCTAAGATCTCTCTTATCAGCGCATTTCATCTTAAAAAGTTCTCCATTTTGGTGTACTCTCTTTACCTTATGTACATCCCGCTGTTAGCAATTATTCTGGATTTTCCCCTAACATATGTCTTAGCAGAGCATTTTATCTTAAAAAGTTCTCCATTTTAGTGTACTCTCTTTACCTTGTGCATTACGTTAAAAGGTTTTATTGCATAACAGACAATTTATGTAACAAAATAAAATAAGAGTGCGATATTTGATAAAACCAATTTTACACGGGAACAAAAAGGGGAATTATTTTTTTCTAAACTAAATGCCTAATTTACTACCCAACTGAGGATATGGAAATTTCTATTTTTTACTCTTGTTCTAAAGGGGAAACGGCATGAATATTTATTACATAAAATTATATAGGTGTATAATTTTCTTGATTTATTCCTCCTATATTCCATCTAAACAAAAGATTAAATTTTTTTGACTTTTGGGTTATTATAATGTAGAGGTGCTAAAAATGTTTCAAAGTGAGTTGTCTTTACAAGAAAGATTTATTGAATTCAAACAACTTGAGTTAAAAGAAAATGAAAAGATACTTTCAGAGTTTAATGCTAGGTTTGGAAATGTAGATATAGTCCAAGTGATACAAAACGATTCTTTGCTTATGAGTTATGAACAGGCACTCTTGCTTTCTAACTATCAATACGCAAAAGTAATTGCCTATCTTCATAAGAATGCCGTTCGAACTTTTGCATATCTAGAAAAACATACTGATTACACTGACAAAGTTCTTGCTCAGGTGCCATAAAGCGCGGAGTCCCAATTAATGCCTGAGTAGCAGTTAAACTCTCATCCTCATTTGATTTTACTAGTCCTGCATCTATTGAATCACCATTTGAAGTAAAAATTGAATAACAGCCATAAAGCCCTGTTCTTGACGATACAATTCACTATTATTTAAAGTTTGCCCTTCAAACTTTGTTTCAAAGTAGTAAATGAAATGATAGGGGCCCTTTATATAAGTCTGGTATTCCCTATAATTTCTAGCTGTGGTAAAATAGGGCATTTCTTTGATGCTTGTAATTCCCTAACAATTCGCTTTGAATTTGCTTCAATTTCGTATTTCTTTTCTTGTTCTAACTCATTCCATTCAAGTCTTTGATGTGTGTGATATGGTGAGACATCAACAAATTTAAGTATACTTTCTTTTCCAGAAGGGAACTCCACTTCGAAGACTTGCCTTTGACCACTTCTAGGTAATTTATTTATGATTGTTGGATATAGAAAATGTTGATTCAGAACTTCCAAAACATCAGCGTCTATTATATGGGTTCATAATACTCTCCTTTACCTGAAATGGATGTGTATGATTCAATTCAAGATTTTACTTTTTCAATGACTACTTTTTAGTCAATAAAAAAAGACACCTCTAATAAAATATCAAAGGTGTCTTAACTAAGAAGTAATCATTCGGTTTGGTCAAATGTTCGTATGTTTGTTTATTCTACTTTTAGTATTGTATCATAGTTACTTATCAAACTTCGTACTCTGCACTACTCTCCGCAGCTCTAACAGCTTGTAAATCTTCAACCTTGAAATTATCACACATCAACTCGGCTTGTCTCATCACTACTTCCAAGGCATGTTTTACTTGCTTTGGTGGATAGTCATACTTTTTCAAAAGCCGTTTAATAATTCGTCGCATACCGGCTTGTGCGCTTGATCGGATGTGCCAGTCAATAGATATGTTACGTTTGATTGCAGCAGTTAGCTCGTTTGCAATTTTCTTTAACGTCTCGTCATCCATTAATTGTTTCACAATATAATCAGATGTAAGAGCATCATAAAATGCGATCTCATCTTCGTTTAGGCCTAGGTCCTGCTCTTCGTCCTTGGCCTTCTTCATCTCGCGAGCCATTCGGATTAATTCTTCCATTACTTCTGCATTGGTAATGGCTTGATTTTTATACTTGTTCAATGCCTTTTGAAGCTTCTCGGAGAACTTTTCAGACTTCACAAGATTCCGCTTTTCCATTGTCTTGATATTGCCTTCTAGCAATTTCTTTAACATCTCAACTGCTAAGTTTTTATACTGGATTTCCTTTACTTCCTGCAAAAACTCTTCCGATAGAATAGACACTTCTGGTCTCTGCATCCCCATTGCATCAAACACATCAATGACTTCTTCTGAAATAATAGAGCGCTCAAGCAATTGGTTTACTCTCGCTTCTACTTCCTTTTTGGATTTCTTTTGCGGCTTTTTAACATCTAGTTTCACTAGACTTGCTTTTACAGCCTTGAAATAACTCACTTCGATTGCAACGTTTTTTCCTTCATCTGTTGCTGCACATAAGGAATGTGCCTTGGCTAATTCGGTTGCAATTTGTTTAAAATCCTTCTGTTCCTTTTCGGACTTGCCCAAAATAAAATTCATCCCGCCAACAATCGCACGCATTCTCGCAGCTTGTGAAGTACCCATAAATGCCGAATAATCATAGCTGTGCATCATATCACGGAGAATTTCTAGTTTTTCGAGCATAACTGCAATAGCTGCTGAGGTATCAATCCCTGTACTCTTTTTATCACTATCGGTATATTGATTTAACGCCTTTTTCAAGCTCTCCAAGATCCCTAAGTAGTCAACTACCACACCACCAGATTTATCTTTAAAAACACGATTTACCCTTGCTATAGCTTGCATGAGGTTATGGCCCTGCATAGGCTTATCAATATACATTGTATGCATGGAAGGAACATCAAAACCAGTGAGCCACATATCCCGGACGATAACGATTTTAAGCTCATCGCTATTGTCTTTCATCCTTTTCGCTAAAGTGTCTCTTCGCTGTTTCCCGCCAATATGAGGCTGAAGTTTTTCTTCATCTCCGGCACTTCCAGTCATAACAACTTTTATCTTACTTTTGGTGACATCATTGCTATGCCAATCTGGCCTTAGAGCAACAATCGCATCATATAAGTCTACGCAAATTCTACGACTCATACATACGATCATTGCTTTTCCATCAATCGTTTTAGACTTCTCTTCATAATGCTCAACAATGCCAACTGCTTGATCCGGTTAGGTGAACCTACTACAGCTTCAAGTCTAGACCATTTCGATTTATACTTCTCACGATCATTATCTTCTTGGCCCTCTGTGATCTCTTCAAACTCTTCATCAATTTTCTTTAGTTCTTCCTCATCAGTTTCAAGTTTTATAATTCGATTTTCATAATAAATTTTTACTGTTGCTTCGTCTTCGACCGCTCTTGTCATATCGTAAATATCAATATAATTACCGAAAACAGCCGGAGTCGATTTATCTTCTAATTCAATCGGTGTACCAGTAAAGCCAATAAACGAGGCATTTGGCAGAGCATCTCTTAAATATTTGGCAAAACCGAACTTTACTTCACCAGTCTTGCTATCCGTTTTTGCCTCTAATCCATACTGGCTTCTATGTGCCTCGTCTGCAATAATGATTACATTCCGTCGATCTGTTAAGACAGGCATATCCCTTTCTTCTGGCTTAAACTTTTGAATCGTTGTGAAAATAATGCCACCAGATTCACGTTCATTCAGGAGATCAAAGAGACCATTTACTTCTTTTGAACCGTCTTTTGCTTGCTGCTTCTTTTGTTCTTCTGTTAACTTTCGAATGTGTGCCTGTTTCGGCGTTTGCCTTAGAACATCGCGAGACTTCCAAAAGGTTTGAAAAAGCTGGTCATCCAAATCGTTACGGTCCGTAATAACGACAATTGTTGGGTTATTTAACTCCTTAACAAGTTGGGCCGTATAGAACACCATCGAGAAACTCTTTCCCGAACCTTGCGTGTGCCAGATGACCCCGATTTTGCGATCTCCATTTTCGCTTGTGGCTTCTTTTGCTTTTTCCACAGCCTTCTTCACAGCAAAATATTGATGATAGGCAGCTAGTATTTTCGCAATGGTCTTTTTATCGCCAATTTTAATTCCTTCTTCATCTTTTTCTTCTACTTTCGTCTCTTGGAAAAGGATAAAATTTTGAATGATATCAAGAATCCGTTCTTTCCCTAGCATCCCTCTGAGCATAACTTCATATTGGGGAACGTCTAGTAATTCAATGGTCATTCCATCAATTGTTCGCCAGTTCATAAAACGTTCTTGGTTTGCTGTAATTGTTCCAGCTTTGGCATTTATTCCATCAGACAAGATACAGAACGCATTATAGTTAAACAGGGAAGGGATGTCGCGTTTATACGTTTGTATTTGTTCATATGCATTATCAATCCCGACATTTTCATCGGTAGCAGATTTTAATTCAATGACTACAAGAGGAAGGCCATTGATAAAAAGGAGAATATCTGGCCTACGCTCCTCATGTTCAACAATCGTGAATTGGTTAACCGCTAGGAAATCATTTTTTTCCGGATGATCAAAGTCAATGAGAAAGGCTTTTTTCGTCCGATTTATGTTCCCTTCTCGAAAGGAAACCTCGATGCCCTCTACCAGTAATTGATGCAAATAACGGTTGTTTTCTTCAAGCATTGGACTATTAAAGGCGATAATCTGTCTGAAAGCCTCATCCAACGCTTCTTGCGGTAGATCTCTGTTATTCTTAAATAGCGCGTCCTTCACTCGCTGGGCTAAAATCACTTCCCGATAATCCCTTCTCTCAGGATGAGGACCATCGCTACTGAAGTCTGGGGCAAAAATATACTGATAATTTAATTCTTGTAGTACTTCTATCGCTGCTTCTTCCAGTTTCTCTTCGGTAAAATTCTCTAACAAGCTCAAAGTAGTTCCCCCTCTCCCTACAACCCGTCATTTGAACAATTTCTTCAATATTTTAAACACGTCAAACATCGTTCTCTTATAAACCTTGTTATATGCGTACTTCTTTGGACTACGTAGCCACCAGTACCCTCTTGGCATCTTCAATCCAGCACGGTGAATGATTTGTCTTTTTATGCTCGTTCTTGTTGTTATTCTCTTCTTAATGCTTGGTTTTCGGAATCCAAACTTCATTTGGAACAGCTTCTTATTCTTCGATAGGTACTCGAATTTCGCCAGACATAAGTTTTGGAAGGAGGGTGTCTCTAGTAATGGATAACGCATTTGAGACTTCATCGTTATATTTTATCTGTTCAAACATAGGTTTACATATTTTCAAAAATCTCTCCAAAATTTTATCTGTAGGACATACAACCCTATATTGCTTAATCGCTGATGAATCGACCCTTTGCCTACCGGATGTTCCATTCATATTCTTTATTGCATTATTTCTAAATTCATCGTTTCGAGATAATAAATATAAGTAATAGGAATTTAAAAGCAGTGGACGTAAAATAATATATTCTGTTGACCCAAATCCAACTTCATCATCTTTTAGAAAATCGACTATAGCTGTTTTCCCATTTTCTAAACAAGGTGTTATTCTCCGTCTACTAAGTCTGCTTCTAACATATTCTTCCGGATTTCACCTTCGTTGGATGTGTTGGAACTTAAAGATCCATTTGCAAGTACAATCAAAAAAGAGCATTCAACAAAAAAAATCATCCCGGCACCTATCCTTTATCCGGGCTACTAAAATGTACTCAATGCGGCTCTGTTATGGTTCAAGGTAATAGCAGCAAAAAGTACAAGTATTATCAATGTAACAAAAACAAAAGTAGTGGTCATGGGCACATGTAGAGTGGACTAGTATGGAAGAGCCACTTCATTTAATAGAGGACTTTGAAAAAATAGTTGACGAAGCTGTTCATACTCATTTGTTCCCATTGATTTGTGCATATGAAGGGCACAAAATGCCAGATTACCTAATATCTATTTTAATGGAAACTCATCCATACGTATTATATAAAGGTGACATTATTATATCTGTGAATCGGCTACACTAAGTTGGACAGAATTTATAAGGGCTAGTACACTAAACATACTAACCCAAAGGAGCTTGGTACAATGCCGCGCCAACGTAGAACTTTTACAGCTGAATTTAAACTTCAATTA
>NZ_JAMAUK010000048.1:0-17939 GCF_023714395.1 Niallia sp. MER 6 | reverse complement strand
GAAAGTTACCGGTTGAAAAATGCACTTTCTTCAATCAAAACACAAGATGGAATTTAATGTAAACACTAGCTGCAAGCCTATGTAAATTTCGCTGCATTTTTCTGCACTTTTTGCTTGCAAAAAACAGACTGCCATATATAAAGCATGACGCAGCCTACTTGAACCGCGTTTAGTAATACGGTTTTGTGTAGCTCTAAATTTACCTGATTCAAAGACACTAGGGTCAATGCCCGCAAAGGCGACAAGTTTTTTGGGACTTGTAAATCGATCTATTTCACCGACCTCGGATATAATCGTTGCCGCGATTTTTTCACCGATTCCTGGAATAGATTTGATGATATTATATTCTTCAATTTCTTTTGCTAGGGCATCTATTTCAGCTTCCAACTTGGATAGGTGCCCTTTGTATTGAAGAAGCATATCAATATACATGTTTAGGCTTAATAAATGACTTTGATAAATTGTTTTTTCAAATGGATTGCGTGCGGCTGCAGCCTTAAGCATGCTTGCCTTATCCTTTGCCCACTGTAGAGAACGGCTTTTACATAAATCATTGATTGTAGTAGCTAACTGTTCCTCACTAGCCATTAATATATCCTCAGACGATGGATATTCTAAAAGTGTCTTCAAAGAAACAATCGAATGCAAATCTCCAAAAACTCCTCTATATTCAGGGAAAACTTGATCCAAAATAGATTGAAACAGAAGCTTAGTTTGTACATAGATACCTGTGACATTTTCGTGTTGTCTTGTCAAATTTCGCAGGTTTAAGAGTTGAATGCCACGTTTTTTATAAGGCTCTAGGTCCACTTTGTAATACAGCTCGCAGAGATGTCTGGCATCAATTGGATCAGTTTTCACTTTTCTTAAACTTGAACTTTTTGCTCGATACGAGATTAATGGATTTACAATTATTAATAAATAATGTCGATTCTCTAAATAGTAAACAACAGGGGAATGATAGTGTCCTGTTGACTCTAATACTACAGGTGGCTGAATACCAGTTTTACCTTTAACTTCTTCCAGGAAATCGAAGAGTTCCTTCAGCCCCTCAAGAGTATGAGAAACTTTAAATCCCTTACGATATGGCTTCCCTTTATCCAAATATGCTTGAACCTGACTTTCACCTTTTGACACATCCAGACCCACTACTGGATTCATTCTAAAATCTCCTCCTTTGAATTCTTTGCCAGTAACCCCTATAACCTAATGCAGTATCACAGCTTCGCTTGTTATACGAGATCAAGTCTCAACCAGCCTCAAACATGTTTCTACAATTAGGGGGTGAACGGTTTAGTTGACGGGATCTAGTCCCACGGGGGCGGACGTTCTACCCTGGCTACGATTATCATATATCGATATAAAAAAAGGTCAACCAGAAATATAAATTGTACCCTTTGTAAAGGACATAATGAAAAAAGGTCAGGCCGAATAGAGAAGGTGATTTCTGTACTGTACAGGAGTCATCTTCTTTAGGTTCCATTGGTACCTGAAATCGTTATAGTAAATCATATAGTTTTTAATTTCCTTTTTAAGTTCCTCTAATGTAGTACATGGCTTTATACTAGCTTCATCTTTTAAGTGACCAAAGAAAGATTCTTGAGGGGCATTATCCCAACAGTTTCCTCTTCTTGACATAGACTGTCCAAGTCCTAGCTTTCTAACGTACTTCTGAAAAGTTGGACTTGTATAATGTGCCCCTTGATCAGAGTGTATATAAGCTCCCTCCGCAAATTTCACCTGTTTATTCTTAATTAACATTACTAATGTATCTATTGATAAATCTATTGTCATTGTATTTGAAACATTATAGGCAAGTATTTCATTTGTTGAACTATCTATAATCGTGGATAAATAAGCCTTCTGTCCATTACCGTAATATAAATATGTAATATCAGTGAGTAAAATTTTTCCGGGAATTTCTTGTTTAAACCTTCGGTTTAATAAATTGGGGAATATAGTGTGCTCTTTAGTAGCTTTCAACATTTTCTTATAGGGGTTAGATTTTCTGATAGTACATACAATTTTGTACTTTTTCATTATTCTTCGGATCCTCTTTAAATTATAAATAATTTGAAATTGCCCCTCTAAAGTCATTTTAATTTGACGTGCACCTTTTTGGCGTCGTTTAAAACAAAAAGCCTTTAGAATATTTTCTTTGAGTATCAAATCACGTTCTTCTTTATACATCCTTCTTTTTTGAGATTTTGAAGAAAAGTAATTATAAAAACCTGAGCGAGAAACACCTGTAATTTTACATAAATAACTTACCATATTTTTCAGATTATATTTTTCTATTACAGAACGTATTAAAAGAAATTTCTGGTCAGCTGAAACTTTTACTCGTTTATCTTTAGCCCCCTTTCTATCAAATCTAACTTTTTTAATAATTCGTTTTCAGCTCGTAACAACTGAATTTGCGCCTCTAATCTAGCATTCTTTTGTTCCAGAGAAAGCTCCTTTTTAGATGGTCTCCCTGAATTATCACTACGCGTATCCCTAAGTCCTTTTACTCCAGATTCCCTAAAAGCAGTGCGCCATCTTGAAGCTGCCCTTTGTACTCTGACTATCCCAATAATATCTATATCAAAGCCATTTTCCTCAAAAATTAATCTTGGTAACTTTCCTTTTTTACATTCCGCTATAAAAATTCTCTTAAACTCATCTGTATATGTAATACTTTTTGAACTCACAGATTTAACATATGGATTAATAGTAAGTAACTCAATTTCTTTCTCAGTAAAATGTATTTTAGACATCCTTAGTATTCTCCAATTCCTATAGATTTTCTTATTATACATAAAAGTACCCCATAGGTAGACCTTTTTAAGTGTCTACTCCATAGGGTACATATTAAAAATCTGGCTAACCATATATTACGATCGGGGGCTATAGTGTAATAAGAACGAAACAATTAAATTTTACACATCCATAGAATTATAAAAAATTAATAAAAGTAATTAGAAATAAAAATACTTACTGCAAGGTTCAATTTTAAATAGAAATCATGAAAGAAACATTTTATTGTCGAAAAAAAGAAGGATTTAGAAGTATGGCTTAAATCGTTACATAATGTCAGGAGTGAGAAAATTATTGAAGAGAATTAATTTAGTTAATGGGTTGCCTTAAAGCAAAATAACATAAGAGAAACTAATATAACTAGTCGAAAATGACGTCGGAGAATCCAATTTAAACAAAATTAGGTGTCCAATTATACATAGTATAAAAGTTAATTCCCTCTGGGAATTCTAATTTTTGGGTTTGGATTGTACTTAAACCCTTGGTATATAAGTGATAAACTGTATTTTTATCTATAGGAAAACATGACAATTTAAGAGTGAAATCACTTGATAAAACAGCCCGATGAAAAATCGAGCTGTTTAGAATTTGTTTATTTTATGAAAAATAACGAGACACGTCTTTGTTACGCATCGCTTTCTGTTTTTGTTCGTTGCTGACATGAGTATATATTTGTGTCGTATTTAAATTTGTATGACCCATGAGTTGTTGAATTGTCACTAGGTCCGTTCCTTCTCGCACCATTCCAGTTCCGAAAGTGTGCCTTAATTTATGAGCTGATAATTTCTTCTGTTGTAAATACTGATAGCCAGGCAACTTCTTTAGTTGTTCAAAAGCATCTTCAGTTACCTCCTGTATTCTTCTCCTCGAAATTCGGGTTCCTCTTTTAGAAAGGAAGAACGCATTAGCATGAGTTGGTTTTGGCATCGGGCGAAGACTTCGCTCATACTGTAATAATAATTCAAACAAAGGTTTAGGAAGGGGAATATACCGTGCCTTGTTTCCTTTTCCGGACACCTCAATGCCTGGATCTTCTCTATCCCTGATAATATCTGAAATGTTTAGATTATGAACTTCAACTACTCGCAATCCAGCCAAGCCCATTAACATCAACATACATTTGTTACGGATATAGTAATCGTTAGGAGGTATAGTTGAAAAGAATAGCCTCAGTTCTTCGTCATTGAGGTAAGTTGGAAGCCTTCCTTTTTCTTGTCTTGCCATATCCACATCTTGCGCAGGGTTAGAAATAAGTAATTCCGATTTTATTAAAGATTTATAAAGAGTACGTAGAGTCATCAAACGACGGTTCCGAGTGGACTTTGCAGCATTACGATGCTGCTTTCTTAAATATCCCGCAATATCTTGTTTTGATACAGTATCTAAACCAACCATGTCTGAATTATGTTCATATAGATGAGTTAGAAACAATTTGGTATCGTGCAAATATACCCGGATTGTTAAGGGAGAGTAACCTAAGTCTTCTAGATATGCCCGAAATATATCTAATTCATCTTCATAGGTAGAAAGAAGTTTTTCTTCTATATTCATTTTTTCCTCGTTTTGGCTTTTCAAGGGCTTCCTCCCATATAATTCAGATTTCTGATAAAAGAACGTTTCTTTTATTAGACCTATAAAATGTAATCATTTTAATCTATTTTAACTCTATTATACTATAAGTTTCTTTCTAATCGCATATAATATGATTTATATGCGATTAGATGGATATATTTAGGTTATCTAATTAAGAATGTTACTTATTTATTGTATTTAAACAATGCTTCTAGAAGCGATTTAAACGAAGTTAAATGGATGATTAGTCATGAAAAAATTCTAATTTCGTCTGAGAGAACATAAAATTGGTGACTTACCTGAGTGAAATCCAGTAATATAAATAGTTCTAGAGTTTTTTTATAGAAAGAGAACGTGGATATAATATTTAAGGTTGCTGAAAAGCGTAAAAGCTACTAAAGGACATTAGGTTAATCACGCCTCTTTTGGCAAGTGAGTTTTCAATAGTTGCAGCAGAAGAAAAAAGGATGGATACAGTTTTTTAGTTGGAAGATGACTCCATTCTAATCTGGGAGTTTGAAAGTAACATTTGTTTTATGAAATATATGAGATATACTTAACCGCATATTGCAATGATAATTTTAAAGGAAGAGAAAATGAAACAAATTCATTTAGCTGTTGTGTACACAAGTAATGTAACAGAAATTTTAGACAAGATAGACGGTGGTTCCCTCCAAATTTCTTCTGATGCTGTTTTGTTATAAGAGTAGTAGCTATGCAAAAATGGAGAGAATAAAGAGTAAATCACATAATGATGAGGAATGCTAGGGATATGGTCATTATTGAAAGAAGATATTAAAAAAGCTTTGAATGTAAATTAAGCAGCCGTAGTAAACCTTGCTGCTTAAATCACATAAATATTTACAGCCCTAAACAATTAAAATAACTCCTTTATTTTTGTACATATAAAGCTTTATGTAAAAATAAACGAGTTTTTCTTATTTGAATTTTCTATAATTTAAATATTCATTATATGGAAGAGTAAAATAGCACGAAAAAGATGTGAAAAAATGTCGAATAGGGTAGGGGAAACATTATGAGAATATTCTATTTAAAATCCAACTTCCTATCTATTGGAAGAGGAACTGATCTTCTAAACTGGACTTTATAATAAAAAGAAATCTTTAAAGATAATAGTTTTAATTTTTAGAGAGGATTTAGAAGAACTTAACATTTCTAAAAATGATTTGGAAAGATAAACGGACAAAAATCAGAATGGAATTAGTCGGCAACGCAAACGTGAATAATATTTGATTGCGCGCGCTAGTTTTCTACCCGACAGAGGGCCGAAAGCCATATGGTTGAAGGGATTTGAGCTCCATAACCGTTTGTTAACCGAGAGGGCTGGTGCCTTACCTTCGTGCAGAAAGCACCATTTTATCCTTTGTTCAAGGCAAGAAGGATAAAACCTCTCTGGAGTCAGAGACCTTGGCACGTTATACATCGGTATGATACGGCAACTCGGGAGACCCTATCGTTCTCTTCTGTATGGAAGAGTATGATGTACAAGATAATTTGTTACAACTTAGTTACGTTACATATTTTTGTTAGTTGTCCATAAAATATATAAATAGTTATTTCCTATATCCGCCTAAATGACTAAAATATCTATTTATACACATAATATAAGGTAATACAGGTAAAAAGGGGATAATATGATGATTTTTGAGAGATGGTTCCTTGTTATATTTTCAATTGTTTGTCTATTAGTCTTAATCAAATTCATTCCAAAAAATAAAAAAAGAGATGCCTGGATATTATTTTTATTTCTTCAAGTTATTACTTGGCCAGCAGGCTTAATTGCTGTTGAAATGGGTTGGATTGAATATCCTACTCAGTTACTTCCTGATGCAAATAATTATAATAGAACTAGTTTCTCTTTTGAGTTCTTCTTCTTTCCAATTGTAGCAATCATGTTTAGCTTATACTTTCCAAAAAGAAAATATTGGTATTTAGTTCTTCTTTATTATGTAGGGGTTTCAGGTTTTTTTACTATGTTTGAAGTGGTATTAGAAAGAACCACAACCTTAGTAACGTATCATGAATGGAAGTGGTATTGGACTTTTATAACAGTTATCATCTCTTTATTCATTAACGATTTGTTTTACAGGTGGTGCAAGAAAGGACTTATTGTGGTGAGAGAACATGAAAATTGAACCAATCATTTTAAGTATTTCTTGGTTAGTTTCATTTCTAATATTAGTCATTTTCATTCCCCAAAAAAACATAAGAATGTACCTAGTTACTTTTTTATTTACATCAACAATAGCCTGGATATATGAATATTTTCAATTAATGATGGGATTCTTAGAATTCCCATGGAGAGAATTTAGTAAAGCAACAAAAATGAGCTTTACTCTTCACTATATTGTTTATCCTACATTCGCAGTATTATTTATCCGATCTATATCAAATTTAAATAGAGAAAGAATTATAATAGTAAAAATAATAATTTTTTCCATCTTAATTTCTATTTTTACATATGCTATTAGTACTTTCAGCTCTTTAATTGAATATAGAAATTGGAACTTTTTTATAGGTGTAATTAGCAATATTATTATTCTATATATAGTTAAACGATTTGTTTTTTGGTTTAAAAGGGGATTAATTGAATGAGTACACTTACTAGTAAAAAAATTCTGATATATGTCCAACGCCGATTATGTATTTTTCATAGTAAAATAACTGTTAATACCACGTTGATATAAAAAATGATCTCTAATCATTTATAGAGATCATTTTTTGTGCGCATATAACCGGAATATTCATTTGATTTTTCTAACTACTTGTTTCTATGGAACGTATTAAACCACATTATTCATTGTTTTTTTCTTTCTAATTGGCCAAGCTTCTACGCCCTTTAAACCCTTAATATCATCCCGATAAAAAACGGGCTCTTTCCCCAGTCTGCGCTGTTTCATATAATGGTCCAGCGCTTTAAAAGCAATAGGACCGAGAATAGCGATTGCAACCAGATTAACTAGTGCCATAATTGCCATTGTAAGGTCTGCTAAATCCCAAACGATTTGCAGGTTAGCTACTGCACCAAACATAACCATTCCGAGTGCCAGTATACGATAGAAGTTTAAAAAGGTTTTGCTTTTACTGATAAACGGCAAGTTTGATTCCCCATAATAATAACAGCCAATAATGGAGGTGAAGGCGAATAGAAAAATCGCTATTCCTAAAAAGATGCCACCCCATGTTCCAAAGTGTTCAACCATTGCTGCTTGTGATAATTCAATACCAGTTAGTCCGGACCCATAGGCATCTGATGTAAGAATGATAAAAGCTGTAGCAGAACAAACAAGCAAAGTATCAAAAAATACACCTAAAGCTTGAATAAAACCTTGTTTAGCTGGATGAGAGACAGATGCTGTAGCAGCGGCAATTGGATCTCCTCCAATTCCAGCTCCATTGGAGAAAAGTCCTCTTTTTACTCCGTTCATAATAGCTGCCGCGATACCCCCACCAACGACTTGCTCCATTCCAAAGGCACTTTTAAAGATTAATGATAAAACTTGTGGTATCTCTGTAATATTTGTAATTACTACAAAGACAGCGAGAAGAATATAGCCAAAGGCCATAAAAGGGACAATAATAGAAGAAATATCAGCAATTCTTTTTATACCGCCGAATACAACTAAGCTAGTAAGAATTACTAGTGCAATGCCAGCAATAACTGGGCTGATACCAAACGAATTTTCTAAAGCAACGGCTATAGTATTACTTTGAACGGCATTAAAGGTGGTACCATATGACAGGATCATCATTACAGCAAAAATGAAACTCATCCATTTTTTATTTAGCTGTTTTTTCATATAGTAGGCAGGACCGCCTTTAAATTGTCCGTTATCTTTTGCTTTATAAATTTGAGCTAATGTGTTTTCAACAAATGAACTTGCACTCCCTAGGATGGCAACCATCCACATCCAAAATACTGCTCCAGGTCCCCCAATTGCTAAGGCAATAGCTACTCCTGCAAGATTGCCTGTACCAATTCGAGTACCTGCCCCTACGAAAAATGCTTGTAGAGAAGATATTTGTTTTTTACTGGTGTTTTCTGGATTTTTCTCTTTCACTCTCAATAGTCGGAACATTTCCCTAAGATACCTAACTTGTGCAAATTTTGAACCAATGGTGAAATAAATACCTAATAATAACAAAACAGCAATAAGCACATATCCCCAAAGTAATGTGTTTCCACCTGTAATTAGCTTTTCAATTATATTCACGCAACCCCTCCGAAAATTTTATGCTTCCGATTATCTCGAAAAAAACTATATCTGTCAAATAAATTTGTTGTTCTTTTGCAATTATTACTGTAAAGGATGAGATTGAAAAACTGACATGAGCCCTTCTGATTACTAGCGTTAAGTTGCTTGCTGTCAAATAAAAATATTTTTTTAAAAAATTTATTTAATCTGAAAATATTCGGAGAAAAAATAAAAGGACGTTCACTTGGTTTTGTTGTTTTATAGATGGACATTAATATTAGAAATTATTTTATATTTTATTATTAACTCATTTAATTCATAATTTCTCACTGTATTCCTTGGATAATTTTTACTTATAAGTCACAAGATAAAATAGGCAAAGCAAATTATATAGGAGATAAATTTTATGAAGTGGTTAAAATGGTTTATACTGCTAAGTTTTATACCCCTTTTATCAGGTTATGGGATAGAAACGAATTATCCAAAACTTCGATTGTTACAGGTATGACAGTAGATAAAAGGGGATCTTTTAAATATAAGCAACAATAGAGGTAAGAGAGATGGCAGCACAGACTTCAAGTGGATTAGCTCCTTCTAATATTGCCTCTTTAGAAGGTAAGATTTGAAGTGCACCGTATTGTCCTTACGGACATTCCTTGTATAATTTCAGTATATTTGCTTTCATAAGAAAGCGGGTTAGAGATCTTTCGCAAGTGTTGCTTTTCCAGGAGAAACACTTCGTAAGGTCTCTTTTTAGTTGTATTATGCACCTCGAAACTTTCTTTGCTGAATATATTTTTGGAATCCTTTAGTCAAGATTAGATCTCCTGCATTCTAACTTACTGCAATCAATCGGTGGTGAAGGGTCTGTTGAGCCAGCACATATATTTATGTCGGGAATGTGCTAATACGAATGCAATGAAATAGAGGCGTACTTCCATTCCATTCATATCCATTTGAACGGATTGTCCCCAATCCACCTGCAGCTGTTTTCCTGGTGGTAATTCATCGACAGACTCATATTCACGTGATTCCTCTTTCTTTTCGATTTGATACAGTTCTCTTACTTCATTTACATAGCGTCGCACTATGCTTTCTCCGATTTTAATATTTGGAAACCTTTCCTGTAGCCAATCAAAAATCTGAGCTCCACTGAGGGAGGGATATTCCTTCAGCCAATTGACAATCCAATCCCGATAGGGATCCAATATCTTTTTTCGTTTCCCAATATCAACTTCATTTACAGCTTCTTCGAAAGTCATTTCCAATTATTTATACACAGTAGTTCGGGTAATCTTTAATCTTTTAGCAATTTAAGAAACTCTTAATCTTTGTTTAGTTAATGGGTGAATCTCTAAATATATCATTAACTTTTCCTCCATTTTGCTCCTCCTACAAACTGATAAACCCAGTTTACAGGAATGAATTTATTAGGTGAAAAGTGTTCATTGGAAGTGAGCAAAAACTGTTCACTTTATTTTAGTGGTTACAAGTAGTTTGTATAGTGTTTTTCAAAGACTTTTTCTCCATGTAGCTTATATTGTTTAATCTAATCTTGGAAAAGAGCATAGTTAACCCCAATTTTTCTCCCTATTATATTTACGCCATCATCACCATCTATATATTCCAAAACGGCACTAAATTTTTCTTCTATCAAAAATTTGCCCATAAAAAAGACACCTCCAATTGTTAGACCTTTGTCTAAAATTGGGGTGCACTTCACCGATAGAACTGTTTTTTATATTAGTGATTTTCAGAAGAAAATGATTTATTTTCTTTAATATGCTCTGCTACATAAATCTGTTGAGTAGGGAAAGCAATTTCAATACCATGCCTTTCTAATACCTCGATAATACGCAAATTTATATCTTGTTTTACATTTAAGTATTCATCATACATGGTTGTTTTGGTGAAAAAGTAAAGTAAAACACCTAAACTAAAATCGCGGAAATCAGTAAACTTAACAAGAATGAGATCAGGATGAACACCTGGGTGGTTTCTTAACAGCTCTTCTAAATCAATTAATGCTGCTTTCATCTGTTCATTGGTTGTATTATAGGATAAGCCTAGTTCGAAATTAATTTGTCGTTTTCCCATTCTTGATAAGTTGGTGATAGGTTCATTGGATAGCTTTGAATTCGGAACCGTCACTACCGTATCTGCAAATGTTCGTATTTGCGTACTACGGAATGTAATATCCACAACAGTTCCTTCAACAGAAGGAGTTTTTATCCAATCACCTTTTGAAAAAGGTTTCTCTGTAATAATAACAATGCCTCCAAAAAAGTTCGCTACTGTATCTTGAGCAGCTAATGAGAAAGCAAGACCTGCTACCCCAAGACCTGCCACAAAAGCACCAATTTGAATATCCCAGATTCCTAGAATACTAACGGCTGTAAAAATAACAATAATCATACGAATAATACGTGCTAAGAAAGGTATTAGCATACTGTCCGAATCAATCTTTGTTTTGGAAACAAGTTTCTCAAAAGGATTCGATTCGTCTGTAAAGTAGTTAAAGAACCCCCATCCTATTAATATGACCAGAAAAGATTGATAGATTTGTCCGAAAAAATTCGTTGAAGTATTTGTAAATGGCAAATAACTTAATGATAAATAAGTACCAATAATCACCCAAAACCATCTAAAAGGCTTTTCAAAAGCCACGAATACTTTTGATACTGTTTCAATTGGTAATTTTGAAACAAGAGATAGTATAATTTTATAAATATACTTAGTGAATAACTTCCTAAACCCTAAAAATATAACAAATATTAATAGCGCTATTGCTAGATCAATCCAATTAAAGTGCTTAAAATTATTTATAAACCTATCAAACTGGGACGAAAACATTTTTAAATCACCCATTTGCACACCTCCATGGGCATTATTGTAACATAAAAAAATATTGTGCTAAAAATTTGAGATGTCAAGTTCTTTAGAAGTAGCTGTTAAAAGAGCAGATATTCTGAAATTTAGATAGAAATTTTATGTATAATATTTATTGCATTTTAAAGTATAAAAATGAAATGTTATGAAGAAAAAAATGGAAAAGCCTCTTATTTTTTTATTATTTGTTTTATTTAAATCGTGGTCAATGGATACAAGCAACCATTGGACTTAAAAAAATTGAGCAAAAGGACAATACGCCGTTACAGCTTTAGTTGTAAATGATTTGTTTGGGTGAGAAATATTAAAAACAAAGGTTTCTGGTAGATGGCATTTTTATAATAGTATAGATGGAATTAGATTGATTTTACAGCTTTACAATTCGAAAAGTTTTTTGCATTATCAGGACCACAAATCAAGTCGAGATGAGGCTTTTACAGACACTAATGAAAAACAATATATTCGTTTAAAAGAGAGGGTACAAGTTTATTCTGAAATTTAATAAACAAAATCTTTGACCAAAAAAATTAATTCACAAGGTAACCTTAGGTTTCAAAATTAACCAATATAAACAAAATTGTATAATATATCATGACATTAAAACTGTTAAGTACAATTCAATAACCAATAATGTAGTATAAAATTTTAAAAAATGAGGAAATGTACATCATCTACATCGAAGTTCTTCTCTTTCAGAGGATTTTGTTATATTAGGATAATAGATGGAGATGTTATTTATATGGAAGTCTGCCATCTTAATAAGCATGGGTATTTTATTATTAAGATTATTTGGAAGAAAAACTATTTCACAAATGACAATAGCACAAACAATTATTATGATTTCTTTAGGTACAATCATTGTTCAGCCAATTGTTGAAAAGAGTGTAATGGAGACTTACAGACTTTAATTAATAGTAAGTGTAGACGATTTTTCATTTTACCTTCGCAAGGTTTTGGTTATATTTTATTGTAAATTTGCTATTTGATCTGCTTCAAAGTTTTGTAGTGACACCTTATTATGGAAAACTCCATTTATTTAAACGTCAAGATATGAATGGTTTTGAGTCTGTTTTAATAATGACTGTTATGTCTCTCATTATGTATTCTTATCAAAAGTAGCAAGATAGTGTAATAATTAGAAAATGATAAATATACCAATAGGCCTTAAGACTTCTAAGTTCCTCTATAGTGCATTCTTTTACACAATTTAAGCATATGTTGTGGCTTTTCTTTAATTAAAAGGAAGAGCTTTTTCTTGCGTAATAAACGTGGCAGCTTTTCTTTAATCAATAAAAATCTAACTTAGAGAAGAAACATGGCAGGATAGCGTAAGTGAAAAAATCACAAACTCAGAACGTTATGGTAAGTGTTTATTGAGTGCGTTTAGCTTAAGAAGGGAATTTTTATATTTATGGAATTAATCTATTTTAAAGAATAATTATCCAATTGATTGTGGCTGTTTAGGATGTTGTTTGGCAAATAATCAACTACCGATAAATCCTGTTTATGAGAATAAATATGTATGTTGTATAAGGATTAATCATTAAAAGCGGATTGACCCCCTAATTTTGGACACATACTATCCTTAACTCATTCTTTCTCAGTATTTCTTATTTTTTGAGGTACGGGAAGATCTTACCTCAAACTTTCACTTCATCTATCACTAAATCCTCCGTTTGAATCCGGTGATAGAATTCACTTGGAGGTAAATCTAAAATACTGGAATGGATTCTTCGATTATTATAAAAATCCATGTACCTAGCTACCTCCCGGTACGCATCCTCGTAGGAGGTAAAAATAAAGCGTCTTAAACATTCATGCTCTAGTAATCGATGAAACGATTCAATGTGTGCGTTCATATTCGGCGTTCTTGGTGGAATTCGTTCGTGTTGTACTTTTAAGGTTTCACAAGCTTTCTGAAAGGCTATCGAAATAAATTGTGGTCCATTATCTGTTCGAATAACCGGCTTTGTTTCGCTGTTAAATTGCTGACGCTTAAATAATGCACGCTGCACCAGCTGACTGGCATCAGAGCCAATACAATGTAGGCCGATATGATAGTCAATAATGGAGCGATCAAATACGTCAATGAGCGATAGGATAAAAAAGAAACGATCTTCTCCTTCGATATAGCCATATTTAATGTCCATTTCCCAAAGTTGATTCGACCCAGTAATCACTCGGTTAAGTGCTAATTTTCTAGGATAAGAAACAGTGATTTTTCGCTGGGGCTGTAAAATATCAAGGACTTTACATAATCGATACACTTTCTTTTTGTTGATCTCTAAAGCGTATTCCCTTCGAAGAAGGATACACAGTTTACGATAGCCATAGATACCAGCTTCCCCTGAAATCAATTCCATTAGCCATTCCTGAATTTGTTCGTCTGCTATTTTTTGACCGTTTATAGTGAACGAATAACCAGGAATTGGCCGTCCCTCACTTACTGATTTCTCCTTTTTCTGCTGCTGATAGTAATAGGTAGAAGGAGAAATATCTAGAATCCTTAGAACTTTACGGATGCCGTATCCTTTTTTAATCCAATCATTCGCTACTTCAAGCGTTTCAGTAAGTGAGGGTTCTTCTTTTTTAATACGTCACGGAGGATAGCGATTTCTAAATCTTTTTCCCCTAACAGCTTTTTGAGCTGGTTATTTTCTTTCTCTACCTGTTTCATCACGGAAGAAGAAATCGTTTCCCCTATGCTGAAATCATTATCCTCCTGAAAAGCGTTCATCCATTTGTGGACTAGATTAGGACTGAGTTGATGTCTTCTCGCGACTAATGCTTTATTCCCTGTTTCTATTGCTTCTTGTACAACTTGTCGTTTGAATTCTTCCGAATGTTTTCGTCTTTGCATGATAAAAGCCCCCTTATTTGGCTACTTCAAGTATAAAACCACTCTTAGTAGGTGTCCAAGTTCATTAGGGGGCTAAATAGAAAGGACATTTGAATTGAAATAATAAGCAACCTTTATTGTGTTAAGTCGTATAGTTACTTATACAATAAAAAAAGGGGGATGCAGTTTGAACACAAATACCCAAATATCCCAAGATGCTGATTTATATAAAAAGAAAAGTATAACAATTAGAACAGTATTACATCTATACGGAATATTTGCAGTTGTCGGATTAATTTTGTCAATCTATACCATACCAGTTTCTATGAATAATAATATGCAATTTTTCTATAATGAGGAGTTATTGATGGAACCTAAAAAGATAAAAAAGTTTCTAATATTTATTTTCAGTTCTGCAGTAGTTTACTTTTTCATACTAAATGTTAATCACAATTACTTTGATAATAGCGATAGTGACTAAACACGTCATCGTCCCCAGAGCATTTCCAATGTTAAAAAACCTGGTAAGTCGTACATTAATAGACTTTAAAAAGGGCAGGTTTTATTTTAAATTTGTATATTTAAAATACTTCTCAAAGTATTCTTTGTTCTGTTAGCTAAATATAAACAGTTTAGTTTTGAGACTTATTTTCAAAAACGTTATCATATTTCATTTAATACTATCCATTATTAAATTTATTTATAGGGGAGATGCTATATGATACAACTTCAAGGGTTAACCCAACAATTTTCAAACGGGAGGGGAATATTTGATGTAACCTTCGAGGTAGGAAAAGGAGAAGTGTTCGGATTTCTAGGACCGAATGGTGCAGGAAAATCCACAACGATTCGTCATTTGATGGGTTACATGAAGCCGCAAAAAGGAATTGCTTTAATTCAAGGGTTTAACACTTGGGAACAACAAGAGAAAGCAAGAGAAAAAATAGGTTATTTACCAGGAGAAATTTCTTTTATGGATGGAATGAATGGAATAGAATTTATTGATTTAATGGCAGGTATGCAAGGCCTTAAGGATAAGAAAAGGCGTAATGAACTAATTGAACGACTTCAGTTTGAGCCTAAAACTCCGATTCGTAAAATGTCAAAAGGGATGAAACAGAAGATAGGAATTGTTGTTACATTCATGCACAATCCTGAAGTATATATATTAGACGAACCTACGTCAGGATTAGATCCATTAATGCAGAGGGTTTTTATCGATCTTGTATTGGAGGAAAAAGCAAAAGGAAAAACATTTCTAATTTCTTCCCACAGTTTTTCAGAAATAGAGAGGACTTGTGATAGAGCTGCAATTATAAAGGATGGCCGGATTGTGACAGTTAAAAATATCCATGATTTGCAATTCATGCAAAGAAAAATTTATGATATTACTCTTGCAAATAAACATGATGTGGAAAAAATCCAAGCATCTAACTTAATCATTGAAAACACAAATGACAACGTGGTTCGCATAATAATCCAAGGTGATTACAATGAACTAATAGCAGATTTGTCTAAATATAATGTTAAAAATATAAGTAGTGTTAGTCAAAGCTTAGAAGATGTTTTTATGAACTACTATGATACGAAGGAGCCTGTAGAATGAATATTTCTTTATTCAATCATATGGTAAAACTTAATATGAAAAGCTTTCTTAGTTTTGGGTTCGGTTCGGCACTGTATGTAGTTTTAATGACATCTTTATATCCCATGTTTGCAGATAATACCGAGGCAATAAATGATTTAATAAATATAATTCCTGAAACTATGTAGAAAGCACTTGGACTTGATTCGCTAATTAGTTATGGTGGATTTATTTCTGCTGAATATTTCGGTCTGTTTTTCCCAATTATCTTAAGTGTTTTTTGTGTAATTACCGCAACTCAACTGTTGTCACATCTTGTTGATAAAGGGTCCATGGCTTATTTACTCTCTACCAAAGTTACTCGTAGTCAAATAGCGTTAACTCAAGCATTAGTATTGATTGGTGGATTACTACTCATTGTATTATTAACATTCTTAGGTGGTATCGTTGCTGCTGAAACATTAATTGATGAACAATACTCGCTTGAATTTAATTCATTTTTCCAGATAAACTTTGTTGGATTTTTATTATTTTATGTGGTTGGCGGATATTCTTTTTTGATTTCATCTTTATGTAACGACGAAAAAAAATCGCTTGGTATAGCTGGTGCTTTAACCTTTATTTTTTATGGGCTAGATATGGCAGGGAAAATTAGCTTGGATTTTGAATGGTTGAGGAACCTAACACCATTTTCATTATACAATCCTAGTGAAATAGCAAGCGGTGATGCTGAGATATTCATTCCTTCCATTATTCTATTCGGAATTGGATTTTTTACTTATTCAGCAGCTGTTGTAGTGTTTAAACGTCGTAATTTACCACTTTAAATACATCGATATCTAAATTTAAAAAGTAAACCTGACTTAATTATTAAGTAGGTTTGACGAGTTTAGAAACATCAGGTTTCTTAATCTTTAATGAAATGTATTGAAAATTCGTTTTGAAGAAGAACATACAAAGTCACTTACTGCTAGTAGATACTATAGCTTAACTTAAATTGATCCTCAATCCACTATCTAAATAATGAATTTTTAGATTTCGCCAAACATTTAGTTGGGAAACTTGTAATATCACTATGGGAGTTGATAGTATGGAGCGAACAATTAAAAAATATTCTAGAGAAGGAATAACAATTGAATATTCATTGGTCTGTAAAGGAGAGCCAATTTTAATATTTCACGGTGGACACTCAAATTGTAATGAAGAATTTGGATATAAATCACTACTAAATAATGGTTACTCCATAATAACACCTTCAAGAGCGGGATATGGAAGTACATCTAAAGAAGTAGGGGAAAGTTTAACAAAGGCCTGTGAACATTATGGGGATTTACTGAAACATCTACAAATAAATCAAGTCCATGTTATAGCAATTTCAGCTGGAGGTCCAACTGGAATACGTTTTGCGTCTTTGTATCCAGAAAGAGTAAAAAGTCTTATCTTAGAGAGTGCAGTCTCTAAGGAGTGGTTGACAAATAAAGACTTGGAGTATAAAGCTGCCAATATCATTTTTCGTCCTACAATTGAAGGGTTAACATGGAGACTACTGAGTAAACTGAGCCATTTATTCCCGAACGCTATGTTTAAAATGATGGCTCCACAGTTTAGTTCTCTTGACAAAAAAGAGCTTAAAATGAAATCTGAAGTTAGTGATGTGTTAGAATTTACGAAGATGAATGCTCGTCAACGTTCTGGCCATGGTTTCCTTATTGATCTAAAACAATCTAAAGAAATGAAGGATTCAGATTTAGAGTCTATCAAAAGTCCAACTCTTATTATGCATAGTGAAAATGACGGTTTTATTCCACTTGAACATCCACAGACTGCTCTCGAAAAAATAGACAAATCAGAGTTACATTTAGTGGATTCGTGGGGACATTTAATTTGGATTGGAAACTCGGCAGAAAATACTTGTTTTTTGCAAGCAAAAAGTGCAGAAAAATGCAGCGAAATTTACATAGGCTTGCAGCTAGTGTTTACATTAAATTCCATCTTGTGTTTTGATTGAAGAAAGTGCATTTTTCAACCGGTAACTTTC
>NZ_JAMAUK010000047.1:0-18378 GCF_023714395.1 Niallia sp. MER 6 | reverse complement strand
GATTTATTACAATTACTATAGATATCAGTGGAACTTAAAAAAGATGACCCCTGTTCAATACAGAGATCATCTTCTTAAAACTGCCTAGGCTTTTTTTAAATGTCCTTTACAAAGGGTACACTTTATTATTAGTTTGGTTTTTTTGTATACTTACATACTTTTGTACCAGCCTCTTTTTATATTACTTTATAAAATCTCCTTATACATGGCGATTACTTCTTCTTTTGTAGGCTGAAATGGATTCCCTGGGGCACAAGCATCCACAAGCGCAAACTGAGCAAGCTTATCTAAGTCTGCTTCAAATACGCCTAATTCTGACAGAGTTGCAGGAATACCCACACTAACGCTTAATTGTTCAATTGCATTTATCACTTCCTCTGCACATTGCAAAGCTGATTTGCCTTCTGTTTGAATTCCAATAGCCTTAGCAATTGCCGGAAACTTACTTGGGTCTCGTTTAGCATTTTCCCTCTCAACGATTGGCAGAAGCATCGCATTACACACACCATGAGGTAAATCGTAAACGCCGCCTAACTGGTGGGCCATTGCATGGACAAATCCAAGTCCTGCATTATTAAATGCTACACCAGCAAGGAACATGGCGAATACCATCTGCTCTCTTGCTTTGAGATCCTCCCCATTTTTGACTGCTTTTGGCAAATATTCAAAGATAATTTCAACTGCAGCCAAAGCTTGAGCATCTGTAATCCTGTATGCTCCTTTTGACACAATCGCTTCAATCGCATGTGTTAAAGCATCCATCCCTGTAGCAGCTGTCAATGCTTCAGGTTTTGCCGTCATCAGCTCAGGATCATTAATGGAAATTGCTGCAAGACTGTTTTTATCAACCATCACCATCTTCACTTGCCGTTCTTCATCTGTAATAACATAGTTAATCGTATACTCGCTTGAAGTGCCGGCAGTTGTGTTAACTGCTGCAATCGGGACAGATTTATGCGCTGTTTTTCCCACACCTTCGTATGTTCTTAAATCTCCGCCGTTAGCTGCCATAAGGCCAATAGCCTTTGCTGCATCCTGCGGTGAACCTCCACCGACAGAAACGATACAATCACATTGATTTTCTTGAAATACTTGCAAGCCATTCATTACATTAGCAATTGTCGGATTAGGCTTTACTTCGTCGTAAATAATATAATCGATAGCATTGTTTTTCAGTATATTTATCACTTTTTCTGCAATACCATTGTTTACTAATACTTTATCAGTTACAAGCAGTGCTTTCGTAAACTTCAGCTGATGTAAATATTCGCCTGCTTCATTTAGGCAGCCTCTTCCGATTAAGTTCGTACTTGGTATATATAAAACATGTGAAGACATGATGTTTATCCTCCTTTATATGTTCAATATTTCACAAATAAAACGAAAAAGATTCGGTAATCTATTAAGCAATAATAATGCCAGGACGGGGGGTAACATGAAATGCTTTTGCTAAGTCAGCTAATTCTCTGTCTGTTATGGTTTGTTTTATGCGCGCTGGGTCTCCGATTGCTGTGTAAATTTGCGATGCTTTTTCAGCAGTTTCAATTAGACCGAATGTCTCATCAATTGTTGTACCTGCACCGAATATACCATGATGGGGCCATATGACGAGGCGATGCTCCTTCATCTTTTGTGCTGTTTGCAGTCCGATTTCTGCCGTACCAGGAATCATCCATGGCACAATGCCAATTCCGTCCGGAAATACAACGATGCATTCTGTGCACATTTGCCAGAGGGTTTTCGTAAACATTGCTTCATCCAGTTCATGAGTAAAAGTCATGGCAATAATATTTGTCGCATGATTATGCATGATAACACGATGTTCGCTGTCCACCTTTAGTCTTTCTGTGTGACTTTTGAAATGGGCAGGAAGCTCACTTGTCGGAAGTGTTCCATCCTCCAATCCCCACAACAGATCAATGCTTTGCCCTCTCTCTCCTACCTTAATAATTCCAAACGTGTTGCAAGGGTCTTCCTTCGCATTTTTAAAGTATTTGCCTGATCCAGTTACGATAAAAAATTTGCCTTCGAGTTCTTCTACAGACGTCGGAATCGGTATTGTGCGTACCACCTTACTCGCATCTAAGTATTCTTTCACCTCTTCTTCCTTCAGCAAATAACTGATATTGCCGCCATTTCGTTCATCCCATCCAAGCCTCCACATATTAAAAGCAGCATTATACATTTCCTTCAGGAAGGGGGCGTCTTCTAGGTTTTTCTTCTGAACCTTTGTTGGCATTCTCATGCACTCCTTTGTTTTCTCTTAATCTGCTATTTTTGCTTTTTTCGTATGTTGTCTTTTTACATCTTTATCATAAAAGGATAACAAATATAAGTCAACATAAACAAAAACAAACAAAAGAAAAAATAATGAATTTATGAACATTTTATGTCTGTTTTCCCTTATAAAAAAAGAAACCCATGATTGGGTTTCAAATCTTTACAATAGAATAAGGAATTGTTTTTTCCTGCAGCTCCTTCTGATAGTCAGCAGGGATGTTCACATCGGAAATGACATGATGAACATTTTTCAAATCACAAATATGAGCGAAGGTTTTTACTCCGAATTTAGAAGAATCGGCAAGCAAGATAACTTGGGAAGAAATATCGATCATCTTCTTCTTTAATATAGCCTGCCACTCATTGGAGTCACTTAAGCCTGACAAATGCACACCCTTGCATGATAGAAACAGCTTGTTGACATAATAGCTGTCTAAAGATCGTTCTGACAGGGGTCCAACATAGGACAGCGAGTTGGCAAGGAGCATTCCGCCTGTGGAAATAACTTTAATTTGTTCCTTTTTGCTAAGCTCTAGGGCTACCTTAATAGAATTCGTGATAACCGTCAAAGGCATATCAGGCAATTCCTGAGCCATATACCATGCTGTTGTGCTTCCGTCCAATAAGATTTGCTCACTTGGCTCAATCAGCTTCACAGCTTCGGCAGCAATCGCCTTTTTTTCAGCAGAATTGGTAATTTCCCGCACAATAAACGGAATATCGGTTGCTTCTTTTTCAATGCTGACAGCTCCGCCGTGGCTTCTGCTTAACAGCTGCTCTTGTTCTAACTTTTCTAAGTCTCTTCTGATTGTTTCTTCTGTAACAGAAAAGATTTCACTCAGCTCTGATACGCGAATGCTTAATCTTTCGTTTACTAATTCAACAATTTTTCTGCGCCTTTCTGCAACAAGCAACTAATATCTCCCTTTCTTTACAGTCCCTAATTTTTGTTTATTTGGTTTTATGTTTGATTTTGTATTTTTACTATACCATAATTAGCTACTATTTTATATAATACAAGCTACAAAAAAAGGGGCATCAGTATCATAACCTTTGCCCCCATTCGTATTAGCTAAACTTTATACCGTTTTATGAACAGATTTATGCTCAAGCACATCACCGTAACGCTCTTTTTCAATTTGCTGCAATGTTTTTCCTCTTGTGTCAGGTGCAAGAATTATACCGATAATCATATGAATCGCAAGGAAGGCAATCATTACTATACCTGCAACAGTAAACCCTAACGTATCCATCAATAGCGGCAGGATAAACGACCAGACTGCAATACCAGTTCGTACGATAAAATACATAAGTCCTTGTGCACTCGCACGATATTTTGTCGGGAAAAGCTCACTTGTCCATAGAGCATAAAACGCTTGTGCACCAATTCCAGCTGCAGCTCCCCACAGAATAACAAAGGCAATCAGTGTCGGCCATGTCATTGGCATGAATGTCAGGATAATCCAAGCAACAAGTCCCATGCCTGCTCCAATTCCAAACAATGTTTTCCGGCTGACCTTATCTCCAAGCTTCATAAACAGGAAGTATGTTGTCAGCACGGTGAACAGCCACAAAAATGCTTGCAGCATATTAGCCTGCCCTGTGCTTAACCCGCCGACATTTTCATAAATATACGGCATGAAATACCCCATTGCACCTGCTGTTAAATTCCAGAATAAATAAATTCCGATTAACAAAACCAATGCCTGACGATTAGCTTTTAATGTAAATAATTCCTTCAATACATTCGTTTTTGCTTTGCCTTGTAATGCTTCTGCTTTTTCTTTCGCTTGTTGTTCTTCCCAAATTTTCGATTCATCCAAGCCTCGTCTTATATACCATGTCACAAACGCGATAACCAGCAAGTGTAGAAAAATAATTCTTGAACCAGCAAGCCCTAGTGGAGCCAAAATAACTGCAAACACAAAGGTTAACGTTGGACCAATTGACCATGCCAACTGGGCGGTTCCGACATGGGCTGCCCGTTTATGCTGCGGAGATTCTTCTGCGATATACGTCCATGAAACAGGAACACCGGCACCAACTGCCAACCCTGTAATAATCGTTCCGATTAGCAGCATCGGGAAATTGACAGAGGCTGCAATCAATGCAACACCAATCATATAGACGAGCAAATCATAGCTAAAAATAAATTTCCGTCCAAATTTATCTGTTAATGGCCCACCAATCAATGCACCTATCGCCGCACCGAAAGCGTTTGCACTTAATGCACTTAACAACCCTACACCCATGCTGTCAATATTCAAGTATGCTTGCCACATTGTTAAACTGCTTGCAGCGGCGATAATAGAGCCTGCTTCAATATAGTTTGCCATTGCTACAGCAATCGTTGCTTTCCAGCCTGTTACGTTTTTTGCCGCAAATTTTTTGTCTTTCGCCATGTTCTCTCTCTCCTTTAGTCATCATGCACACCTTTAAATCGTTAATCCATATGGAAAACTTCTGCTAATGAAATAGTAACAGGACTGTTATCAGCATTGGTTTCCATTAAAGGCTCCATGAATTCCCACCATTTCTGGTTGATGGCAGTGCTTGCCATCTTGCTCCATTTTTCCTCATCTTTTATTTCAACATAGCCAAACAGCTTGCTTGACTCTTTATCAAGAAATATCGTGTAGTTTTTTGCACCATGATCATGAAGTGCTGCTACCATTTCCGGCCATATTTCATTATGGCGTTTTTCATATTCAGCATGCTTATCTGGATAAACATTCATAATAAAGCCTTTGCGTATCATACTCTCCATCCCCTTTTTTGTAAAGGTTTTCATTTTTGTTGTTTTTTTCTCCTCCCTAATATTAGGGAGGAGTTAACAAACTAGCGCTGAGCTAAAACATCCTGTTCATATGCTTTCACATTTTCCAGCCATGTTTCTCTTACAGGCACATTCATTGTTTCACAATAATAATCCCAAACCGCTCCGAAAGGATATGTCTTAAATTCTTCCATTAATGCTAATCTTTCTGTGAAATTGCCACTTTCTTGCAGCTGTTTTAATTTCTCATTCGGCATCAATAGGGCATTAAGCAATGCCTTAATCATATTTCTTGTGCCGATTGTCCATGCTGCCACACGATTGATGCTTGCGTCAAAGAAATCCAAGCCGATAAGCACCTTGTCAATGGCATTATTGCGGACAATCTCAAGACCAATTTCTTTTAGTTCATCATCAAGTATAACGACATGGTCACTATCCCATCTGACAGGTCTTGATACATGAAGTGCTAATTTATCGGAAAACAGCAGCATCGATGAAATCTTATTGGATACTGTTTCAGTCGGGTGATAATGGCCTGTATCCATCAAGCAGAGCTTATTATTTTTTAAGGCATAGCCCATATAAAACTCATGAGAGCCGACAACATATGATTCAGATCCGATGCCAAAGACTTTGCTTTCTACTGCATCTAAATTGTAGCGTTCATCCGTTTTTTCAGCATAGATTTTATCTAATGATTCCTTTAAGCGGATACGAGGTGTGAGTCTGTCACTTGGAATGTCTTTATATCCGTCTGGTATCCAAATATTTGTTAATGCAGGCGTTCCTAATTCCTTGCCAAAGTACTCTGCAATTTGTCTGCTTTTAATACAGTGTCTGATCCAAAACTCACGGATGTCTTCGTCTGGATGAGAAAGTGTCAGTCCGTCTTCTGCTTTTTTATGAGAAAATAAAGTCGGGTTAAAATCAAGGCCTAATCCTTGCTCTTTAGCCCAAGCTACCCAATTTTCGAAATGCTTCGGTTCAATTTCATCCCTTTCGACCGCTTCTCCGTTTGTTTCTGCATAAATGGCATGCAAGTTTACGCGATGTTTGCCGGGAATGAGCGATAAAGCTACTTCTAAATCACTGCGCAGCTGTTCAGGTGTAGTTGCTTTGCCAGGATAATTGCCTGTTACATCAATCCCGCCTGACAATTCACTTGGATTGGCCTCAAATCCGCCAATATCATCACCTTGCCAACAATGTATGGAAATAGGAATCTCTTGTAACTTTTTCAAGGCTGCCTCTACATCCACGCCCCATTGTTCGTATTGTTTTTTTGCTGCTTCAAAGTTTTCTTTTACTGACATCATTGCGCCTCCTCATATTGTTTGTGCTGCTTCATATCCTTTTACATCAAAAGAATGCTTTATTAACTTCCTCGCTTCATGTATATCCTTTATTTCTCCTAAAGCAATTAATTGCGAAACGATATTGCCGATTGCTGTTGCCTCAACAGGCCCTGCAAACACTTGCTTTTTTGTGGCATCAGCTATGAGCTGGTTCAGCAGTTCGTTTTGACAGCCCCCGCCGATAATATTAATCTTTGTAAATTTCTTCTCGAAGATTTCTTCAATTTCACCAATTGCTGCAACATAGCACTCTACTAGAGAGTCATATACACATTTGGCGATCTCACCTGGTGTTGAAGGAATAGCTTGATTTGTTTCTGCACAGTATTTTTGTATTTCTTCTATCATATTTTCTGGATTTAAAAAACGGTCATCGTTAACATTGACAATCGATGTGAAGTGGCTTGCCGCTTTTGCCAGCTCCACAAATTCAGCAAATGAATATTGATTATCATAATTTCTGCGCACTTCTTGAATCATCCATAATCCCATGATGTTCTTCAAAAACCGGAAGCGGTAGTCAATGCCTCCTTCATTTGTGAAGTTGTAATCCAATGCCTTCGTCACACATATCGGGAACCTGTTTTCTACTCCAATTAAAGACCATGTGCCTGAACTGATATAAATAGTCTCCTCATGTTCCGGCACTGCAATTACGGCAGAAGCAGTGTCATGTGTCGCAGGCAGCACAACCTTTAAGCTGAACCCGAATTCCTCTGCCAACTCTTCTTTTATTTCTCCTAATACGGTGCCTGGTGTTTTGATTTCCTGAAAGATTTCTGGTTTGATAGAAATCGCTTCAAGCAATTGTTTATCCCACTTTTTCGTAAAGGCATTAACGAGCTGTGTGGACGTGGCATTAGTATATTCATTAACCGCTTTACCTGTCAGCAAGTAATGGAAGTAATCTGGAATCATTAAAAATGTAGATGCTTTATCCAAACTTTCTTGATCTGTTTTCTGAAGGGCGCGGAGCTGATACATCGTATTGAATTTTTGAAACTGAATGCCGGTTTCCAAGTAAATCCTTTCCTTGATGATATGCTCGAAAACCTCCTCCATCATGCCGTCAGTCCGGTCATCCCTGTAAGACACTGCCTCTGTCAGCAGCTCACCGTTATCATCGAGCAGTACAAAGTCGACTGCCCATGTATCAATGCCGATACTTTCCGGCTTTACATTTAAATCACTGCATTTTTTTATTCCTTGTTTTATTTCGACAAAGAGCTGCTCTAAATCCCAGCAATAGTATTGTCCTTTTTTGACAATGCTGTTCGAAAAGCGGTGCACTTCTTCCAAAAACAGTCTCCCCTGTTTTAAAGAACCGAGCATCAGTCGTCCGCTTGAGGCTCCAATATCAACGGCCAAGACAGATTTGTTCATATAATACCTCTCCTTGTTCCCCTTTTGAAAACGTTTCCTAATTAGTATTTTACTGAATGAAAACGCATAATAAAATAACGTTATTTTTCTTATTTGTTGTCCTTAAATTCCTAAAGAGTAAAATTAACCACAAAAAAACCGGCAAGTTTCGCTACCTTGCCAGTGCTTTTCTCAGTTCTTTTGGTGTTTTCTTATATTTTTCTTTAAAGATTCGGTAAAAATAACTGATATTATCATAGCCTACTTCTTCCACTACGGTCCGGACAGGAAAATCGGTCGTTTCCAGTAGTTCTTTCGCTTTCGTTAAGCGCTTTTCCTGTATTAAATCTTTAAATGTAAAGCCAGTCGCTTTTTTAATATTTTTACTTAAGCTTGAGCTAGATTGCATTAAGTGATTGGCAAGCTCCTGAAGAGTGCCGCTTTTATAGTGCTCTTCAATATATTTTAATGATTCAACAATAAGGAAATGCTGAGAAGAGGATGAAAGGTTTTTCGTGATTTTATCCGTATTTTTCACAAGCTCAATTAAAAGCAGACCCATATACAGCTTCATTTTTGATTCTGCTAGCAGGGAGTTTGCGTTCTCCTCCTTAATGAGATTTTCAACCAGTACTTGAATTTCCGCCACATCTGCTACAGCATAATATAAATATTGTCCATTTTGCGTGTGATTAAATAAGCTGTTAATTAAAAACTCGGTAATGATATTCTCACCGTTTAAGTATTGAAAGATAAATTGAAAAAACAATGGCTGAATAATGAAATTAAGGACAAGATCATCTTCCCCGCATGCCTCAATCTCATGCTCGATATGCTGATTAAGAAAAAGCAGCTCCCCTTTTTTCAAAATAATGGCGTTATTATCTACCTTTTGCCGCAGTTCTCCCTTCACAACATAATTAATTTCAATATAGTTATGTTTGTGCTTTGGAAAATCAATAAATCTAGTATGTTTCCTAACGGTTATCATTTTGTTTTTATCCAGAAATTTTTCACTTTCAATAATGAAATGATTTTGACTTGTATAAAGGTCTTTCCTGACCTTTTTCTCTTGAGATAATATCTCGGCCTCTTCTTCTGTCAGTTCCATTAATTGCTTTAAAAGAAGTGCATCCATATAAATTCCCCCTGACTTCTCTGTTAGAAGCTTCATTACTATATTACTAACAATCTCAAAGTTTAGGCAATCAAAAAATGAAACCGTTTTACTAAAAAAAAAAAAAAAAAACAGGACTGATATAAAACCAGTCCTGTTTTAGCTGCGACTATTTTTGAAATGTTTTTAGTTTCACACTTCCAAGCAGCCCAGTTGGCTGCAAGATTCTGTATTGAGAAAGATAGTCTTTTTGGGCAGTTCCAAGTGTATTCGTCACTTCCACTGTCAACAAATTCCGGCCTTTTTGAACAAAAGGAGAAATATCATAAACGTATGGCTTACTTACCTTTACTCCTGCAGAAGAGCCATTTATAAACACTTCGGCAATTTCATAAGCTTCGCCTAAATCAAGCTGATAATCAGTTGAACAATCATTTATGAATAACTCTTTTTGGTATCGAACACTACCAGAAAATGCTGGATACAAAGAAGGTTTAGCGATGTTTGTTAATTCCTCCAACACAAAGCTTTTATGGAAGCTCGGATACTCAGCTGCTGTTGCTAATGCAACCTCCCACGGGCCAGTTATTTCACATTCTCCCGTTTGCTTGCTGGCAGGAACTTGTTGAGCGTCGAGCTGACAATCGGACACAATCCATATTGCTGCTTCCTGCGGTGCCAAGAATAATGGAATTTCATTTTGAATTGTCTCCACCCAACGAAGGCAATTGTTTTCCCATGGATCATATTTATATAGATAACCTGATTCCTTGAGTGTCACTTTATTGATAATCTCACTATCTGGTGATTCATTAAAAAACATATACACGGTGTTTTCTAAATGACGGTATTGGTAATATCGCAGGTCAGCTGCTGCCTTTTCTAACATAATTTCATAGGCCCCTTCTGCTCTCATCATGCTTGCAAGCTTTTCTAAAGGCACTATCTTGACTTGTTCTGATTCTTCTAGCCATTTTATTTCGTCACTTACTAAATCATCCTCACTTGCTCCAACAGGGAGAGCATTTATAAATATCAGCATTGCTCCGGCGCGAATCAGCTGTGCTGCTTTTTCAAAGAATGCTTTCGGCAGCCGTTCTGCATATGGAATGACTAGGTTATGAAACTCCTCCTGATGTAAGAGGATTTTATTATTTTTCACCTCAGCATTCATAAGCAAGTCTAGTGATACTATATCAAAATCGATTTGATTCTGTGTTAATACCTTTGCTGGTTTTTGGAAAAGCATTGCATTCCCTGACCACTCTGCTTCTGCATGATAAAGAATTAGTGATGTGGCGACATGCTGACCGTCACTTAATAGCTCTGACACCCGATTTGTATAATTCATTAATAAATGCAAATAGCGATGCTGCGGATTGATGCCATGTGCATAAAAATGGGGCGGACAGTCTGCATCTGGAAATGGTGCCATGTCAAAAGAATGGGGCACAAAGTGATTGATTCCTCTAACAAGCATATGGTCTGTCATCCATTTCATCAGATTTAATCCTTCAGACCAGCCGTAGGCTCCGTATATTTCACACATTGTTCTGCCTTTTTTCTGGGAGTCCAAATGACCAAGCGATGCCCCAAGTTTACCTAAGCCATAATGAAAGAATTCTCCGTCCCATCCTGTTGAAGTGAATGTTTTGAAATAGCCTTCATCCATTCCAGGAAGGAGCTGATGCAAGACTACATCAATGCCTGACATACTTTGGCCGCCAAGTGCGCGGAAGAAATGTCCGGCACCATAGCCTAATCTTCCATGTGCATTATTATCCTCTATTAAATGACCAACATATTCTACCCCATGCTCAGTACACCAGTGAGCTAGTTTATTTGTAAAATTTTCTGCATACATTTTTGAAACGAGATTCATATAAGCATGCCTTATTTGATGCTGTTTTTTTGTACCATCTGTAAGGAGCAGAGGCAATAGTTCCTTGGCTGATTTTCCGAATGTCTCCTCCAACAAAGCAACGATGTTTGCATGCCACGGCAGCACCATTTCCGTTTTTCCGATAATAGCATCCGGGCCTTTTATATTGCCGAATCTAGGTTCATCTGTAAAAAAACCAGCAATCGTTGTCCCGAAATGCGATGAGAATTTGTCAAAATGAGGCTGATAAACTGTATCTATTAATACTTGGGTGGCATTTGGATCAATTGGATTTAAATAACCTTCTGTTGATCTTTCTCCACCGCTGAAAGTTTCTACTAAAATAAAAATTCGCCAATTGCCTTCTGGAACATCCCAATAAACAACACCATTTTCTAAATGCTTCGTAATATCAACAAGTGTATCGGTATCGACTGTATTGTAATCTATGATTTTTGCAGCTATTATGCCAATAATCTGGTCAGCTGTGTCCTTTTGTCCGTTTATTTCCGCAGTTCCGTCTGTTCCTACAGACAGAATTGAATTTCGGTCCCCACTTGCATGTCTAACGATAATGCCAGCATCTCTTTGCGGGCCATGAAAATCAAGCTGTGTTATTTTTAAAAATTTCTTTCTTAATTCTGGATGATGCTTTATTATTGCCCCGTTTGCATAGCCTGTTGGAAAATGTGCATCATCAAACAACCATACCTTCATGTTCTTTTCCTTAGCCACTTCTAATACGATCTGTAAATCTTTCCACCATCTTTCACCGACAAAATCAGGATGGGGCCGGGGCTCGACGCAAACCGCTCTTATCCCGCTTTTATAAATTTCGTGCATATATTCCTCAATTACTTCCTCAGACTCTCCATGCATCCATAGAAAAGGAAATATATAATTATTTTCTTGCTTCGTTAATAATTTAGTTAATTTTTCCATTATATCTCCCTGCCCTTATCTTTATTAACCATTAATTTAGCTGTTTGCTTTCCAGTCAGAATATAAGTAATAGCTAATGTTACGAAAAATGCTACAAGCGCTGAAATTATATAAGCTGTAAAGCTAGAATCAATCCCTTTTGGATTGATGAACAGTGGTGCAGCGAAAAGTGCATTGCCGCCAAATCCATACATTTTTGCATTCATAAAGGCTGTTATGCCCCCGGCAATTCCTCCACCTATAAAGGCAGCGACAAATGGCTTTTTGTAGGGAATCGCAATACTGTAAATAATCGGCTCCGTTACTCCAAAGAGCCCTGTCATGCCTGTCGAAAATCCTAGTGAGCGATTCGCTTTATCTTTTTGCTTTAAAGCAAAACCAATGGCTGCTCCTGCCAAGGCAAATACGGTTACATTTAAAATGGCATTGATCGGGTCTTCTCCCATTGTTGTAATATTGTTCATTAGAATCGGGATAAACGCATAATGCAGACCAAAGATAACGACCAATTGCCAAAATGCTCCAAGGATTATTCCTGTTATTACTGGGCTTATCCCATAAACTGCTTGTGTACCAGATGCAAGAATATCACTTAAATAAGTCATCAGCGGTCCAATTAATAAAAAGGTTGTAGGTACTGTAATGATGAGAACAAGGAGCGGAGTCAGGAAGAACTTCACCGCATCCGGCACTTTATCTTTTATTCTTTTTTCTATAAATGCTGCCAAGGCAACTGCTGCAATAATCGGAAACACCGAATTTCCATAACTCGCCAGCACAACCGGTATTTGCAGGAACGTAATATGAGCTCCTTCATTGTAAAGAGCAGTAATATTAGGGTAAACGAGCCCTGCTCCAATCGTTGCTGCCACAAATGGATTGGAGTTCAGTTTCATCGCAGCAGAAACGCCAAGAATAATCGGCATAAAATAGAAGAATCCATCTGAAAAAGCGTACAATATTTGATAGGTGCCACTTTCAGTTGATAGCAGCTGAAAGGAAGTAAAACCTGCAAGCAAGCCCTTTATGATACCGGCGGCTGTCATGACACCCATTACTGGGAAGAGAATGCCAGATATGAGTTTAAAAAAGCGATTAAATGCCCCTTCTTTGACTTGACTAGAACGTTCGGTATTTTGTGCAGACTGCTCATGCTCTATCGATAGCAGTTTTATAACCTGATCATATGCTTTCGACACTCCTGTTCCAACAATTATCTGATATTGTCCGCCAGATACAGCTGTTCCTAATACACCTTGTATTTTTTTTATGGCTTCTGTGTTTGCTTTGCTTTCATCCTTCAGCACGAATCGCAGCCTTGTCATACAATGTGTAATGCTTGAAACATTTTCCTTGCCTCCAATTTCAGAAACAACACTTTCTGCCAACTTTGTATAATCCATTTACGCCACTCCTCTATCGGTATATGACCAACTAATTTACCTGCCTTTGCATTACGTTAATTCAGTAATATCGTTATTGGAACCGCTAACAATTTTTATTGTAATGTAAATATATTTATATTAAAATTGCTGAATATAACTACTTACTTTACCAAACTTAACTTTTTAGAAAGAGGTGGAGCATGCAAAAAACTGAATTAATGGAGCTCTTGTTTACTATGTCTGACAGAGAGCTCTATTATAAAACCAATCCAGATTACTATAATTCCTTGTTTGATAGCTGTGACAGCATAGAGCTTAATAACCAAAAAGTATATGTCTTCAAGTTCAACGATCAAAAAAAGGAGAATGCCTATTCTCCGCCTAACCCAACTCTTGAAATTGTTAAGCATTCCAGGTATTCTACTATTCCTTTCCATATTCATGACTATATAGAAATGAACTATGTATATGCAGGGACCTGCACGGCTATCGTCCAGGATAAAGTTATCCCGTTACAGTGCGGAGATGTTTGTATCATGGATACAAACGTGCCTCATACAATCTGTGATGCAGAGGAAAAGGATATTATCATCAATATTCTCATGGATAAAAGCTACTTTACTGCTTCCATGCTCGGACAGCTGTCAAGCAATAGCATTATTTCCGACTTTATATTAGAGGCTATATCACATGATCGCCTGCATAACCGCTTTCTTTTATTTCACTGTCAGAACAGTGATAAGCTAGGCTCACACGTCGAGAATCTGTTATGTGAATTCTACGAACCTAGCTTTTGCTCAAAAGATATTATCAACGCTTATATGGTATTAATCTTTGCAGAAATGCTTCGGCATTTTCAAACAGACAATAACAGCAAATCGGCTAATGGGAAACAGAATCCGATATTGGATATCCTTCTATACATGGAGGAAAATTTTCAAAGCTGTACCTTACAAGAGGTAGCACAGCATTTCAGCTTCCATCCCAACTATTTAAGCAGGCTTATTAAAAAAAGTACTGGGAAAAGCTTCAAACAGCTACTTCAGGAACAAAAGCTTAACAAAGCTTCCTATTTGCTAAATCACACATCCATGACAATTGCCGAAATTTTAAATGAAATAGGATATCAAAATCATGGCTTCTTTAATAGAATCTTTAAAGAGAGATATAATGTGACACCTAAAGAGTATCAAAGGAATATTCACCTTGGACAAAAAAGCACGCCCATTTCTTAAATGTGGGCGTGCTTTTTGATTCCATTATTCTGTCACAATGCATTGTTCACAAGAAACTTCTCACAGTCTTCCACATTTAGCGGCCGGCTGAACAAGTAACCTTGCAATTCATCACATTGGACTTCTTCTAGAAATGCTCTTTGATGTTCGTCTTCTACACCTTCCGCAATAACTTTTACGTTTAATGCCTTTGACATCATTACAATCATTCGGACAATCGCTGTATCTTTCTCGCTTTTTTCCAACGAGGTGATGAAAGACCGGTCAATTTTTAATCTGTCAATCTGAAATTTGCTTAAATAATGCAAAGAGGAATAGCCTGTTCCAAAATCATCAATGGCAATATTAAAGCCCATTTCCTTTAGACAAGCAAGCTTGGACATATTTTGTTCAATTGGTCCCATCGCAATACTCTCCGTTATTTCTAGCTCAATGTTTTTTGGATTTGCACCAGTTTCGTTCATAATCGTCTTTACTAGGTTAACGAAATTCTCTTGCTGAAACTGCAGAGATGAAATATTGACAGCAATTCGTAAATCAGGGAATCCCTTTTTACACCATAGCACAGACTGCCTGCAAGCCTGCCATAAAACACTTTCTCCGATTGGCAAAATGAGGCCTGTTTCCTCAGCTATGGGAATAAACTCACCTGGCGGAACAAGACCGATTCCTGGTCGCTCCCAGCGCACCAATGCTTCCACGCCAACAATTTGACGAGTGTGTAAGGATATTTGCGGCTGGTAATGCAAGATGAATTCATTTCGTTCAAGCCCTTTTCTTATCGAGCGCTCTAATTCCATTATAGACTTCATACTCATGGAGCCATTATATACTTTAAAATGATCTTTACCATTTTCTTTCACATTGTACATGGCCGTATCTGCCTTCATCAATAAAGCATCTAGGTCGCTGCCGTGATCAGGATACATAGCAATGCCAATACTTGGTGTAATATTCAATTCAACATTATTTATAAAATAGGACTCTCGCAAGCTCTTAAGTATTAATTGCGCAAGTTCTTCGATTTTACAGATCTCTGCATTTTCAATCAGGAGCGCATACTCATCACCGCCAATTCTGCAGACAACCCCATTTGGGGAAACGTTGGCTGACAATCTTTCCCCCACTTCCTTCAAAAGCAAGTCACCATAGGAATGGCCAAGACTGTCATTTATATGCTTGAATCGGTCTAAATCCAGAAGGATAAAGGCAAGCTTTTTACTTGAGCAGTTATTCTCTAAAGCCTGTGCAAGCCGCTTTTCCATATACCTGCGATTTGGCAGTCCTGTAACAACATCATGAAAGGCAAGGTATTCCATCGAATTGATAATTTCGACGAGCTTGTCTGTCCTTTCTTTTACCTTCTGCTCTAAACCTTCATTTAATTTGTTTAAATCATCGACTAATCTGTCGTTTTCAAGCAATGTAAAGATTTGCCTTATTATCAGCAGGATAATACTGATGGATAATCCAAGAAAAACCGGATGTGTGCCATACAGCAAATACGTAAAATAGAAGGTCAATATCAATACACCAAAATAGGGAATAATATGCTTTATGTAAATATTTTCATTTTCCTGTGTGTTATTGCGCGATAATGCAAAAGCAGGCGCTGGTTGATGATAGATACCTGAGAGCCCAATTAAAAGGGCTGATAATATCCACATTGGTTCATTAATACTGCTGACAGAATAAGCATCGATCACTTTAAGATAAGTAAAAATCGTGTCTGCGACTATTTGTGTAAGTAAACCAGCAACAAGCAGAAAGGTAGTTTTCTTAGCCAAAACTCTTTTCGATGTATTAAAAAGACTAATTACCCCTACTAGGACAATAAGATCTAATATGGGATAAATCAATTCTGTTAACGAAAAGCTAATATTAGCAGATTGACTGAATAAAGGTCTAATTAAAAACAACCAGCTAAAGGTTACTGCTGCCGACATCGCAATTAAGATATCCAGCAAAAATCTAATAGTTAAAAGCGAACTTTTAATTTGGTTAATCAGGACAAGCAAGGACAAAAAATATAAAATGTTCTGTACGATAAAAAATTTCTCTGCTAATTTACCATAGCCGCTATTATTATTTAAAATAAATTGGTTATAGCTCCAAAGCATTGTGCCGACAAGATAGAACAGCACCCCTAATGCAAGCAAAAGCCAAAAGCTTTTAGCTGAAGTTTTATCTTTTAAAAATGTGGATAGGATCCAATAGATAGATGCACTGCAGGCAATCAACTGGAAGCTTACACCGCCCCAGTCCAGCAGCTGTTGATTGCTGCTGAAGATGATATTCCAAAGGACGTTTGCCACAATAAAAAAAACGATAAAGGAATAGGCAAACCGTTTTGTACTTAGACTAGACATCTATATCTCCATTCTTATTTAAATATCGTTTTTCTTTTTATATCTTTTGGCTGAATCAGCCAAGAAAATTTATCTTTATGTTCATATATCTCTTGTGGATATAGGATAGCAGGAATGACATAATCTCCTTTATAGTATATTTTTTCGCCGGCAGTTTCCAGTGGTATTTTGTAAACAGTTTTTAATGCTCGAAAAAAAACTCTTTCCAAAAGAACGACACAATGGGTGATTTGGCGGGATTGTGCGTAATCCACATACAAAGTTAACAGCCTTTCTAAATTTTTGCCGCGATGGTTCTTTAAAATTGCTACCTTATCAATCTCCATAATTTGCTCTAGTTTCAACGATTTAATTTTCTCCAGCTCGTGAAAGGGGAAAACACTGTTAATATTATTAGTCGGATGGAGAGAATATGGCTTAAATTCAATAGTTCCTACTTTTTGTTCATTTGGATCAATTATTAAAAAACGGTCTGCATCCATCTCAGACATTTCAAAGCCATATCCCTTTTCAACCCAGCACTCCATCCAGATTTGATTAAACTCATTAAGCAATGCAAACGAATCAACTTTCATATACACATTACTTCCCTCCCATAAATTACAAGCTTTATGCCTTTCTAGTATGTATGCAAGGTTATTATACTTATTTTTTCTTAAGCTAGTAACGAAAAAAGTGAAAAAAATCTAATAAAATGAAAACGTTTTCCAGTAGGTTCCACAACTGTCAAAAAAGCGGATAATTTTATTGCTGATTTAGACATTTCTTACTTTATTTGGATACGTAAAATTTATTTACAAGAGAATAAAAAAGCTAAGCGGGTATCCGCTTAGCAATTAGACTTTAAGTATCCATTCAAAATATATGGCGAGATAAAATGCTACTCCAAAGATAATCATGAAAATAATGGTGCCAATATATTGTTTTGATCCTTTTATGTATTTCCATTCCATGAATGCTTCGTATCCGAATATGACAAGCAAATATGCCGGCCAGATAAAGGAGCTATCGGCATCCAATATAAACGGCGAGGTACAAACGATTAATATGGCGATGATTACCCTTCCGAATATGTCTGCCTTCTTTCCCTCTGTTTTAGATACCTTCTTTTTTTGAACACCCAGCAATTTAAATAGGAGTTTTTCAATTAAGTATACACCTGCCCATACTATGGCAAATAAGATGATATATTTCATGCTGCTTATTATTTCCTCTCTATTTTCTATTGTTTAGCTTAGTCAGCTACAGGTGAATCTTGCTTCTCCCAGTCTGTCGGTCCTTTTAGACGGCACAAATTTTTGCCAATACTCACCGGTTTCTTTATTGAATAAAAGAATATTATTATCGTTTACTGGAATTACCTCATAGTTTCCTTCTGATTTTAAAGAGCTGGCAATGCCCCAGCAGCCTGCTGCTACGCAAAGTCCTAGAAAAATTATGGAATAGGCCAAAAGATTTTTATGCACATAACAACTCCTTCCTTATTTATCCATTATAACCTTTACAGTTATTAACAGATAGACTTTTTTCTGAGCATGTTTATGAAAAATAAGAAAAACCGGGCATAGCCCGGTCCTTTTCATGGTTAGAGAATATCCGATAATTTGTACTCTATGCCATGTACCCCTTTATAATACTCAGGATACATTTCACCCCCACATTTTTCACATGC
>NZ_JAMAUK010000046.1:0-19234 GCF_023714395.1 Niallia sp. MER 6 | reverse complement strand
GTGAAAATCTTTTTACTCATTATTTTCTCCGTCTCCATGTTTCTCTAGTTGTGTTACATAATTATACAAAAAAATACCCTATAGGTAGACTTTTTTTAAGTGTCTACTCTATAGGGTACATTTTATTTTGCAAAAAAATTCTCCCGGGCTTTTATTTTTTTCCTGAATTTCAATTAGAAAAGAGGAGAAAAAAGGATGACGAACAAACCGACACTTGAGAAATCGTTAAAATTACCCCAAGTTGTATTTATGGGGCTTGCATGGATGACACCAATGATTTTTTTCACTGTTTATGGCGTAGCTTTTGAAGCCGCCGGCGGCATGATGGCTGCTGCCTATATTATTGCATTTGTAGCAATCTTCTTTACTGCGTTCAGCTACAGCCGGATGGTTAAGGCATATCCGATTTCCGGTTCTGCTTATACGTATACAAAAAAATCTATCCACCCGAAGGCTGGTTTCCTCGTCGGCTGGGCACTTCTGCTGGACTATGTATTCTCTCCAATCATTGCAATCTTAACTTTCGGGATTTTTATGCATACTGAATTTCCTGCTGTCCCGGTATTTGTGTGGATAATTATCATGAATATAGTGCTGGTTGTTGTTAATGTCGTTGGCATTAAGTCTGCTGCTCGCATCAGCAGTTTATCTGTCCTAATTCAAATCGCCTTTATTGCTTTGTTTTGCGGCTTGATTGTGAAAGATATTCTTGCAGGTGACACACAGGCAGCTTCCCTCTTTTCACTATCTCCCTTCTTTGGAAACGAAGGTTCATTAAGTGCTGTATTTACAGGAGCTTCTCTAATCTGCTTTTGTTTTCTTGGATTTGATGCTGTCACCACCATGTCAGAGGAAACGATTGATGCTGATAAAACAGTATCTAAAGCCATCTTTTTAATTGTCCTGATAGCAGCGGTTATGTATATTGCTATCTCCTATTTGACACAAGTCGCTTTTCCTGACTTTACTTTTGCCAATCCAGATAATGCAGCATATTCCCTTGTACAGCTTGTTGGCGGAAACTTGTTAAGCTCGATATTTATTATGGTGTTAATTATTGCGACCTTCACCCAAGGTGTTTCTTCTGTAACAAGCGTCAGCCGTTTTCTGTACGCTTTAGGACGAGAATCGATTCTTCCAGAAAAGCTGTTTACTTCCTTGCATCCGAAATACAGAACGCCTGCTGCAAATATTATCTTTGTCGGGATTATTTCTTTTGCTGCTGTCTTTTTTAATCTTGATACAGCAGTAACCTTTGTCAGCTTCGGTGCATTAACGGCGTTCACATTTGTCAATCTGTCTGTTATTGCTCATTACTTTATTAAACAGAAACAACGTTCCTTCAAGTGCACACTTCTATATCTTTTGTTCCCGCTGATTGGAGCTGGCTTTATTTGCTGGCTTTTGACACTGCTTAACAAACAGACACTACTTTACGGCGTTATTTGGCTGGTTGTTGGCTTTATTTACTTAGGTATACGAACCATGTGGCTCTCCGCAAAAGTTAAGCAAGCAGCAGAAATAAACCAAACAGAAAAAACCGTGTTAGATAATCTGACAAAATAATAGTTTTTATTTTCAGAATTGTTATACTTTTACTCAAGATCTTAATAAAGGTTTCCACTTAAGAGTTGGAAACAAAAAGCTGTCTAGGGTTCCGTTTAAAGTTATTCGCTTTAAAGACTGGTCCGAGAGAGAGCGTACAGCAAGTGCTGTATACACGGAAGGACAAAAGCCTGGGAGATTATCTCCTATGTGCTTTTGTCCTTTTTTCATTTCAAGGAGGTTAATTATGAAGCTAAACGTTATGAAGTATGTTCCTGGCGGAGGTAAATGGTCCGGCACAATCAAACGAGGAAAATCAATCAAGTTTACTGCACTGGAAGATGGCGCTAATATTTCTCTGCTTTTGTACTCAGCATCCGATACTGCAGAACGGTACAATATGCCGGACACGTTAAAGGCACAGCACACTTCTCATTTAACAAAGGGCCATGTGCTGATGAGTGATAACGGCCGTGTACTTACAAGTATTACAGATGATTCACTTGGCTGGCATGATACTATTTCCGGCTATATAACGCGACGTATTGTTGATGAACGCTACGGAAAAACCACTTATCAAGATAATCGAAATGAATGGTACCGAAGCGGAGAGGAAAATTTCGCCGTCGAGCTTTTTCGTAATGGATTGTCCGTCCGTGATCTTGTTCCGGCAGTCAACTTATTTTCTAAGGTTTACTGCACAGAGGATGGAAACATGCATTTCGTGCCAGCACATGCTAAAAAAGGGGATTATATCACATTAAGAACGGAGCAAGACGTTCTGCTTATTGTATCCAATACACCAAACGCTTTAAACCAAACAATAAACTATCCCTCTGTACCTATAAAGATAGAGATAACAGATGCAGGCAAACTTTCCGATGATGATTTATGTTTGAATTTTTGTCCAGAAAACAAGCGTGCCTTTGAAAATACATGGGATTATGCAGCCTTACTTGAAGGAGGAATTAACTAATGGCCATATTAAGCCGGATTGAAAGCAACCGCAAGCAAGAAAATGCTTTTTTTAATAAAACAATCGAAGCAGGTGACGGCTGGACATATACACTTGAACCTGGGCAAGTCCTTCGCATTGTTGATTTGGAAGGAAACCAGGCTGCAGACACACTTTTTTATGATGCCGACAATCCGACAGACCATTATAGTGCTGTCAATACAATCACAAATCAAAGCAATATCTACTTAACTGCTGGTTCCGTGCTGTTAGCTGAATCCGGCAAAGAGCTTGTTAAAATAATAGCAGATACTTGCGGAAATCATGATACGCTCGGAGGCGCCTGTTCTGCCCAAAGCAATACCGTTCGTTATGCCCATGAGACTTTACCGATGCACAATTGCCGAGATACATTCATGCTTCAGCTCTCAAAGAATGAACCGCGCCTCTCTAAACGGGACTTGGCACCAAATGTGAACTTTTTTATGAATGTTCCGGTAACTCCTGACGGCGGATTAACATTTGCTGATGGTGTTTCGGCACAAGGCTATTATGTAGAAATGCAGGCAATCTGCCGGGTGCTTGTCTTAATCAGCAATTGCCCTCAACTAAACAATCCATGCAATGCTTATAATCCAACACCTATTCAGGTGCTAGTTTGGGACAAATGACAAAAGGAGTGACAGCAATGTATTCAAAAGTATTGATAGCAAATAGAGGTGCTATAGCAGTTCGGATTGAGCGCACTCTTAAAAAATTAGGAATTGCTTCTGTTGCCGTATACACAAAAGCAGACCAAGACAGCCTGCACGTTGATCTAGCAGATGAAGCGGTTTTGATTGGTGAAGGGGCGGCAAAAGACTCTTACTTGAACGCCGAGTTGCTCCTTAAGATTGCCAAAGATACAGGAGCTCAAGCAATTCATCCAGGCTACGGATTTTTAAGTGAAAATGCTGATTTTGCAAGAACGTGCTTTGAAAATGGCATCTCCTTTATCGGACCAACACCTGAACAAATAGAGCTATTTGGCTTAAAGCACTCTGCGCGGGAAATTGCTAAAAAAGCTAATGTTCCGATGCTGCCTGGCACAGCGCTAATTACCGATCTGCCAACAGCGCTTACCTCGGCCGCCAGCATTGGCTATCCAGTGATGCTAAAAAGCACTGCTGGCGGCGGCGGAATCGGGATGCGAGTGTGTGAAGACGAGTCCGCCCTGCAGTATGCATTTGAATCAGTAAGCCGATTGGCAAAGTCAAACTTCAATAACGGCGGTGTATTTCTGGAAAAATATATCCAACAAGCCCGGCATGTGGAGGTGCAAATTTTCGGCAATGAATATGGCGAAGTAACAGCACTAGGTGAACGTGACTGTTCCATTCAGCGCCGCAACCAAAAAGTTGTCGAGGAAAGCCCCGCTCCCCTTCTTTCTGCGACTATCCGCGCGCAGATGCACCAAGCAGCTAAACGCCTTGCAGAAGAAGTTGGTTATCGAAGTGCTGGAACGGTTGAGTTTCTGTATGATCCGAACAGCCAGCAATTCTATTTTCTTGAAGTAAATACCCGTCTGCAAGTTGAACATGGTGTTACCGAAGAAGTTCTTAGCATTGATTTAGTGGAATGGATGATTCGGGAATCTGCAGGCGACTTGCGTGGACTTGATGAATTGTATAAACAACCTGTTGGGCACAGCATACAGGCCCGCATTTATGCAGAAGATTGTCTGAACGACTTCCGTCCAAGCGGCGGTCAACTTGATCATGTTCGGTTACCAGAAGATGCCCGAATTGAAACATGGGTGCGAGATGGCATTCAAATCACCTCCCTATACGATCCTATGTTGGCAAAGATCATCGTCCATGGAAATACACGGGAAGAAGCGCTAGGAAAACTGCACAAAGCTCTTGGAGACACTCGCTTTTATGGTGTGACAACGAATATTTCCTATATTCGCTCCTTGTTAGTGGAGGACAGCTGCAAGAGCGGTCTCGTTCATACACGGATGCTGGACGGATTCTCCCCTGCTGAACAGGCAGTTGAGGTGCTGGACGGCGGGATTCAAACAACAGTGCAAGACTGGCCAGGCAGAATCGGCCATTGGGATGTTGGCGTTCCACCATGTGGGCCGATGGATCCTCTATCCTTCCGCATTGGCAACAAGCTGTTAGGAAACACAGAATCGTCAGCAGGTCTGGAATTAACACTTCGCGGCGGAACGTACCGTTTCCGTGGTGATATCGCATTTTGTATAACTGGAGCTGATATGCACGCCGTCCTTGATGATAATATTATCCCGATGTATACAGTTATTCATGCGAAACGGAATCAAGTGTTACGGTTTAGTGAAGCAGAAACAGGCATGCGCACTTACTTACTCGTTGCAGGCGGCTTGGATATGCCTCTAAACCTTGGCAGTGCAGCAACTTTCACACTCGGCGGATTCGGAGGGCATGGAGGCAGAGCTTTGCGGACTGGTGACGTATTATCTGTTAAGGTCACTTCTGCCCCAAAAGTGAACACTCTTGCTTGTAACAGTCAGCCTCATTTTAAAAAAGAGTGGACGATTGGTGTTATTCCTGGTCCCCACTGCACAACAGAATTTTTACTGCCAGAATATTTGCAGCAGTTAACAGACGTAAGCTGGGAGGTACACTTTAACAGTTCTCGTACAGGTGTGCGCTTAATCGGCCCTTCTCCCCTCTGGGCACGAACAGATGGCGGAGAAGCAGGTTTGCATCCATCAAATATCCATGATAATGCTTATGCAGTGGGAACCCTTGATTTAACTGGAGATATGCCAATCTTGCTCGGTCCGGATGGTCCTAGTCTTGGAGGATTTATCTGTCCTGTTACAACCGCTTCAGCTGAATTTTGGAAGATTGGCCAGCTTCATCCAGGCGACCGCATCCGCTTTAAGCTGATTACATTGGAAGAAGCCGAAGCTCTACGCCATGCACAGGAACAATACCTTGAAAATATCTGTATGGAGGAAAATTTATTACTGCCAGAGCTGAACAAACAGACAAACGAGCTGACACCTGACTATCCTATCCTGCTTGAGCAGTCAAAAGAAAGATTTCCACTGGTAATCAGAGCAGCTGGTGATAAGCATGTGCTCATAGAATATGGCGAGATGGAACTTGACTTGCTTCTCCGCTTTCAAGTGCATGCTTTAATGGAGGCAATACAAGTTGATACAAGCCTCCCTGTTGTTGATTTAACGCCAGGAATTCGTTCCTTGCAAGTCCATATTAATCCAGCTCAAATGTCTGTAATCGAACTAAGTAAAAAAATCGCGGCCATTAACGAAACATTGCCGCCATTGGAAGAAATAGAAGTGCCATCACGCATTGTCCGTCTTCCCCTCTCTTGGGATGATCCAGCAACACAGCTTGCGATTGACCGCTATCAGAAGAATGTGAGACCAGATGCGCCTTGGTGTCCTAGCAATCTTGAATTTATTCGACGCGTTAACGGATTAGACAATATAGATGATGTAAAAAGGATTGTATTTGACGCAAATTATCTTGTACTAGGACTTGGGGATGTCTATCTCGGTGCGCCAGTAGCAACACCACTAGACCCAAGGCACCGTTTAGTTACGACAAAATACAATCCTGCGCGAACTTGGACACCGGAAAATGCAGTCGGCATCGGCGGAGCGTATATGTGTGTCTACGGGATGGAAGGTCCTGGTGGCTACCAGTTTGTCGGCCGTACTGTTCAAGTTTGGAATAAGCAACGAGAAACAGAAAGCTTCCGGCAAGGCAAGCCTTGGCTGCTTCGCTTCTTTGACCAAATATCGTTTTATCCAGTCACTGCAGATGAATTGCTGGAAATGCGCGAAGACTTCCCGCGAGGCCGTTTTGAGATTGAGATAACAGAAACAACCTTTAAACTTGGAGATTACTTAGCTTTCCTTGAATCCATCAAAAAAAGCACCAATGAATTCAGAAGCACACAGCAGACTGCCTTCCATCAGGAGCGGGAAAGATGGCAGGAGCTTGGTCTTGCTGAATATGTTTCTGAAACAGAGCAAACACCGCAGACGGAAGAAACACTTCCTGAAGGTGCTGAAGCAGTCCGCAGTTCGATGCCAGGCAGTGTTTGGAAGGTTCTCGTGTCTGCTGGTGATGTTGTCAAAAAAGGAGATCCGCTAATAATTGAGGAAAGCATGAAAATGGAGTTTCCTCAGCTTGCCCCATTTGATGGAGCAATTGAGGCTGTACATGTTGTACCTGGTGAAGAAGTCCATGCAGGCCAGCTGATTATTTCTATTAAAAAAGCAGAAAGCGGTGATAATAATGCAAACAATTCCGTATCCAATGAAATTATCCATTCATGAATTACAAGCAAACTATGAGTCAGGGAAACTAACTCCTGAGAATGTTATCGAGCATATCTTAGAGAGAGCAGAAGCTGATAAAGATATGAATATATGGATAACTCCCCCTTCCTGGAGCTTCATTAGACCCTTTTTAGAAAATCTATCCAAGATGGAGCGCTCACACGCTCCTCTATGGGGAATTCCGTTTGCGATAAAAGATAATATAGATCTAGCAGGGGTGCCAACGACGGCAGGATGTGCGGAGTTTGCTTATACACCAGACAGAAGTGCTGTTATTGTACAGCGTTTGATTGATGCAGGTGCCATTCCAGTAGGAAAAACAAATTTAGACCAGTTTGCTACTGGCCTTGTTGGTACTAGAAGCCCTTTTGGGGAAACGAAAAACGCATTAAGACCAGAGTTAATCAGCGGCGGTTCCAGCTCTGGGTCTGCTGTATCTGTTGCCAGAGGGCAGGCTGCTTTTTCCCTAGGCACAGATACAGCCGGCTCCGGCCGCGTCCCTGCCGCACTAAACGGATTAATCGGATACAAACCAAGCCTCGGAGCCTGGCCAGTTAAGGGTGTAGTGCCGGCATGTGCCAGCATTGACTGTGTTACAGTATTTTCACATAATATTTCTGATACAATACTTGTTGATGAAGTGGTTCGAGGCTTTGAAGAAGAAGATTCTTGGTCAAAAGAAGTAGAGCGTAAAAAGACAGCTCTTCCGAAAAAAATCTTCATTCCTGAACAAACACCAGAATTTTACGGACCGTTTGCTGCCGAGTATAAAATTGCCTGGCAGAATACATTAGAGAAGCTGCACAAATTGGATATACCGCTCGAAAAATTAGATGTCAGCTATTTATCGGAAGCAGCGTCTGTTTTATATGATGGGCCATGGGTTGCCGAAAGATGGTCTGATTTAGGAAGTTTTATTGAAACCCATAAAAATACAGCACTAGCTGTAACAGAAACGGTCTTGCGAACAGGTGCTAAAGAAGACTACAATGCAGCATCGGTTTTTCAAGCTATGCATACACTGCAGGCTCATAAACGGAAAGCCCATCTCGACCTGCAGGATGCTGTTTTAATTATGCCAACAGCCGGTGGTACTTGGTCCAGAGAGGATGTGCGAAAAGATCCTATTCATACAAACAGCCAAATGGGGGCTTTTACGAATCATTGTAATTTACTGGATTTATCTGCTATCAACATCCCATCTGTTGCTCCAGATGAAACATTGCCATTTGGTATCACCCTATTTACCGGCCCTTACGCTGAACATTTATTGATCGGCTTTTCTGATTTGTATTTAAATAATATTTCTGTTTCAACAGTAAGGAGCACTGAAATGGTGGCTGTGTGCGGACTTCATATGAGAGGATTTTCATTAGAGAAGCAAATGCTAGAACATCAAGCTGCTTATATTGGTCCAGCTAAAACATCAGCACAGTACCGAATGGTAGAATTAACGACCAATCCAAATAAACCAGGACTTATTCGTGCTGATAAAGGCAGTGCCATCGAAGTTGAGCTGTGGGAAATGCCTATTAGCCAGTTAGGTTCATTTGTCTCGCTGATTCCGTCACCACTTTGCTTTGGAACAATTGAGCTAGAAAACGGCTCTGCAGTTAAAGGCTTTCTATGTGAAGCGAATGCAATGGAAACTGGTTTAGACATAACCAGTTTTGGCGGCTGGCGAAATTTTGTTGCAAGCAGCATAAAGTGAAAAATGGCGGAGGGTATATACCCTCCGCCATTTTTCTTTAGCTCCTAAATGTTTAATTCCATATACTCATCTGTTTCGATAAACCCAAATTTTTTATAAACTGGTCTGCCCATCTCTGAAGCCCCAAGCCATAATTTTTTTATGCCTGCTTCCTTCGCTTCCTCAACGAGTAATTTTAATAGCTTTGTAGCAATCCCTTTGCCTCGGTAGTCTTTATTAGTATACATATTGGTTATATACGCTCTTTTTCCACTTCGGTTCGTAAAGCTTGGCGGAAATGGATAAATGATGAAAGCTCCACATGCAACAACCTCCTCATCATCCTCTACTAAATATTGAATTAAGGACCCACCACTTAACTGTTTTTCAAAAAAATGATACAGTTCCTCGTCAATATCTATATCTGCCTCTAACCCTTCGTCCACTAATTGGGCTTTTCGTAAATGCATCATTGCTTTAATATCCTGTCTTGTTGCTTTACGGAAATTCAACGTAAACACTTCCCATTCTAAGATATTTATATTTATAATATAACTCATTTCCCATACGGAACCTAATGGTAGCATCTCCTCTTTGAGAACGTAAAAAAAGCTGCTTAAAGCAGCTTAATTATGAAAGCACCCAATTATAGGGATCCTCCAGCTTGTTCCATTCACTGTTGTATTCAGCTTCTGTCAACAAACACTCATCTAATTCCTTCGTGATGACATCAATATCTAAATCCATTCCAATAAACACTAGTTTCGTATGTCGGTCGCCGTGTTCCTTATCCCAATTCTCCATTAACTGAGGGTTACTTTGAATAATCTCTGCTTGTCTGTTTTCAGGAAGAGAAGCAACCCAATAAGAAATTGGTTCAATCTTAACAGATGGTCCTGCTTGTGAAAGCAATAATGCTAAATCATTGCGAGAAGCACACCAGGCAATTCCTTTTGCGCGGACAATCTGCATCGGCATGGAGCTGCACCATGTATGGAATCGTTCTGAATGAAAAGGTCTCTTACGGTAATAAACAAAAGAACTTACGCCATATTCCTCTGTCTCTGGCGTATGTGCTGCAGGTCCTGCTTGTAACTCTTTAAGCCAGCCTGCTGATTCACTAGCTTTTTCAAAATCAAATCTGTTCGTATTCATAATTTCCTTTATGTCTATCAAACTGTTTTCCGTGCGGATAATTTTTGCTTCAGGCTGTAAAGTTCTCAAGACATTCTCTAGATTTGCGGCTGCCTCTTTTGTTACTAAGTCACATTTATTCAGTAAAAGGATATTGCTAAATTCAATTTGATCAATAAGCAAATCAGCAATATTCCGTTCATCATTTTCACCGACTGCTTCCTTGCGGTCAAGCAAAGAATCACCAGATTCATAGTCATGCCAAAATCGGTTTGCATCCACAACGGTTACCATTGTATCCAGCCTGCAAAATCTTGTCAGGTCAATCCCTAACTCGTCATCGATATAGGAGAAGGTTTGGGCTACAGGAATGGGCTCACTAATTCCTGATGATTCAATGATGATGTAGTCAATATCCCCTTGATTAGCTAATTTCTCTACCTCGATTAATAAGTCTTCCCGTAATGTACAGCAAATGCACCCATTGGACAATTCAACCAATTTCTCTTCTGTTCTTGAAAAACCGCCCTTTGTTTGAACTATTTCACTATCAATATTTACTTCACTCATATCATTAACGATGACAGCAATCTTCATGCCTTCCCGGTTATTTAAAACATGATTCAGCAAGGTTGTTTTACCTGCACCTAAATAGCCGCTTAATACTGTGACTGGTATTTTACTCATACCGCATCCCCCTATTTATATTCATATGTATCACATACGATTTACTGTTGTGTTTTTGTAATTAGCTGACAAAAACATATGTCCAGTTCTTTCTTTCTGTGTCATTGGTATTAGAATCGTCACTCATATCTACCCATTTTATTTGCTTTAGTCTCTCTACTATCTTGTTGTCAATTTCTGCTTGTGCTTCAGTCATTATGTTTTTAATTGTTTGAAAGTCGAGAGAAAAATGACTTACCGCCGCTTGAAATGGAGACTTTTCATGAAACAGCTGTCTAAAGTGGCTCTCATTGACCGCCTCCATCTCGAGTTCGTCCTCCCTGCTTTCTATGAAGCGGTAAATCTCTTTGTATTTATCTGGCAAGCTTTCAATTGCACTGCGATATAAAAACTGGACTAAGACAGGATTAAGAGTATGCATGCCCACTTCCCTCCTTTCCCTTTATTATACTTAGCCGCCAAATCTTCTCTTTGGCGGCGCTTAACATTTACCAACTGGCTTTTTTTACTCCTGGAATTTGCCCTTTATGTGCATACTCCCTAAAAGCAATACGAGACATGTTAAATTTTCTCAAATAGCCTCTTGGTCTGCCTGTGACTTCACATCGGTTCTTAAGTCGTGTTGGTGAAGAATCCCGCGGTAGCTTTCGTAGTGCTTCATAATCTCCCTTCTCTTTTAATTCCTTTCTAATAGCTGCGTACTTTTCTACCATTACTTGGCGTTTTTTCTCTTTTACTACTTTAGACTTTTTTGCCATTAGTTCTTTCCTCCTATCAAAACGTAATCATTACGATTTAAATTTTATAGAAACTTAAATTCCTCGATAGCCCTTACTTTGTTTCTCTATGCAAAGTACGCCTTTTTAAACGAGGGCAATACTTCATTAATTCAATACGGTCAGGATTGTTGCGTTTATTTTTAGTCGTGATATAATTTCTGTCCCCTGTTTCTGTACAAGCTAATGTAATTTTTACTCTCATAATTATTCCTCCTAGTTATTAGGATAAATGTAAATCATAACGATTACGATTTACAAATCCGTTATAAACATTTATTTTAATGAAGGAAAAAGGATTTTGCAAGTTATTTTATTATTTTTTTGTTTTCTAAGGATTTTTCATAAAAAAAATCAGATGGACACTGCCACCTGATTTTTCCTTTATTCGTTTTTCTCTTCCTCCAATAAACGAAGCTCATCAAGAGGCAGAGGCTTGCTGTAAAAGTAGCCTTGCGCTTTTTCGCATTTAAAACCTTTTAAAATTTCAACTTGTTCTTCTGTTTCTACCCCTTCTGCAATGACCTTCAGCCCAAGATTATGGGCCATGACAATAATGGTTGAAGCAATATTATAATCATCTTTATTCACTACGATGTTTTGGATAAAGGATTTATCAATTTTTAAGTAGTCGATTGGAAACTTTTGCAAATATTGCAGAGAACTGTAACCAGTCCCAAAATCGTCTATGGAAATTTCCACGCCAAGCTCCTTCAATTGATAAAGAATTTGACTAGCTTTTTCAACATCCATAGTCATACTCTCGGTGATTTCCAGTGTTATATAAGAAGGTTCAATTCCTTCCTCTTCTAATATACTTGCCATCGTTGTAACAAGATTGCTGTCAAAAAACTGACGTAAAGATAGATTGACAGAAAAGTTTATTGGAATAAATCCTCTTCTGATTCTTTCTTTAATTTCTTGGCAAACTTTTCGTATTACCCATTCCCCAATCGGGATAATCAGACCAGTATCTTCGGCAATACGGATGAATTTATCTGGGGAAATGAGTCCAAATTTAGGATGCTGCCATCTTATTAAGGCTTCAGCACTTGTCACAGCATTTGTCTTCAAATCAATAATCGGTTGAAAATGTAAGATGAAGTGTTTAGTAATGTCTGCCTTTCTTAATTCTGTTTCTAATACCAACAGTTCTGATGATTGAAAATCGAATTTCTCATTATAAAACTGATAATTATTTCTTCCTTTTTTCTTTGCTTCATACATGGCAATGTCTGCGTTACGGATAAGTGTCACATCATCATCACCATCTTTTGGGTGCATCGATATACCAATACTTGGAGTAATAAATATTTCATGCCCACCGATTAGGAAAGGCGAAGAAAGGATATCAATAACCTTATTTGCTTTACTTCTTACTTCTTCTTCAGTAACATTTTCAAGCAGGAGAATAAATTCATCGCCCCCCTGTCTGGAAACTACCCCATTCGTTCCAATACAATGCTTTAATCGATCTGCAAACTCTTGTAAAAGTTCATCCCCAATATGGTGACCAAGTGTATCATTAATAACTTTAAAGCGATCTAAATCCATAAACAGCAATGCTAAATGCCGAATGCTGCAAGTAGGTTGAAAGTTAGTGATTGCCACTTTTAAATTATCAGCAAAAACCCGCCTGTTAGGCAGTCCAGTCAGATCATCGTGGTATGCAAGGCGATGGATTTTTTCTTCAGCTAAACCTCTTTGAATAACGAGACTCGTTAGATAGGTAGCCTCCTCTATCAGCTTTTTTACATTCGCACTTGGAGCCGTCGGTATACGGTGATAAATAGCAAAACAACCAATTACATCGTTATTGCTGTCAAAAACTGGAGTAGACCAGCATGCTTGCAGTCCATGCTTTAATGCGATATCCCGATAGTCTGCCCATAAACAATCATTTGAAATATCTTCAACAACTACCTGCATTTTTTTATAGGCAGCAGTTCCGCATGATCCTGTATTTGGTGCAATCGGAATACCGTTAATAAAGTCAATAAACTCATCTGGCAGATTAGGAGAGGAAGCTGTATAGAGCTTTTTCGCTTCCTGATCGGCAATCATCACAGAACAAAGGCAATCTTTTGCAAAATTTTCAACAATCGAGACAATTTCATCAAGGATCAGCGTATATTTTGTTCCGCTAACAATCATTTTTAAAATTTTATTTTGTTCTTTTACAAGTGATGCAATATAATTTTTACTAGTGACATCCTTCGCCACACCAACAATCCCTATTGTCCTCTCATCTTTATAGATTGGAAGGGCCACTATAGATAATTCAATTCTCTCTCCCTGTTTGTTTTTGATCGTTAACTCAGCATTCTCAGCATGACCATGAAGCAATTTTTCGATACTGTTAAGGGTATTTTCTAACTGAGACTCATCAATTAATTCGGCGTATGATAATGATGAAAACTCAGCACTGGTATATCCAGTCAAGCTTTCTGCCGCTTTATTAATATGCAAAAAGTCACCATTAATGCTTATCGCAAAACATGGATCACTATTATTATTAAACAAAGACTTATACATATCGAATATCGAATCATTTCGTAAAGGATTATCCATCTAGTTCTCTTCCTTCTTTACTAACAATCATAAATAGTAAGTTATACTCCATATTATATCGGTATATTTATAAATTTTTTAACATGAATAAACAATTGTTGTATAAATCTTTCATTTTGAACAAAAGAACAATCTTTTTCGGCGACTCCCTGGCAAGGATACTAGCGTTATTGACAATGTTATAAGAAGAATGTGCAGAGATGCCAAATAATTGTCCGCCTCTCCCTAATTTCAAAGTGATTTCTTTGTTATTTTTCCTTACCGCCACTGCATTTGATTTGTCTTTAACAAACGAAAGAAGCTGCCCGTCAGGCAGCCTCTTAATTTCATATTCTAACACTCTATAAAGCTTTCAAATGCCAGCAAAAGCTTTGAAAATCGCCTTGTATCATTTCAATAGGAATACTTAATCCGGCAAAAGCAAGTTCATCTCCACCGTAAACTGTGTCTGTGCCGTTTACTTGATACTCTTTATTTACATCAATCCCTCTCAGCTTCAAAACAGAAGCTGAAGCGGCTGGTTCTGCGAGCACTTTAAAGTAATAGACGATTACTTCCGTTTTTTCCTTATTAGTAAAAAGCCATGCTGTTTCATTTCCTTCAAAGGGGCTTTTCAAGCGGTAAAACTCACCAAACTGTATGAGGCTTCGGATTTCTTTATAATAGGAAACCTGATTTTTAACGGCGATTTTATCTTCTTCTGACAGCCTTGTTAAATCCAATTCATAGCCTAAGTTGCCTGACATTGCCACATCGCCGCGCATACTTATAGATGTAGTCCGCTGCACCTGATGATTAGGGACCGCTGAAACATGTGCTCCAATTGAAGAAACAGGATATACTAAGCTTGTTCCGTATTGAATCTTTAGTCTGGATACTGCATCCGTATTATCACTCGTCCAAGTCTGCGGCATATAATGGAGCATCCCTGGATCGAATCTTCCGCCGCCACCTGAGCAGCTTTCGAAAAGTACATGTGGAAAAGAAGCTGTTATTTCTTCAAGTATTTTATATAAGCCGAGCATATACCGATGGGCTGTTTCTCTTTGCCTGTCAGGTGGAAGAAGTGCAGAACCAATCTCTGTCATGTTACGGTTCATATCCCATTTCACATAGGAAATAGGCATATTTCCTAAAATATCACTAACTCGCTTCGTAATTTCTTTACATACATCTTCTCTCGATAAATCCAAGACCAATTGGTTTCTGCTTTCGGAGCTTTGCCGTCCCGGAACATGGAGGCACCAATCTGGATGCTCACGGTATAAATCACTGTCAACAGATACCATCTCTGGTTCAAACCATAGACCGAATTTCATCCCTTTCGCTTCAACATCTGATGCCAGCTTATTTAAGCCATTTGGAAGTTTACGATTATTGACAAACCAGTCTCCAAGTGATGTTTTGTCATTATCTCTTTTGCCAAACCAGCCATCATCGAGAACAAATAATTCGATTCCAAGCTCTTTTCCTGCTTCTGCAATTTCCAAAATACGCTTAGCAGTAAAGTCAAAATAAGTTGCTTCCCAGTTATTCACAAGAATTGGACGTTCTTTATCTCGATATTCTCCTCTAATTAAATGGGTTTGATACAGGTCATGAAACGTTCTTGACATGCTCCCAAGTCCCTCTGACGAATACACCATAACCGCCTCTGGTGCCTGAAAAGCTTCACCAGGTTCTAGCTTCCAGCTGAAATCAAAAGGATTAATCCCCATTGTTACTCGTGTACAGCTAAATTGATCCACTTCTGCTTGTGCCAGAAAATTACCGCTATATACAAAGTTAAAGCCATAAACCTCTCCTTTATCCTCTGTTGTTTCTTTTCTAAGCAGCGCTATAAACGGATTATGCTGATGACTGCTGGAGCCTCTGCTGCTTTCAATGGATTGGATACCATGGCGGAGCGGCTGTCTTTCAATATGTCTCTCCCTAACATGAGCACCATGTAAGTGCAGAAAATCGAAATCGGCTTCGCGGAAGTCTACACATAGACTCTGCACATTTAACAGCTTTAAGGACTGCTCGCCGTCATTAATGATTTTTACAGATCTTGTAATCACATTGAAGTGTTCAAATACACTGTAGCTCAATACCACCTGTAATCCAATAAGCTCATCGACCATCGTAATTTCGAGTGTTTCTGCTTCCTCTTCCTTCTCAACAAAGGTAGCCGGCAATCCTTCTAAAGGCTTCTTTCCTTTATAGATTAAATGTGATTGATACCGCAAGTCAGTTATAGTTGAACCGTTTTCGAGCTGAATTTGATAGCTGGGCTTTCGAAAATCTGAATTGCCGTACTGTGGGTACTCTAGCGGCAATGTATCTAGTGAAAAGGTTCGATCCTCTTTATGCTGATACGGGTTCCCAGAAAAACCGCGATCCATGAGCTGCAGAAAATTAGAATGGCGGTATTCCTTTACCTTTCTTCCCCAATAAAGATGCAGCAAATAGCCGTCTCTGGCAATTTCCATGACATAACTTGTGTTACGTGCTTGCAGATGAAAAATTTTCCTGTTCGAATCAAACAAAATACCCATCAACTCTCACTCCCCTATATTAGTTCAAACCTTTTACAGTTTCGCGCAAAATCAATTCAACAGGTAATGTCACTTGCAATGGTATTATTCTCCCGTTCAATTGATCATGCAGAAGCTTAACAGCTGTTTTCCCCATTTCCTCCCCATGAATCTTTACTGTAGAGAGTCTTGGATTCATAAATGCTGCTGCTTCAATATCATCAAAACTGATAACAGAAATTTCGTCGGGAACCTTTATGCCTTGTTCATGCAAGCAGCTGAGCACACCTAATGCCATCGGATCACTGGCAACAACAATGGCTGTTGGTCTCGGAGTTAAATTAAGCAGCTTTTGTGTAAGAGCGTACCCGCCTGTTGGCCCCCAATCTCCTTCCAATATCCTGCTTGCTTTATTTAATTCCTTCTCTTTTAGAAAATTTTCAAAGGCTTTTCTGCGCACATCTATCTTGTCCGTTGTTTCAAGATTACTGACTTTAAATACCCTGCCCTCGCCTCCTATATAGGCAATATCAGTATGTCCGAGTGTTAGAAGATGGTCTAAAACCATGTTTGTAGCACGAACGAAATCGGAAATAACAACATCCACATTTGCATTTTTAGGAATCTGATCAACAGCAACTATATGCTTCGCTTTAGGATAGATTGTCTTCAGGTCAGCAATATCGACATCGCCTATAACAATTAAGCCATCTAAGGAGTCGAGACTGCTTCCTGTAATCTGGTTTTTGCCTATAATCATAGTGGAAGCAAGATTCATTGAATACTCATGGCATATACCTTCTATACCAAGGCGAATTGACTGAAAATAAGGATCGATTGTTTCGTCATTCAGAATGATAATGCCTATTTGATAGGTACTTACTGCTTTTATTTCCTTCGTTTGCTTCTTTCTGGATGGCTTGTAATCAAGCTCATCAACCACTTGTAACACCCGTTTTCTTGTTGCTTCTGTTACAGAGAGGGTCTCGTCTTTATTAAGTATTCTGGAAACTGTCGCCGTGGATACATTGGCTTTTTCTGCAATATCTTTGATTGTTGCCATGCTTTCACCCCCTTTTTAGTAAATTTAACTAAAGGCTTTAGCGAAAATATAACACAGAATACGCTTACATACAATAATATTCTGAAAAATTTAGCATTCTAGCTATTTTCCAAGTAAATAATCGATAAAACCAGCCAGTATTTTATTATTTATTAGTAAATTTATAGTTATGTTTACTAAATATAATTGTAAATCCACTATAAAACATCATAAAAAAAGCATTCCTTCACAAAAGGAATGCCTCTCTTTTATATTTCACTAAAAGTAATATGGAACATAGTTCCCCTTTTTTTGTCGCTGGTTACACGCCACTTTCCGCCTAATTCCTTAATGATTTGCAAAGTGACCATCAAGCCTAAGCCTGTCCCTTTTTCTTTTGTCGAGTAAAAGGGTAATCCAAGCTTATCCAGCTGGTCTGCAGACATCCCTTCTCCGTCATCACAGATAAAGATATGGACTTCCTTTTCGTTTTGCCGAATGGATACTTGAACGTTTTTAGCCGCTGCTTCTATAGCGTTTTTGATGAGATTCACAAACATTTGTTGAATCTGCGCTGAATTGCCCATAATGACTGCTCGCCCTTGAATCTCAAAAGCAACATCCACATTAAACAGCATCGCATAAGAAGAAAGAGAGCTTATTGATTTTTTTGCTTCTAGCTCCAAATCAAGGACACTATGTTTCTTTCTGCTTTGGCTTTTTCCTAACGATAAATAATCAGAAATAATTTCATTTGCTCTGTTCAATTCTTCTAAACTTATGTTTAAATATTCCTTTTGCGGAGCTGATAAATTGTCTGCTTTCGTAAGAAGCTGCAAAAAACCTTTAATACTTGTCATCGGGTTTCTTATCTCATGAGCAACACTTGCAGCAAGCTCCCCGACAACTTGCATTTTTTCATTTCTTTGGATTTCTTTTCTTAACAGCATTTTTTCCCGGTGTGACTCAATCAAATAGATAGAGAACCAGGCAAGAAGGCCGTTTACAAGAACAAAAAGACTATAGTTCAATAATGTGGTCATTGTCGTTAGGTCTTTCCCAAATAACAATGCAATGATTGGCAGCATGGCAGATGAAAAAGAAACGAATAAAACGGATAAATAAATCTTCTTTTTCACTATTAATGTATGAAACTTATTTTTAGTCCAAAAAATAAATACCACCGAAATAAGCATTCCAATAAAGGAAGGAACCATACCGATTCCTCCATATAACAATCGAACAATAAAGAAACAGACGGTTACTAGAATTCCGGCATAATTACCGCCATATATAAATGCTAAGTACCACGGCACCATGCGCGAATCAAGGCGGATGCCATCAAGAATAATGGAAAAACTGACAGAAAGCCCCATCGTAATGGCACATAAGATACCCCACAGCACGTTCTCTCCAGCTTTATCACCGCGGTCATATGATATTACTAAATAAAGAATAATAGGTATTTGAACAATCAGCATTTGTAGCAGCAGCTGGTCATATTGAAATTGCATTGTTTTCTCCTAAATTGTAAGCTTAACATTTCTCATGTTTTTACATCATCATTATATACATATACTAACAAAATAGATAGATTGACAATAACATTGCCAACATACAGCATACCTTGCTGGCCTTCACCTTCTGCTTCTGCTCTCATCATTCTTGCCATTAAATCAACATCTGAACTTTTGTAATTTACACGCGGCATTTTCTCACCCCCAAAATATAGTATGAAAAAAACCGCCTAATGATGTCATTGTTTAAACCATAGCGATTTGTTTTCGCTAATTGATGTTATTAGGTGCATCAATTATCAAATCAAAAAAGAACTGCCCAGATTGTGAAGTGCACCCCAATTGTTAGACGAAGGTCTAACAATTGGAGGTGCCTTTTTTATGGCCAAATTTTCAATAGAAGAAAAAATTAGTGCCGTTTTGGAATATATAGATGGTGATGATGGCGTAAAT
>NZ_JAMAUK010000045.1:0-24170 GCF_023714395.1 Niallia sp. MER 6 | reverse complement strand
GAAAATCTTTTTACTCATTATTTTCTCCGTCTCCATGTTTCTCTAGTTGTGTTACATAATTATACAAAAAAATACCCTATAGGTAGACTTTTTTTAAGTGTCTACTCTATAGGGTACATTTTAAAATTAGGGTTTTCTTATATATGGCTTTTTTACTTAGAATTTAAAGCACCAACCACAGGATGTGGAACATAAGGCTCTTCCAAATATGCAACTTCTTCAGTGGTTAACTTCACTGATAACGCACCGACTGAATCTTCAAGATGAGAAATTTTCGTAGCACCTATAATAGGAGCTGTTACTGGTTCTTTCTGAAGCAGCCATGCAAGTGCTATTTGGGATCTAGCTGCACCATGTTTTTCTGCTAACTCGGCAACTCGTTCCACAACTAAACGGTCGTTATGCTCTGTTGAACCGTATTTAGACTTTTGCGTTGCATCTGTTTCAGAACGGAGCGTATCTTCTGACCAATCACGTGTTAATCTGCCTGAAGCTAACGGGCTGTATGGAATTACGCCGATTTTTTCTTCTTTGCATAATGGAAGCATCTCTCGTTCTTCTTCCCGGTATATAAGGTTAAGGTGATTTTGCATAGAGATAAATTTCGTCCACCCGTTCTTCTCAGCGGTATGGTTCGCTTTCAAAAACTGCCATGCATACATGGCTGATGCTCCTATGTATCTTACCTTACCAGCCTTCACTAAATCATGAAGAGCTTCCATCGTCTCTTCAATCGGTGTGTTGTAATCCCAGCGATGTATTTGGTACAAATCGATATAGTCTGTTCCAAGACGTTTAAGACTTTTATCAATTTCACTCATAATATGTTTTCGGGATAGCCCTTTACTGTTTGGACCTTTGCTGTTTAAATCTTTGCCTAATGGGAAGTAAACCTTAGTTGCAATCACAACTTCATCTCGATTAGAAAAATCTTTAAGAGCACGTCCGAGAAATTCTTCACTCGTACCATCTGAGTAGACGTTGGCAGTATCAAAAAAATTAATGCCGGACTCAACCGCTCTTTTAATAACCGTACGACTGCTTTCTTCATCAATTACCCAAGGATGCATCCAGCGTTCCTTCACACCAAAACCCATACATCCAAGGCAAAGTCTAGATACATCTAATCCTGTGTTGCCAAGTTTCGTATAATCCATTGCAATTCCTCACTTTCCCAAATGTTTTTAATCTTTCATTACTAGTATAAAATTATACAGCATTCTTACAATTGTTAAATGATTGGAATATGTATATTAATGAACAGTTTTAACGGAAATGTACATTATCTTTGGTTGAAAGGGAAAAAAATTTTTGTTTATTTATATGTATAAGTATGGAAGAAATGGTCATAATAAGTGATGACAGTTTTATGCACAACACTGTTAACGGCCTTACTCTTTTTGAGTAGGGCGTTTTTTTTTATATGTGGGCGTTGGATGTATAGGAAAAAGAATTTTTCTATTAATAAGTGCAAGCGATTTTTCCTTCAATTATTACAGTTGCGAAACAAGCAGCAGTTTTTATTGCGTTATTATGGAGTTTAGGTGTGTTTGGTTAACATAAAAGAGAAAAGCTAAAAGTCAAAATGGTATAAAAATTTACAAATACGATAGAGATAAATAACTATTTATACTTTTTGGTTGAAAAACTTCTGAAAGCTAAATTATAATTAAAATTATAGTGGTACCTTAATTAAGTGGTTTTTTCATAAAGAACCTCAATTTAAGCATAATCAAATTTTAGGAGATAAAAATTATGAATACACCTGCAAGCCAAACAAATCAAGCGTTCACCAGAAATAACCCATTTCAAGCTAAAGTTCTTAAGAATATTAACCTAAATAGCACAGGTTCAAATAGGGAAACAAGACATCTGGAATTATCTTTAGAAGGATCAGGAATTACTTATAATCCAGGTGATGCTCTAGGTATATACCCGGAAAATGATTCAGTATTGGTAGAGTCCCTGCTTCAAGAAATGAAGTGGGATGGAAATCAAAACATTGTTATAAATAAAACAGGTGATCAGCTTCCTTTAAAGAATGCTTTAACAACATACTTTGAAATTACTTTATTAACTAAGAAAGTATTACAGAACTTTTCTAAAATGGTTGATAATGAGAATTTAAATAGTCTTGTTGCTATAGAAAATGCTTCAGCTTTAAAAGAGTATATGTATGGTCGGGATTTATTAGATATGATTCAAGATTTCGGACCATGCCAAATTGAAGCTCAAGAGTTTGTGACATTATTAAGAAAGATGCCGCCGCGCTTGTATTCGATTTCTAGCAGTCAATCGGCTCACCCAGATGAAGTTCATTTAACAATCAGTGCTGTGCGATATACATCTCACGGCAGAGACAGAAATGGTGTTTGTTCTGTTCAATGTTCAGAACGAACTTCTGAAGGAGATACACTTCCTGTCTACATTCAGGCGAATAAACACTTCGGACTGCCAGAGTCAAATGAGACAGATATCATTATGGTTGGCCCAGGAACGGGAATTGCTCCTTTTCGCTCCTTTATTCAAGAACGTTCTATTAACAAAGGCAGTGGAAGGACTTGGCTGTTCTTTGGGGCGCAACATTCACAAACAGATTTCCTTTATAAAGAAGAGCTAGAAAAACACCAAGAAAATGGGGTTCTTACAAAATTAACTACAGCTTTCTCTCGTGATACAGATGAAAAAGTTTATGTCCAAAATAAAATGCTGGAATCTAGCAAGGAATTATATGAATGGTTACAAGGTGGAGCGCATTTTTATGTTTGTGGTGATAAGGAATATATGGCTAAAGACGTTCATAACACTTTGATAGAGATATTCTCAAAAGAAGGAAATATGAGTCAAGAAGAAGCAGAAGAAAAAGTGCAAGAACTGCAAAAGACTAAAAGATACCAAAAAGATGTGTATTAATTAGTTGCGATAATGCTAAGTAAATGAGCGTATTTTCCGGGAACATTAATCTAAGATAGATTAATGTTCTTTTTTGTGTTTAAAGAGTTGTTAGCAGGCAATCCTAAATTAACTTATATTATTTTCTTGAAAGAGACCTTCAAGGTGGCAGGGAAAGCAAATGGGTATTAGCTGGTTTTTAAAATATGTAATAAATCCAATTGACACTCTTCGTTACTCGGTGATACAATGTACTTGTAATAAGTAATACTTAATAGCGAGATGGCCAAAGCTATTGAGTAAATAGGTTAGCTAAGGTACTAAGTGATACTGAATATAAGTCTTATATTATAGGAGGTGCCGGGCATCGAAAATTTAACGGAAATGCTGAAAGGTTCGTTAGAAGGATGCGTGTTGGAAATCATCAGCCGTCAAGAAACATATGGCTATGAAATTACTCGCCGCCTGAACGACCTTGGATTTACTGAAGTCGTCGAAGGTACGGTCTACACCATTCTAATGCGATTAGAAAAGAAGAAACTAGTGAATATCGAGAAGAAACCATCGGATATGGGACCACCACGCAAGTTTTATTCACTTAATGAAGCAGGCCGTCAGGAACTAACATTGTTTTGGAAAAGATGGGATTTTGTTTCGTCAAAAATTAATATGTTAAAGACAACTTAACGATAAGATATCACGTGTGCATTGTTCTGCTTATTAAAAGGAGGAATAAACATGATGGAATTATTTAAAAAATTAATAGGTGATAAAAAAGAATACAAGATGATGATGGCAAGGGTAGAGGCACTTCCGGAGGACTACCAGTTTGTATTTAAGAAAATTCAAGACTATATGTGGAAATTCTCAGCGGGCAATGGTATGGATATGCTTCATATGCAATATGAATTAATTGATTTATTCGAAGCAGGCTCCGCAGAAGGAAGGCAAGTGCTAGAGATTACTGGGGAAGATGTTGCTTCCTTTGCTGACGAACTAGTGGCTAATGCTAAAACTTATGTCGCTAAATACCGTGAAGATTTGAATAAGAGCATCATTGATCGATTAGGAAAAAAATAAAATTACAAGCGATAATACAGACTGAATAGCTGGTTGAAATCAAAATTTGCCACCTTCGTTATTCAGTTAAATTTTTACGTCAGTACTAAGTATCACTTATTATCAGTCAGACTAAATAGCGGAGTATAATTGGTTGCCTCTACAAAATAACAGTAACAGATAAATACTTCGCATTGTCTAAAAGGCAGCAGCTTGTGATTGTTGAACAAATCCTGCTGTCTTATAAAAGGAGGAAGAAGAATGAGCAATGCCGTTATTTCTGTAAAAGGATTAAAAAAATCATTTAAAGAGAAGGAAGTTTTAAAAGCAGTCGATTTTGAGGTGAAGCAAGGGGAAGTTTTTGCATTGCTTGGCTCAAATGGAGCGGGTAAGACGACAATAGTCAATATTCTCTCAACCCAGTTGAAATCTGATGAAGGGCAAGTGAGTATCTGCCAATTTGACGTCAGGGGTCAGCCGGAACATGTTCGCCAGAGTATCAGCTTAACAGGACAGTTCGCCACATTAGATGACATGCTCACTGGACGTGAAAACCTAATATTAATTGCCAAGTTGCGGAGAGTTTCTAATCCTTCCGAAGTTGCTGACAATCTGCTTGCAAGATTCAGTCTGCGTGAAGCGGCCAACCTTCGGGCAGATAAATATTCTGGCGGAATGAAACGCCGGCTTGACATCGCCATGAGTTTAATTGGAAAACCAGCTGTTATTTTTTTAGACGAACCGACGACAGGGCTTGACCCTGAAGCACGGCTTGAAGTCTGGGATACTATCAAGGAACTTGCTGGCAGCGGTACGACTATATTGCTTACGACCCAGTATCTAGAAGAAGCAGAACAATTAGCGGATCGTATCGCCATCTTGCATAGTGGAAAAATCATCACTACAGGTACTCTTACAGAATTAAAAGAGATGTTTCCACCAGCTAAAGTGGAGTATATCAAAAAGCAGCCGTCATTGGAGGAAATCTTTCTCACAATCATCGGTAAAAAGGAGGGCATTTAAATGAAAAATAATACTGGGGTGTTACTGGGGCGGTTAATGCGTAATATAATGCGCAGCCCTGACACAATTATTACAGTAGCAATTACACCAATAATGATGATGTTGTTGTTTGTCTATGTGTTTGGCGGAGCTATACAGACAGGAACAGACAATTATGTTAATTATTTATTGCCGGGAATCTTGCTTATGGCTATAGCAAGTGGTGTTGCCTACACATCTTTGCGGCTCTTTACAGATGTGAAAAGCGGTCTGATGGCTCGTTTCATTACGATGCCGATTAAGCGCTCCTCGATATTGTGGGCTCACGTGTTTACGTCTATTTTCTCTAATGCGTTAACAGTTGTGATAGTTATCCTCGTTGCACTCTTAATGGGATTCCGTTCAAGCGCTAATATCTTGGATTGGTTCGCCGTAGCTGGAATCCTGGGATTGTTTACACTAGCATTGACATGGCTAGCGATTATTCCTGGATTGAAAGCAAGTTCTATGGAAGGAGCAACAGCATACTCGTACCCGCTCATTTTTCTGCCGTTTATCAGTTCAGCTTTTGTTCCCACTGAGACCATGCCTAAAATTGTCCGTGCGTTTGCTGAAAACCAACCTGTTACTTCAATCGTGAATACGATTCGAGCTTTCTTATATGAAGAGTCTGTTGGCCACGATATTTGGCTAGCGCTAGCCTGGTGTGTCGGCATTATGGTCCTTGCGTACTTCTTTGCTAGTAAAGAATTTAAACGGAAGCTAGGGTAAGGTAAGTATCATCTTACTTTACAGTTCGCCAATACGACTGTTTCAGTCAGAAAGACTCTTTAAAGCTTCAACTATTAATTAACATGAAGGGAATTCATAATTTTCTCGATGGATTCCCTCCTATTCTGGAGAAAATGAAACATTTTACTGTTTTGAGTCGTCAATAGTTAAACCAACCAGAAGGAGATGTTTTATTGCGTAATGATATTAAGCAAAGAGGAATCCCATCCAAAGCGACGTGAGGAAATATTAAGAGAACTTATTGGTCTCTATGCAGAAAGTATTAAAATGTTAGCTTATACATATGTGAAAAACTGGTCAGCTGCAGAGGATATTACACAAGACGTATTTATAAAGTGTTATGAACAATTGGAAGGTTTCAGAGGGGATAGTACATATAAGACATGGCTTTATAAGATTACCCGAAATAAATGTAAAGATTATTTGAAAAGTAAATGGTATCGATCGTTTATTCCTACAGATTTTATGAAAGAAAAGATTGAAACAGCGGAGGAACTTTCTACTGAAGATCAAGTAATAAACAAATTTGATGACTTAGAATTATCCCAAAAGGTATTAACCCTGCCGACTAAGTATCGAGAAATTATTATATTATTTTACTATGAAGAGTTAAAAATTAAAGAAATACAAACTTTAACAAATTTGAATGCTGATACTATTAAAACTAGGTTAAGGCGAGGAAAACAAATGCTTCAAAAGAATGTAGAAAGGGGTTAAGGGAATGAGTGAAGATTTGAAGTCTTTAAGAAGGAGTTTGAATAGTACTGTTCTAAAACATGGGAAAATGAGTATTGCTGACAAGGAAAGATTGTATCAAACTGTTATTTATCATAAAGACTCAAAAAAACGTTTTTCTTTTGCACCCGTACTCTCAATTGCTGCTATTGCTTGTTTTGCTCTTTTTATTGGTAGTTTTGTATTTAAGCAAATGGAAAACACGGAAAATCAGCAAAATCAACTGGCTCTAATTAACAATCAAGAGGAGAATGAAGAAAAAACAAATAGTAAAAGGGAAGAACAAAAAGGTAATAATTCAAATTTAGCAAGTTTTCTATATGAACTAAACCTTAAGCTAAGTGATGCGGCTACAAGAACTCCGATTGGAAAGGATTACGCAACCGAAGTGGGGAAGTTTGCCGAAAATCTTTCTGGTGAATATACTTCAAAGGAGAAAGAGACAACGATTGCAGATAAGTTGATGGAAATAGGTTCACTAGGTAAAAGTCTACAAAAGGCAGATAATGATGAAAAAAGAATGGAAGATATTGTAGAGCTACAAAGAGTAGTTAACCAATCGATAATGATTGCAGAAGTTCATGGAATTATAGATGAAAGAAATAATATTATAGAAAAAACTGAATTTGAAAACTTAGATAGTTGGTTAAGCAGTTTAAAAGAAAGTATTCATGCTGATTCATATGAACCATATAGTGATCGCAGACAATACGAAAATCATATAGGCAATGCTGCTAAAGCATATGCTAAGAATTTTGCAGCGTTAGAGAAAAATACATCTGTAAAAGAGCAGTTAGAGGAAATCGCAGAAATATCCAATCAAATTGAAATAGAAAAAGAAAACGCAAAGAGAACAACATTACTGAATAAATTGGATGGAATGGTTGAGCAACTGTTAGTAGATTAGTAATACAAGAGATTACATGTGGCTGTATAAGTGACAAGAAAAAACTATTATCGTTGGAAAGGCTGGTTTTAAATGGACATTTGGCATGTTGAATCAAGCCAATACAGATTGGATAATCTGTCAGATGAAGATATACATTTGGCAGAAGATTATTTTGGAGTTAAATTACCTGCTGATTACATCAAACTATTAAAAAAACAAAATGGTGGAACACTAATATATAATGCACTACCTTTAGCTTTAAATAGATGGGATGGAGATGACTATTTAGAAATAGATAATCTTCGTGGAATAAAAAAAGATAAAGGGATAATGGAAACAGATTATTTCAAACAAGAGTGGGGGATTAGGAAAAGTAATATTATTTTAATCAGCGGGGATGGTCATAGTTGGTTTGCCCTAGACTACAATCATGGCGAAGAACCAAAGGTTATATATATTGAAACAGATTCAGAAAGAATCACCCAAATATATGATACTTTTCAAGAATTCATCAACCACTTATACGTACATGATCTCGATCAGGAGGAAGGCTTGAGGACAACGCCACTTCCAACAATTGAGGATGCTAGAAAGTTAATTAATAGTACCGAAGAGGATGATATTATAGAGGGTTTTGATATATTTAATTCGTTTATATATGATGAAAGTATCCATGAGGAATATTTTGGTTATGTAATGAATTTTATAAAAAGTGGAAATGAAGATTTAAAAGATTATGCCGCAGAAGCGGTATGGAGAGTAGTAACTGCACAATATGTAATAGATAAATCTTTAATTCAGAAAGTTATTGTTGAACTTAAAAATGATAAAGATCCGACCATTCAATATTTTCTTGAAGAAATAGAAGAAACTATTAAAGATATAAATTAACTTCTTAATACAAAAATAAATCTAGTTCATTATTGACTCGTAAAGAAACCACCCGCACTTAAACGGATGGTTCATAGTTTTATTAAACAGCTTTATCGTTCTTTTTATCTTCCTTTACCCAAAAGTCCGCATTTTTAATGCCTAAAGGTTCAGGATTAAACACAGGATCTAAGCCTTGCTTTTTCTGTTTTTCATAATCTTTTAGTGCAATAATAGCTGGTTTTGCCAGTATTACGATAGCAATCATGTTAAGCCATACCATTAATCCTAAACCAACATCTCCAAGAGCCCAGGCGAGGCTGGCTGTTTTTACAGTGCCATAAAAGGTTGTAGCAAGTAAAACTAGTTTCAACAAGTCTGAGAATAATCTATTATTTTTATTGCGAAGCAAATAAGTCAAATTTGTTTCTGCGATATAATAATAAGCCATAATTGTCGTGAATGCGAATAAGAAGAGGGCAATTGCTACAAAACCGGAACCAAACCCTGGGATTATACTGTCAATCGCAGCTTGGGTAAATCCTGGTCCTGCCTCTACGCCTTCCACATTATTGACGATCATAGTTCCGTTGGGTGCTTCTGTATTGTACATTCCAGTAAACAATATCATAAAGGCAGTAGCTGAGCAGACAAGCAAGGTGTCGATATATACAGAGAATGCCTGCACAAGCCCTTGTTTGACTGGATGAGAAACCTCTGCAGCTGCTGAAGGGTGTGGTCCTGTTCCTTGACCTGCTTCATTGGAATAGATACCTCGTTTAACACCCCATGCAATTGCCATGCCCATCATGCCGCCAAATGTAGCCTCTAGATTAAAGGCGCTTTTGAAAATTAGGGCTAAAACACCTGGCAGTTCTTGAATATTAATGACAACGATAATGATGGACAAAAGTATATAACCAAGGGCCATTATTGGAACAACTACTTGTGCCACATTGGCTATCCGTTTGACACCGCCAAATATAATAAAACCTAGCAGTACAACTATCACTATTCCTGTAATGTATGTAGGAATATTAAAGGCATTTTTCATTCCAACTGCTATTGAATTTGACTGTACCCCAGGCATTAATATTGCCATGGAAATGATTGCTGCACCTGCAAAAAGAAAGGCAAACCACTTTGAGCCAATTCCTTTTTCAATATAGTAGGAAGGTCCACCTCTATATTGTCCATCCTGGTTTACTTTATATATTTGGGCAAGTGTTGACTCGATAAACGCTGTGGAAGCTCCGATAAATGCCATGAACCACATCCAGAACACAGCACCAGGCCCCCCAAAGGCAATTGCGGTTGCAACTCCAGCTATGTTACCTGTCCCAACCCTTCCAGATAAAGCAATTGAAAGTGCTTGAAAGGAGGAGACACCTGCATCTGAACTTTTTCCTTGGAACATAAGGATGATCATTTCCTTCACATGTCGGATCTGAAGGAATCTGGATACAAATGTAAAAATTAGGCCGACTATTAATACAATATAAATGACTGGAGTACTCCATAATATCCCGTTTATAAAAGTTACTATTTCTTCCATAAATACACTCCTTTTTTAATTGATTTTTTAAAATTCTGAATTATATTATATTTCACGATAAGATATAAAACAATAAAAATTATTGCCCTATCTGAAAAGTTAAGTACCTTTTATTAAAAGAAAGAAAAAATAATGTAATCATAGGCTCTATGGGCCTTATGGAATTACGTTTACTAGCACCTTTTAATTAAATATGCTATCATGTTGAAAATAAATATACTGTAATTGGAGGAGCCTGTCACCGAAGGAGACTTATGTCTTTTGATGATAGGTTCTTTCTTGTTTAGGAGGAAAATTGGTGGTGACAAGAATAAAGGTTTTTTTTGCACTTGTAGCGGTTATACTAGCTCTTATCGGTACTATAAAAGAAAGCACTATAATGTTAGCATTAATGTATTTTTTTCTTGGATTATTATTTTTAACGATTGGGTCTACTGAATTAAAGAAAGAACGAAAAATCCCTTCTATCTTAATGATCCTTTTAGCGGGATTCTTTATTATTGGCTCTATTTATATTATGATATTTGAACTTTAAGAAGGAAGTTATTTTATTATTAATATATTAGAATGGTATCGTAACAAGAGATTATGAATAAATTTAAGGAGATGTATGGTGTTAATTTTAAAGAATGGCTTAGGTGTTTGTAATAATATATAATTTATATACGTAAGTATATAGTTAAGATAAAATAAAACAAAAAAATAAGTTTTATTACTCAAAATAGGGGTATAAAGGATTTGTACTTGAATGGATTCTAATTTTAAGATAAAATGGTGCAGATAACAATTCAAGTTACGATAATTACATGATAATGTGAGTAAAAATTGGAGGAGCCTGTCACTAGGGGATAACTATGCCCTAATGACAGGCTTTTTTTATTTTTACCTTTATAAAACTTTACTAACTCTGACGTATTCTCTAGATTGAAAAGCTTCTATTTTATTTTGAAAGACTTTTTCCAGTTCATTACTAATTGGAATTATTTCTTCCATTTCTTTGTCATGTATGAAGAGAGAGTATTCACGTTCTTCCCTTTGATCCAATTGCCAAAAACTAAGAAAAAGTAACAGAAATAAAGAACTGGATATAGAAACTTTCATTTTCATCAAGGCACCACCACCTCTATTAGGTTCGGTAAATTGACAGTATTTTATACAAATTACCATCTAAATGAATTTATATAAGTGGTTTTCACATATTTAGTAAGTCTAGAGAAGACACTAAAAGAGTTAGTAACGTAATTATTAAGTATTATACAGTCAAACATAATTTGTTTTTCATGTTTAAAATAATAGATAATTAGGGGGGATTTTTTTGTCTTTGCTTCATTTAGCGATAATTTCACCATTCTTACTTGCCATCTTTATACCAATCCTGTTTAAGGTTTTTAGGCGAGTACATACTGGGTGGTTTGTTCTTACATTGCCAGTCCTTTTGTTCAGTTATTTTTTATCTTTTATTTCAATCACTTCTGCTCAGCAAACTGTAACAAAATCCTTTGCTTGGATTCCTTCTCTTGGAATAGACTTTACGGTTAAGGTCGATGGTTTAGCTTTATTATTTGCGCTTTTGATTACAGGTATCGGTTCTTTAGTGGTTCTTTATTCGGTGTATTATTTACAAAAAGATAAAGAGCAATTAAATAATTTTTATGTATACTTGCTGCTATTCATGGGAGCTATGCTCGGTGTTGTTCTGTCAGATAATTTGATTGTTTTGTATACCTTTTGGGAATTCACTAGCTTTTCTTCTTTTTTACTAATTGGCTATTGGTACAAACGTGAAAAGTCACGTTATGGTGCTAAAAAATCAATGCTGATTACTGTTTTTGGTGGTCTTTCTATGTTAGGAGGTATTATTCTACTCTATGTAATGACAGGGACCTTTAGTATTTCTGCAATTATTCAGCAATCGAATGAACTATTCACAAATCACTTATTTATACCGGCAATGCTTTGTATTTTACTTGGGGCTTTTACAAAATCAGCGCAATTTCCCTTTCATATCTGGTTACCGGATGCTATGGAAGCTCCAACGCCTGTAAGTGCCTATCTTCATTCAGCAACAATGGTGAAAGCAGGGATTTATTTAGTAGCGAGAATGAGTCCAGTTTTTGCTGAAACCGCTCTATGGGTTTGGTTAGTAGCAGGGGTTGGGATTGTCACATTGTTTTGGGGATCTTTCTCAGCCGTTAAACAAACAGACTTAAAAGGTATCCTTGCCTTTTCAACGATTAGTCAACTTGGGATGATTATGACATTGCTTGGTATTGGAGGAGCTGCGTTACACTTAGATTCTATCAACAATAGTTATTATATGGTTGCTACAGTAGCAGCAGTATTCCATCTAATCAATCATGCCACCTTTAAGGGTGCACTTTTTATGGTAGTTGGGATAGTCGATCATGAAACCGGAACAAGAGATATCCGTAAGCTTGGTGGGTTAATGCCTTTCATGCCAATTACCTTTACAGTCGCGATTATAGGGACGTTTTCGATGGCTGGTCTTCCGCCTTTTAATGGATTCTTAAGTAAAGAAATGTTTTTCACTGCTATGGTACGTGTACTAAGCATGGATATTTTAAATATGGAAACGATTGGAATATTGTTTCCTGTTATCGCTTGGATTGCTAGTATTTTTACTTTTGTGTACAGCATGATTTTAGTATTTAAAACGTTCTCTGGCAAATTTCAGCCTGAGAAGCTAAAGAAAAAACCGCATGAGGCTCCAATTGGCATGTTAATTCCACCGATTGTTTTGGCTTCACTTGTTATTGCATTTGGATTTTTTCCTAATGTTCTATCAAATACCATTATTTCACCAGCCGTTTCTGCTATCATGCCTGACTTTGCAGTTGATGTTCATATTTCATTCTGGCATGGTTTTAATACTGAGCTATATATGACTATTGGTGTTATTGCAATTGGTTTCTTGCTGTACAAGACTTATCCAAAATGGAGAGAGGTTTATAAGATTTTCCCTGAGAAACTGTCCTTAAACCATCTTTATGATGGTGCATTAAATAAGACAGAAATGGTTTCTCGCAGAATAACCAGCAGTATTTTAACGGGATCTTCTAGAACGTACCTTCTCTACTTATTCATCTTCTTTATTCTTATATTAGGATCTACGTTATTTATTAAGGATGCCTTTAAGTTTGATACAAGTAATATATCAAACATTCATATTGCTGAGGTCATCCTTGCTGTCGGTATTTGCATTGTAGCGATAAGCATTCTTTTCGTTAAATCACGATTGACTTCAATTATTTTATTGGGAGCGGTTGGCTATTCTGTTTCCTTATTTTTTGTGATATACAGAGCTCCTGATTTGGCATTAACTCAACTTGTTATTGAAACAATATCTGTTGCGTTATTTTTGCTTTGTTTTTATCATTTGCCAAAGTTAAAGAAGCGTGAAGAACGAATCTCGTTTAAATTAACAAATGCCCTTATTTCTGTAGGGGTCGGAGCTCTTGTTATTCTGATTGGCTTATCGGCACACAGCAATAAGTTATTTGATTCCATTGCACACTATTATATTGAAAACACATATAAAGAGGCAGCGGGAAAGAATATGGTAAATGTCATCTTAGTTGATTTCCGCGGACTTGACACCATGTTTGAAATTACTGTCCTGGCAATTGCAGCGATTGGTATTTTTGGTTTAATTAAGCTACGCCTAAAGGGAGGGAAGAAAACTGAAAACAAATGATGTAATTTTACAAACCACAACGAAAATCGTATTATTTATCATTCTTATCTTCTCTGTGTTTATTTTCTTCACAGGTCATTACACACCAGGAGGAGGCTTCATAGGCGGTCTATTAACATCTGGTGCCATTGTGTTATTACTATTGGCTTTTGACTTAAAGACGGTAAAAAAAATATTGCCATTTAATTTTTTGCACATGATTGCAACAGGGCTTCTTTTTTCCATAGGAACAGGGGCTGGAGCGTTGATTTTCAACGTTCCCTTCCTTACGCATGCATTTACTCATATAGATATTCCCATTTTAGGAGACCTTTCCTTGCATACAGCTACGATTTTTGATTTAGGTGTGTTCTTAGTAGTTGTAGGAGTAACAATGACTATTATTCAAACGATTGGAGGAGATGAATAATGGAAATTATTATGATTTTTGTTATTGGAATTTTATTTACTTGTGCAACCTATTTAATGCTTTCAAAAAGTTTACTTCGAATTATTGTGGGGACCGGATTACTTAGTCATGGAGTACACATGCTCCTCCTAACCATGGGTGGTTTAAAAAAAGGGGCGGCACCATTGCTTGGGGAGAAAGCAACATCTTACACTGATCCAATTCCTCAAGCGTTAATATTAACAGCTATAGTTATCAGTTTTGGGGTGACAGCCTTTTTCTTAGTTTTAGCCTATCGTGCCTATCAAGAGCTTGGTACTGACAATATGGAAAAATTGAGAGGAATGGATGGCAATGATTAATTTTTTACTTTTACCCATACTGATTCCATTAATTACTGGAGTTATTCTGATCTTCTTTTCGAAAAACATCATCGCCCAAAGGTGGATTTCAGGAATATCCTCCATTATAAATGTTATTGTATCTGTTTTATTAGTACAAAAGATTAGACAGGGTGGTATACAAACACTGGATGTTTCTAGCTGGGAGGCTCCATTCGGGATTACGCTAGTATCTGACATGTTATCAGCATTGCTTGTGCTTACTACTAGTATTGTTGCATGTACTACTCTCCTTTACTCTTTCCGAAGTATTGGAGAAGCGCGGGAAAGGTTCTATTACTATCCATGTTTTAACTTTTTAATTGTTGGCGTAAATGGTGCATTTACAACAGGAGATATTTTCAATCTGTTTGTATTTTTTGAAGTGATGTTGATGGCATCTTATGCCCTTATTGTACTTGGAGGAACAAAAATACAACTGCGTGAATCTATAAAATATCTTCTTGTGAATATTATTTCTTCTGCTTTATTTGTTATCACAGTTGCTTATTTGTATTCAGTTGTTGGGACTTTGAATATGGCTCATATTTCAGAGAGAATAAGTGAAGTGGGGCAGTCAGGAATTGTGACAGTTATTGCTATGTTATTTTTAGTTGTATTTGGATTAAAAGGAGCGGTTTTCCCTTTATACTTCTGGCTTCCAGGTTCTTACTATGCTCCGCCCATTCCCGTAATGGCGTTATTCGGGGCTTTGCTGACAAAGGTAGGGGTATACTCGATTATGAGAACATACACTTTACTTTTTTATCATGATACTGGCTATACTAGCAAGATTTTAGCCATTCTGGCCATTTTTAGTATTATCTTTGGTTTAATTGGTGCACTTGCTTTTTCGGACATCAAAAAAATTATTATTTACAACATAATAATTGCAGTTGGCGTTATTGTTTTTGGTATTTCTGTGATGACACCAGATTCGCTTACAGGTTCGGTGTTTTATTTAATTCACGATATGCTTATTAAAGCCACGCTATTTCTCTTAGTAGGTATTATCATCAGTATTACTGGAACTAGTAATTTAAAAGAGATTAGTGGACTGATTAAAAAATACCCTGGTTTAGCCTGGACCTTTTTCTTAAGTGCATTATCCCTTGCAGGAATTCCTCCTTTAAGTGGTTTTATCGGAAAGCTTTTAATTGTAAAAGGTGGTTTTGAAGCAGAGAATTACCTTGGTGCTGCTATTGTATTACTATCTAGTCTGCTAATATTGCTTTCGATAATGAAGATTTTTATAAATGGTTTTTGGGGTACACCTCGTTCCTATGAGGGAGAGGAGAAAGTACCAGTGAAAACTTTAATGATTGCACCAATAATCCTAATTATTATTTCGATTTTATATGGTGTTGGAGCTGAAGCGGTTTATCCGTATATCTCACAGGCAGCTGAGACATTGGTAAAACCAGAAATCTATATTGATGCAGTCTTAAAGGAGTGATAACGTGGCCTTTCAAATATTATTAAATGTGTTGCTTGGATTTATGTGGATGGTAATGACTGTATCGTTTGAACCTGTTGCCTTTTTTAAAGGATATCTTTTTGGTTTGCTAATCCTCTATATATTCAGGAATTTCTTTTCATCTCGATTTTACCTTTTTAGAATACTTGCTGTATTGAATCTCACATATATTTTTATTAGAGAATTAATCAGCTCAAACATAGCCGTTGTAAAAACGGTCTTAAAGCCAAAGTTGGATATGAAGCCGGGTATTTTTGCATATCCCACCATTTTAGAAAAGAATTGGGAGATAACCATTCTAGCAAATCTGATCACCTTGACACCTGGAACTTTAGTGATTGAAGTATCTCCTGATAACAAAATATTATATGTGCATGCTTTGGATATTAATGATGCACAAGAATCCATTGACTCTATTAAAAACACATTTGAGAAAGCAATTCTGGAGGTGGGGCGATAATGTTTGAAACATTTATGTATATTGCAATATTGTTAATCGTCATTGCTATGATAGGATTTACCTACAGAGCAATTAAAGGCCCAACAACACCTGATAGAGTGGTTGCACTAGATGCTATCGGTATTAGCTTAGCAGGTCTTACCGCACTAATATCCATTGTATTAAATACGAGTGCTTTTCTTGAAGTTATTTTAGTCATTGGTATTCTGGCATTCATTGGTACTGTAGCCTTTTCTAAGTTTTTAGAGAAGGGAGAGGTGATTGAAAATGACCGAGATAGTTAAGGTGATTGTTGGCTTATTAATTGCCATTGGAGTTCTTCTTCATTTAGTAGCTGCTTTAGGTGTTATAAGACTTCCAGACGTATATACAAGGAATCACGCAGCATCCAAAGCATCAACACTTGGAATCATGGTTATTCTACTTGCTACTTTTCTATATTTTTATTTTATTAATGGTCATTTTAATTCAAGGATTTTACTGGGGATTGTTTTCTTCTTTCTAACGTCACCTGTTGCAGGGCATTTAATCGGTAGAGCTGCCTATAATTCAGGCGTAGAGCTATGGGATAAAAGTATACAAGATGATCTTAAGAGTAGTAAAGACGAAAAGAGACTTCAGAAATAAGGAATATAAATAACTCAAACCCTTCCGTTTAAATAGATGGAAGGGTTTTGGAGTTTCCAAAATAAGCTAACTGTTTTAACTTACTGTATTGTTTGATTTATTAGCTTTTGTTAAAAAGTACGCAGTTACCCAAGCAGTGATAGGAATAACAATCGCAACTCCAATACCAGAACAAAGTATGGTAATCATTTCGGAGCTAAAAATTTTTGAATTTACTACTTCCCCAATAGAATAAGCCAAATCTTTAAACCAAATTAACAAAGCCAGATATCCTCCAAAAAAGGCGAAAAACAACGTATTTGTACTCGTTCCTAATATATCTCTTCCAATACTCATACCAAAAAGGAATAACTCTTTTCGGCTTATGTTTGGGTTATGATATTGCATTTCTCGCATAGGGGAAGAGACGGCTATAGCGGTATCTGTTATCGCACCTATCGTACTCATAATAATGACAGATGCTGCAATTTTTACAAAATCTAAGCCTATGAAAAAGGAAAACATACCAAGCTCTGCAATTTCTTCTTCACCAAACCCTTGAATCTTCGCCTTATTAGTTGTGTAAATAATAATTATCAGCAATAAAACTGTAGAAATAAGTGTTGATATAAAGGCCGGCTTTGTCTTATTATTGACTTCGTTTATATAGAACAAATTGATACAGCTAATTATGACACATGCAACAATAGTTAAAATAACTGGATTGAAATTTGCGTCGTTCATTAGTATAACCGTGAAAATAATGACACCAAAGTTCAAAAATATAGCAAAAAAAGACTTTACACCCTTTCTTCCACCAAAAATGAACATTAAGAGAAATAATATAACGGCAAGCAATACTAATACATTCATAGACTTTTCCTCTTTCGATTCACAAAAAATATAGTTGTGTATAGGCCAATAGGAATTGTTAGTACTATTCCTATGCCTCCGGCTAAAGCTCTAGCAATTTCTAATGATAGGTTCAGGGAAAGAGTATAGCCAAATGGTGAGCCATTTTTAAAATAGAGAATGAGAAGAGGAATCGAACCGCTGACATACGCAAAAAACAGAATATTAGTCATCGTCCCCATAATATCTCTGCCAACTTCCATGCCAGATTTAATAAGAGCCTTTATCGGTATATGATTATTTTTATCATACAATCCAAAAACGGTAGAGGACATTGTAATGGCTACATCCATTACAGCTCCTAATGAACCAATGAATAAACCAGCCATAAAAACCATTTTGTATGGGCGTGTAATAAATTGCAGTTCCTCATAGTGAAGTCCCTTCTCACCCGTTATGAAAAGAACTAGATACGTAATTAATAAGGAGCTAAAGGTTCCAAGCAGTGTAGCAATAATAGCAGCATATGTCTTTTCATTAAATCCATTTACTAACAATAAAGTAACTATAGTAAATAATATAACGCTAAAAACACAAATCCAGACTAAGCTCAAGGTTGAATTATTTATGTATAAATCCAATGCGTAAGATAACAGGAAAGCATTAACAATTAAACTGATAATGGACAGCAACCCTTGCTTCTTTCCAATCAAAAGTAAAACTATCATAAAGACCCATGCAATTATCAGTAAATATTTATCACGTTTCATATCAAGTATCGTGCCAGTTAATTTACCGTTATGATTATCATTGAGGGTAACAAATAAATCATTACCTACATGAAATTTATTATCTAAAGCTTTAGAATCTGAATATTCATTAATCAAATATATCTTTTTACCTTTGTTACTGCCATTTTGTAATTCAGCAACGATATTTTGTACATAGATCCGATCTTCATTATTTGCATCTTTAACTGCAGTCACTTCTTCTATATTTGTTTTCATGACCTTAGCAATAGTTTTTTCATATAAAGGATAGTTATTGTGAACAAAAATAATAGAGAGTAGAAAGGAAAGTAATATAAGTGTATACATTACCTTGTTTTTAGTTGTCATATGTTTAATAAGTCTACTTAACAAGTATCTTCACCACCTTATAAAATGTTAGTAAGTTTGACTGAGTTTCAAAATGTTTCGCAGAGGAAACATTTTGCCTATAGATACAATAACACTACTCAGTACGTAATTACAAAGAAGAATAAAAAAGAAAAGATTCTTAATTCTCTGTGAGATAGGAACTCCTTTCTAGGGTAGTATTCTGATTTATGGAATTTGAAATGATAAAAACTAGGTATGAAAAATTAAAAAATTCGTTTGGAATATACTTATCTTCAAGGGTAGCAGATCCCTTATGAATTGCTTTCATTGTGGTATAAAGAGTACTAATTAAAACATAATAAAGCTAGGAGTGTCTGAATAATTTAGGAATTTCTTTATTAATGTAATTCAAATTAGAAAATGTCCTAGAGTATAAATACAATGAGAAGAAGAGCTATGGTAAGTAAAGGGCTATAGTAAAAACGGAGGGAACTATTTTGGAAAATCATCATATTCGTCTCACATCATCTGAAATTGGTGGATTATGGGCCAATTATCTTAGTGATTCTCTTTACATTTGTGTGTATAAGTATTATTTAGCAACAGTAGAAGACGCTGAAATCAAAACAGTGTTGGAGCATGCATTAGATTTATCACAACAGCATGTAAAAGTTATCTCAGACATATTCAAAGAAGAAGGTCATATTATACCACATGGTTTTACAGATGAAGATGTTAATGTAAATTCTCCTCGGCTATTTTCCGATGAATTTTTCCTTCTATATACAAGACAGATGACTAAGGGAGCTTTAGCAACTTACAGCGTCATATTGCCTCATACCTTTCGTAAGGATGTAAAGGAACATTTTATGTCTTGTATTTCTTCGACTATGGAGCTGTTCAATGAAACAGCAAGTATATTATTATCTAAAGGACTTGAAATTCGTTCTCCCTATATCCCTTATCTAGAAGAAGTAAATATGGTAGAGCAACAAGGGTTTATAGCAGGATGGTGGGGAAAGCAAAGACCATTAACAGCTAGTGAAGTTACTCACTTATTCTCTAATATCCAAACAAATCATCTGGGGTCAGCAATGGCTACTGCTTTCGGACAAGTAGTCAAATCAGAAGAAATAAAAAAATATATGAAACGAGGAAAGGCGATATCTAAGAAACATGTGGAAATCTTTAGTAAGTATTTAATTGAAAATGATTTGCCTGCTCCTACAACTTGGGATGCACATGTTCAGCCAGTAAAAGAACCTCCTTTTTCAGATAAATTAATGATGTTTCATATCTCCTTAATGGTTGCTGCTGGCGTTGGTAATTATGGGACAGCACTCTCTGCTTCAATGAGGCGTGACATAGGTGTTGATTACACACGCTTGTTAGGTGAAATTGGTCTCTATGCAGAGGATGGTATGAATCTGCTTATTAAAAATGAATGGTTAGAGAGACCGCCATTTGCCGCTGACCGAAATCAGTTAATGAACTAACCCTTTACTAAAGAGGAAGGTTCAGTACATAAATATGCAAAATAACCCTCTTTACGAAATGTACAGGCCTTATTAAAAAGTTAATCTAATTGTTAATGCTGGTTTACATCTTATTTTTTTGACTATAAAAAGCCATATAACAAAGAGTAGACATGTTGTTATATGGCTTTTGGTTGTCTGAATAATTCAAGGATTGGAATGATATATCAGCTTTGTCTGCTTTTTTTCAGGATGTGCGGGTACACCCTATATGTGCAAACTAAAGGAAAATTAGTAATTAATAAATATTCATACTCATTGTGAAGCATACTTATAATACAAAACCGAAGGGCGTATTTCAAATTTTCAAATTCTTAATTATTTCTGAGGTTGTAAGCCTGAGTAAATTCGTGGAGGAACCTCTATGACTAAAAAAGTTCGTCGCAAACTAGCCAAGATAAGTATTTGGGGCACAACCTATATCCATCCGAGAAGCCCTTATATAGTAGCTTTGTGGTCTGTTACTTTTCCTGGCTATGGGCACTTATTACTTCATAAATATATAAGAGGATTTGCCCTTATTATTTGGGAAGTATTTATTAACCAGAAATCTCAATTAAACCTCGCGATGGCCTATTCCTTTATGGGAGAAATTCAGTTAGCAAAAGATGTATTAAATGTTAATTTGTGTACATGTATATACCGGTTTATTTGTTTGCCATATGGGACAGTTACCGTGCAACGGTAGAATTAAATAATATTTATTTATTAGCTGAAAAAGAAGAACCACCAATTGAAGCGATCACTGTAAAACCCTTTGAAATAAATTATGTGGATAAAAGAGATCCACTCATCGCAGTCATTTGGTCATTAAGTATACCGGGTATGGGTCAGTTATATTTGCATCAAATATTTTCAGCAATCTTCGTCCTTATAACAACTGTCTTCTTTGTACATTTTTCCCATGTAATTGCTGCATTTCATTACTTATTATTAGGAGATATTCATAAATCAACAGATATCTTAGATAAACAATGGTTCTTTTATTTGCCGTCATTATATTTCTTTAATATTTATGAAACGTATTTAAATACTGTTGAGAATAATAAACTCTTTGCAGCAGAACAAAAGATGTTTTTAATAAATAATTATCAATCCTTTAACTTAAAATTTAAAAGTAACCGGGTGAAATAACGATGCAAGTTTTTTCTACTTTTGAATATTCTCTTCAATTGGAACTAGCAATAAGAGAGATTGAACAAAAAGGTATTCATAATATTTTAACTGTCCCTTTAGATTCTATTAATACAGAGAGCGTTGGTCTTTTTGATACAATCCATCAGTCAGATGGAGTCTCCTTAATAAATAAAGGAATCGTTTTTTCTGTGTTTTTTTCTGTGTTAGGAGCAAGCAGGGGATTTGAACTAGAGTGGGGGCCTATTTATTGGGGGTTAATTGGAGCGATATCTGGTTTTATTTTTGGTTTAATTATCGATTTATTTATACACCGCAGAAAAAAAGTAAGCGTTAGAGTAAAAGACAAAAAAACGGAAGTTCTTCTTATAATTGAATGTACAGATTCAGAACACAATGAAGTTGAGAAAATTCTTTGGAAACACTTTGCATTAAGTGTGGGCAAAGTAAATTAACAAAAGAAATCCAGAAACATCAGAGCAAAGAGGTATAAAAAACTAGCTGCCTAAAGCATAGTCCTACTACAACTTTTCATCAAGAACCAAAAGATCTAAAAAAATAGGTTGAAAAGTGATCCACAATCATGGTATTCTACTAACTATTGTGACAAAAAATAAATTAATATCTTCTTATCAAGAGAGATGGAGGGACTGGCCCGATGATATCTCGGCAGCGGAACTTAACATTTAAGTTGCTGTGCCAAATCCAGCAAGCACCAGCTTGAAAGATAAGAGGAGTGTTTTATAGATAAATATAAGACCTCTTCTTGTCGTTCAAGATAAGGTCTTTTTTGTTGCAAAAAAATATAGATAGGTATTATTTAATATTTTTTGGAGGTTTTTTAAAATGAAGAAAGGGAATCCATGGGCATTGATTCCATTTGTTGTTTTTTTGATTTTATTTATTGGTTCAGGTGTTATTACAGGTGATTTTTATGCATTTCCTGTCCTTGTAGCCATTGTTATTTCGGGTGCTGTGGCACTTGCGATGAATAGAAAAGAAACTTTTGAACGAAAAATTGATATATTTTGCAAAGGTGCAGGAAATTCCAATGTAATGCTGATGGTTGTCATATTTCTGTTAGCCGGTGCATTTTCAGAAGTAGGAAAAGGTATGGGAGCGGTGGACTCGACTGTTAACTTGACTTTATCCTTTGTTCCGCAAAACTTGCTTGTTGTAGGTTTATTTATCATTGCATGCTTCATTTCTCTATCGATGGGTACTTCGATGGGAACGATTGTAGCACTAGCACCAATTGGTGTTGGGATAAGCGATCATACCGATATTTCCATGGCTTTAGTAATGGCTGGTATTGTTGGTGGATCAATGTTTGGCGATAACTTATCCTTTATTTCCGATACAACCATTACGGCTGTTCGTTCACAAGGTGCAGAAATGAAGGATAAATTTAAAGTTAATTTTTGGATTGTATTGCCAGCAGCTATTATAACGAGCATTATTTTAGGAGTTATTACAATCGGGGGAACGTCGCAAGTTGAGCATTTAAGCTATAGTTGGGTAAAAATCGTTCCATACCTTCTAGTTATTATCTTTGCATTAGCAGGTATGAATGTATTTCTTGTTTTAGCATTAGGGACTGTTCTCGCCGGAGCAGTTGGTTTATTAGATGGCAGCTATCAAATAATGAGCCTTCTGCAAAAGATTGGAGAAGGAATGGCCGGCATGTATGAAATAGCCTTTCTGGCAATATTAATTGCTGGAATGGTGGAAGTTATTAAGTTTAACGGTGGTATCGACTTTCTGCTGCATCTCGTGACTAAGAGAATTAAATCCAAAAAGGGTGCAGAATTTGGTATTGCAGGTTTAGTGAGCTTAGCCGATATATCAACGGCTAATAATACTATTGCTATATTAATTACAGGTCCTCTCGCAAAAAATATCGCTGATCAGTATGGAATAGAACCACGAAAGTCTGCAAGTATATTGGATCTCTTCTCATGTACGTTCCAAGGTCTTCTACCATACGGAGCTCAAATACTGGCAGCGGCAAGCGTAGCCGGAATATCTCCAGTGAGTATCATGCAGTATTCATTTTATCCTATTCTCATCGGCATTTGCGGTATTATTGCTATTCTTATTGGCTATCCGAAAAAAAAGAAGATATAAACATCAGTGATTTTCACATTAAATAGCTGCCAATTTGGCAGCTATTTTTTTAGCAATTTAGTGACCTATAAGAACCGCTTATGAATGTCTCATTAAGTAAAGTCAAGCCTATGTAAATCAAGTGTCAAAAAATGAGAAGACAGTAGTTATTTTGCAGTAATATCGGTGGCAGATACTTTCCGTGAAAACTTCGCGTTTGCGCAAGAAACTCTTAGTATATAGTGGAATTAGCAAACAGTTATGTTAACAGGAGATAATGGCAGTATGAAGTGATACAGAAGCTGCTTTGATCGTAACTTTAAATATATTGCGATTATTGCGAACAAAAAGTTAAACTAGAAATGAGATATCTATATACGACATAGGGGGAGGAAAAAATGAATAAAAAAGACATTGAATATAAAATTCTGGAATTGAAGAACGAATATTTACAGATTTTACGGAACGAGAAAGCCCATTCCTTAAGGTGTGGGATGAATAAAATGTACCCTATAGAGTAGACACTTAAAAAAAGTCTACCTATAGGGTATTTTTTTGTATAATTATGTAACACAACTAGAGAAACATGGAGACGGAGAAAATAATGAGTAAAAAGATTTTCA
>NZ_JAMAUK010000044.1:0-25291 GCF_023714395.1 Niallia sp. MER 6 | reverse complement strand
AAAGCTTCCCAATGTTGGTGTTTATCAAAAAATATTCTTCTCAATATATTGGTCTCCATAAAATGAAAATACCACAGCTTAAATGACTGTGGTAGACCCAAATTTTTATACTTTCTTATCTTTTAAATATAAACACTCGTTTTTATTGCCCCAAGAATGTTGACAGCTGTATTCCATGTTACGAAGCAGACGGCAGAAGCTCCTATTCCAAGAAATAGAATATTGAATAGATAGATTGGATTAGCAAACCTAGCAAGCTCAAGCTTGAAATCAAAGAAAAACAATGTTGGCACCATAAGAAGCAGTCCGTAAAAGAATACTCTTTTTGTTGTCTGGATTGGATGATAGCCATAGCTTGAGATCTTTTTTGTCAGCACGGAGTAGGCTGCCCACGCAAATGTTGCGACAGCTGCCAGCATATCTCCAAGTGGATTTAGCTGAAAATTGGCCTTTCCATTATAGCTGATTAAAAAGATGCCAATCATCGCCATTGCAAAACCAACAAAAAAGTTTCCTTTTAAACGTTCATCTTTCAAAAACAGCATCGTCAGAACTGCTGTTGAAAACGGGACAATTCCGCTGATAACTCCCACATTAGAGGCCATTGTCATCGTTAAAGCGATATTTTCCAACAAATAATATAAGGTAACGCCACATAACCCGGCACAGATAAATAACAGCTCATGCTTTCTGTCTGCTACTTTCATCCTCGCTGGAAATATAATCAGCAGCATGATAAAGCCAATAGCAAACCGAAAAAACAAAATTTCAGTCGGTGTAAAACCTGTCAGTAAAACTTTAGTCGAAATAAAGGTAATGCCCCAGATAAAAATAGTCACTAGTGCTGCTATATGACCATTTGTAGTTTGATTTCTCATTTTTTGTCCTCGCCCTTTTCGTCATGCTTGTTTCTTATGTTGATAAATCTCCCGATACTGGCCTGGTGTCAGACCAATAAATTCAGTGAAAAAATTGCTGAAGTGGCTTTGGTCTGCAAACCCTGTCTCCATTGAAACATCTATTGGCTTACGCCCGCTCTCAAGCAGTTTTTTTGCCTCATTAATCCTAATAGTTTGTAAGTATCTATATGGAGTAATGCCAAAATTGCGTGTAAACGACCGCAAGAGCGTATATTTGTTCATATCACAAACCTCTGCTAAGTCAGTTAATGTTAAATGTTCTGAATAGTTTTTTTCCATATAGCGGCATACTGCATGCAGACGCTCATCTGTTGATGTACTTTCTTCATACTTAATGCTGCATTCTTTGATTAAATGTTCCATTAAAAAATAAAAGCTTTCTTCCTTTTCCAGCTCTTCATTGGTAGACATAATCATCTCATGCACTTCCTTTAACAGTGGTGCAAAGCTTGTTTGCACAAGAACAGGTGAAGTAAAGTAAGGAAGATAATCTACTCCCATAATTTCCTTAGCTACTTTCTTCATAATATCAGCATTAATATTCAAGCAGCGGTAATCTAACGCATTAAGATCAACTTGTTCACATGCATGATTATCAAGAGGATTAAAGATGACCATATCTCCTTTATTAATAATAAATTCCTTATTTTTGCAAGTGAGTTTCCTTTGCCCATTTTCGATAAAGCCGATAACATAATATTCATGGAAATGGTTTGGGAATTTCTGCATGATCCCATCAAAATGGTATGCTTCCACCTGCAGCTGAGAATCAAATTTCACCATTCTTTTTTCCTTCAATGAGTCGTGCCTCCTTTTTCGTTCATTTTCTTAAAATTAGTGTAGCATATGACTTTATAGCTGCTCTTGTATGATATTGACTAAAAGCCAATAAAAAAAAGCCATGCTTCTGATCCAAGAAGCAAAGCGATGAATTTACAGCTTGAATTTGTCTTTAATCAACGCAGCAACGTCTTTAGGGCTTTTATCTGTATTGTTTATTTTTAAATATTCTTCTTTTTGTATCTCTCCTTCACGGGAGTTTAATCGATATTTTTCCAGAGAGCTTTTTAGCTCTGATTCCGACCATTCAATATTTCTTTTTGTTGGCTTATGTTCTAATCTGTTCGGAGTTTTATTTCTGTATAGCCGTTCGTCGAGATCTGCTTCTAATTCGACGTAATAGACTGTTCCGCCTTGTTGTTTAAAAATATTAGAGATTTTTTCAACATAATTCCAATCTTCTTTCAAATTAAATGCCCACACATAGGTGAAAATTAATCCAGGTAAATCGCTTTTGGCGACTGTCTCAAAGATTTCCTGCCGAAAAAGATTTACAAGCCTGCTTCCTTCTTTCGTTCCATATCCGAAAAAATTACTGACTAAATCAATGCTCATATGATTGTGAAAAAGCTTTAAACCTGTAATGGCGGCTAACTCCTGACCAACCGTCATCTTTCCAACAGCCTGCGGTCCAAATATAAGAACAAACTTCATGATGTATTCTTCCTTCCTACCTGATACTTATCGGGAATAAGACAGACTCACCGGAATGTTCCCTTGCCCCACACCTGCTTAAAGCTTTCCATTCTCTCCATCCCTGTAATCAATGGTTTCGCCTGATTAATTAGCGTTTGCACTCCTTCAAGGGATAAAGAAGCTTCGTGGGCGGCTTTACTGCTCCATACCTCATAAACATACACACTATCAAGTTCAGTTTCTGGCAGATTAATCGTATACAGTTGACAGCCTTCAACTGCCTCCATTTGCGATGCGGCTTCAATTAGAATGGCTGCAAGCATATCACGATTCTCTTCCCTAGCCGTAAACTTTCCTAATAATCCAAAATTCTCCATAGTTTATCCCTCTTCTCTATGCTATTTTTTCGCTTAAGATCTTTTTAAACGTTTTACTAAAATATACTGGCTGCTTTCCTTTGTAGGATGTTCACTAATGAGTCCAGCAATCTCATAGCCATGTTTCCGGTAAAATTCTGGGGCTTGGAAGCTGAAGGTATCCAGTTGAATATGGGTGCATTTGCATTCAATAGCACTTTCCTCGATTGTTTTGAGCAGGCTGCTGCCATATCCCTCCCCTCTTTTCGTCTCATCCACCCATAATGATTCGATTTGCAAATGATGCCAAAAAATCACTCCCGAAATACCGCCAACGATTTTTTCGTTATCATCTCTGGCAGTAAAGCAGAGTTTGTTAACTGGATGCTTTACCGCATCTGGCAAGCGGGAAAGATTGTATTCTATTACCCTCTTTCGAAGAAAATCACTATTTTCTTGATAAGATTCTCTGCAAATTTTCATTCTCCTTTTCACCCCATCGATCTTTCTATTTGTCCGACAAAGTTTTCAGTGCATCATGCATCCTATCCATATTGCTGTTACCAAATATATTCATATCATCCGAAAAAATTTTTCCCTTACTTTCTTCACAGGCTCGTAATTTTTGCAAGTGGCCATAGTCTTTGTTGGAATAATTCTCCACCAGATGGCTATATCCCTTCTACTAAAATAGAAATAAGTCATTCATCAAATTGATGAATGACTTATAATGCTTTATTTCACTAACTCTGCTTTCCACTCAATGGTGTTAAGCTCTTCTATTAAAGCATCCACTTGATTTTTTGTCAGGTTCGCTTCTGGAAACTCTGCTAATTCCTGCAATGTTTTTGTTCTCATCGCAAAAATGCCTGGCGGCTTAGCAATCCATGGTGCATGCTTATCGAGAATAGCTGCTGATGATTGATGTGCTAGCACATCAATCAATCGTGAGTTCTTCGTAAATTCCACCATTAATCCGTTCTTGTTATCATATTGGAAATGATAGCTGCCAGATCCGACGGTTAACGTGACTGTATCATCCTTTTCCTTATACGTATAAATTCCATTTGCTTGTGCAAGCGGGTTGCCGCCTTCTGACACATTCGCTGTTTGTGCAAACGGCAAGACAATTTCTGCTGTTGTATTTGCTGGGATCTCTACTTTCAGTTCAATCTTGTCTGCTGTTATGCTCCAAGCGGATTGGATTCTGCCATACATCGACTCAAAAGCAGCTTTTGCATAGGTTAAGTGAATTCCGGCAAATGCTGGCTGTATGCGGATTCGTTTGTAGGCTGGCAGCTCTTCATCCATATCAAGGCCTGCAACTTTTCTGTACATCCAATCCCCGATTGCGCCGTAAGCATAATGATTAAAGGAATTCATATCATCGCTCCAAAACGAACCATCCTCTTTAATTCCATCCCAGTGCTCCCATATGGTTGTAGCCCCTTTTTTGACAGAATAAAGCCAGGAAGGATAGCCCTCTTGCAGCAATAGTTTAACAGCTGTTTCGTGATGACCTGCTTTTGAAAGAGCAAAGCATAAATACGGAGTTCCGACAAACCCTGTTGTCAAATGATAATTATTGTTAATAATGAGCTCGTTTAATTCATGTGCTGTGCGCTTTTTTACGTCTCCATCGACGAGATCGAAAATCAATGCCAGAACATGGGCGGTTTGCGTCGGTGACACTAGCCTGCCAGATTTAGAGACAAATTCATGATTGAATGCTTCTATTATATTTTCAAGCAGCAAACCATAACTTTTAGCATCTTCCCATTTGCCAAGCACTTTAGCAGCATCACGCAGAATTCTCGTGGAGTGTGCATAAAAAGCTGTTGCAATAAAGTCCTTTGGTGTGGCACCGCTGTAGCTGCCTGACGGTGCATCAAGGGCAAGCCAATCACCGAAATTGAAGCCGACAATCCAGAGGTACTCATTTTCCCCTTGTCTACGCATATACTCAACCCATGCCTTCATGCTGTCATATTGCTCTGCTAACAACCGCTTATCTCCGTATGCTTTGTAAATCTCCCATGGAATAATTGTTGCTGCATCACCCCAGGCTGCCGCATTGGCACCGCCGACTACAGCTGGAATAACAAAGGGAACTCCTCCATCTGGATGCTGCTCTGCCTTGAGGTCACGAAGCCACTTTGTGAAAAAAGGACCTCCATGATAATTGAACAAAGCCGTCTGTATAAATACTTGTGCATCACCAGTCCAGCCAAGGCGCTCGTCACGCTGCGGGCAGTCTGTCGGCACATCAAGAAAATTGCCTCTTTGCCCCCATTTAATATTTTCCTGAAGCTTGTTTACAAGCGGGTTGGAGCATTCAAACTCTCCAGTCGGCTCCATATCTGTATGGATGACTTCGCCTACAAAGTGCTCGAGAGAAAGCCCGTTTTCCTGGTTTGGATACCCTTCCACCCTCACATATCGGAAACCTTGGAAAGAAAAGTGCGGAGCATAGTTTTCCAGCCCGATTCCTTTTGCAATATATTCTACTTGCTGGTCTGCCTTGCGCAAATTGCCGAAGTATATGTTTCCGTCCTTATCCAGCACCTCTGCATGCTTTAAAATAATCTTCGTTCCTTTATCAGCCTTAACAAAAAAGCGAATTCTGCCGACCATGTTCTGCCCCATATCGATTACCGTCTCTCCTGAAGGAGTCGTAAATACCGCAATAGGCTTAATAACCTCGGTCACTTTTGTCGGCCAATTTTCTTGTGCAATCAGCTGACCTACAGGCATTTGTTGTTCTTGCACTAAAGACCAGCTGCTGTCATCAAAGTCAGGCAGACTGAAACCCTCCTCAAGTCTTGCATCATATTTTTCTCCTTGATAAATCTCTGAATATACAACAGGCCCTAATGCTGCTTTCCATGATGGATCTGTCACAATAATATCTTCCGTGCCATCATTGTATCTTACATGCAGCTCAAAAAATGCTGCTCGCCTGTCGCCGTATATATGACGCTTGTTTTCCCATGTCATATTCCCTTTATACCAGCCGTCTGCAAGCATGATGCCAAAGGCGTTCGGTCCCGCTTGAAGTTGGGATGTGATATCATATGTCTGATATTGAAGACGTTTGTGATAGCTGGTCCAGCCGGGAGCAAACAGCTCATCACCGACACGCTCTCCATTTACATACAGCTCATACAGACCTAAGCCTGTGCCATATATGCGGGCAGATGCAATGTCGTTTTGCAGCTGAAATTCTTTTCTTAGACAAAAAGCCGGCTCACTCAAACGGTCTATCACTTCTTCATCTGGTGTAATCCATTGTGCTTTCCAGTCATATTCGGCAAACAAAGCAGTCTCCCACCAAGCTGTTTCACTCCAAGCGGATTCGCGGCTTTTATTATCCCAGACTTTCACTCTGTAAAAATATCTAGTTCTTTCTTTTAGATCTGGACCTTCATATGGAAGATGCAAGGACTCTTGTGAGTGAATGATGCCTGTATTCCACAGTAATGTATCAAAAGTAGGATGTTCAGAAACTTGAATTTGGTAGGATTGCTGCAATGTTCCTCTTTCATCGGAAATGATTTTCCAGCTTAACCGTGGTTTTTTACAATCAATGCCGAGTGGATTTGTTCGGTACTCAGTTGTTAAGGATGCTGCTTTTAAGTGTGTCATAGTTACTTCCTTTCTAGTAAAATTTCTGTCATTATTAGAACTGCCTTTTCAGCCATGCGGCCGCTAAATCAAACCATGGCTGGCATGCTTCGTTTATGTGTTCAGCGTTGCCTGCTGTCGTTTCATCACTTAGCGACAATCCATGTACACCACTTTCAAATACATGTAATTCATAGGGAATATGATGCTTTGTTAGTTCTACAGCAAAAACTAAAGCATTTTCTGCGTAAACTAAATCATCATCGGCTGTATGCCATAGGAAGACAGGCGGTGTATTTATAGTGACATAACGGGCAGGACTTGCTTCTCTTAGCTGTTGGTCAGTAGGTGTGGTTGTATCGAAAACTGCCTTGCTTGATATTTCCCAAAAGCTTTTTTTATTCTCATCCGCATCACGCTCTACTTTTGCTTTCATCCATTCATAATCAAGGAGCGGATATCCTAATATAACAGCATTTGGCTTAAATAAATCGCTGCTTGCTTGAATAGACTCTTGGAGGAAGCTGTCTTGCCAATGAACAGCCATGCTTGCTGCCAAATGACCACCAGCAGAAAAGCCGCATAAAGCAATGGCATCTGGATTTACAAGCCATTCTTTCGCATTTCTTCTTACTAAAGATATCGCTTTCGCTAAATCAAGTAATGGATTGGGATAGAGAGAGCGCTCATTTACCTCCGGTAGCTGTTTGAAATCTTTCACCCACTCACGAAAGTACGTATTGTAGCGCAACACAAATGTATGGTAGCCTTTTGAAGCAAACCGTAAAGCAATCGGTTCTGCCTCTCTGTCAGATGTATTTAAATAACCCCCTCCTGGGCAAATAATAACAGCAGGACGCTTTTTATCTGTTTGAAATTCTTGAGAATTCTCTAGCAGATAGGCAGTCAAGGTAACATGAGCATTATCTTCCCACAACTGAATCTTTTCGATTTTCATACATGCTTCTCCCCTTTGGCAGCTTTATGCGTCACTTTCCTTAAAGGGATGAATAGATATTCATCCCAATCAACATTTAGGAAACGACGATTTCATCCATAGGTTCGTCATCAACATCCCCTTTTCCTTCCATTTCTGGAATCGGAAGAACAGCGATAGCAGAGAGAATGGAAAACACAGCGAGCACTAGGAAAAACAGCGTGTATCCATCACCGCCAAATGTACTTGCACCAAAAGCAATCAGAGCTGGAGCTGCAAAGCTGACTAATGTGGAGGCCATATTTGTTGTTGTATTCATGATAGAAATATCTTTCGCCGCATTTTCCTTAGAAGGCAGGATGCGGTTTACAAGGGCATTATCGACAGCATTGTACATACCGAACCCAAAGTTAAAGATGAAATTACCGACAATAACCCATGCCACGCTTGTGGAGAATGCAAAGGCAACAAGGCACAGTGCGGTAACTAGGGCCGCTCCCATTACAAACGGCTTTTGCTTTTTCACTTTATCTGATAAAAACCCGCCGAGAATGCCGGCTCCAACCATCATGATAATCGTAGGCGCAGTCAGCCCCATAATTTGAAAAATTTCCGCTTCGCTTAAATGAAATCTGGCAATATAAAACAAAGTGAGCATATTCAATCCTGCATTGGAGAAATTGATGAACAGCTTTGTTAAAAGGGCCCAAGTATATGCAGGATGCTGTTTATAGCTCGGATAAAAGCCGCGAATACCAAGGTTTTTTTTGCTGATTGTGGCTGTTTTCGCCAAATAATTATCCTTAATTAAAAGTGCCGCCGTTATTCCGCCGATCAGCTGGACAATAATCAATGCAATCATCTTTTGTTCAATCGTTGAATTGGCGAGCACCCCCATCAGCATTTGACCAGACATAACTAACGCAGGTCCAGCGGCTCCAATCAAACCTGACACACGGCCGAATTTATCCGGATCTACCTGCTCTGGAACTATTGCATAACTGGAAAGGGAAACCATGCCGTAAAAGAAATTCACCAAGCATAAAGAAATAATGAATATAGGAATGGATGATGCAAAGGTAAGCATCAGCATGGAAATCGCACCAAGAATGCTTCCTGCTACCATCCAAAATCTTCTTCTCCCCATTTTGAGCCTTGTCTTATCAGCAATCACCCCTCCAAACAATCCAAAAATAACAATGGCAATTCCTGTAATCCCTGATGCCGTTCCATAAACAGCAGTCGCATCCTCTGAACCGACAATTCTTATTACAATAAAAGTAGAAAGACCAAATCCTAATAATACTAGTGGTGCGATAGCAGTACCGACACCAAGCATTGCCGCTACTATCAACCTCTTAAACGGTGTCCTTTTCCAGCCAACTGTCTCCATCATTTTCCCTCCAACTTTGTCCTTAGTATTGTTTTTTCACATTATAGCAAGCGCTTTCAAACGAATGAATGAGATAATCAAAGAATATTTTTGCTTGATTCAAAGATTATCGAATAATAACTATAATAAGAAGCTTGCTCCCTAAAAGCTTGGGAGCAAGTGGTAAGGTCAATTGTTAACAAGGGAGCAGGTTTGAGCGATTTGGCCAAGGTATTTGGCGCTTTCTTTTACCGTCCTTTTTTGTGTAGTGCGGTCTACCTCAATTAATCCGAATTTTTTGGAGTAACCTGAATTCCACTCATAATTATCAAAAGTGGACCAATGCAAATAACCTCTTATATCAATACCATCCTCTATACAAGCCTGAACACCCTCTAATCCTCTGCGGATAAATTCTACACGTCTTTCATCATTGTCTGTAGCAATGCCATGCTCTGTAATAATGATTGGAATGGTGATGGCAGCTGATACTTTGCGAATGACATTTGCCAAGCCTTCCGGATAATATTCATAGCCCATTTGTGTTCGTTCTGCATGCTCTGTCAGCACTTGACCATTTGGACCGTACACTTCTCTCGTGTAGTTTTGCAGACCAAAAAAGTCATCACCTGCCATCATCGGCAAGTATTGTTCAAAATAGCTATGCCATTTTTCCGCAGCTATTTTCTCGCCCCCTGTGATGGATTGTACATCAGACAGCGCCATGGAAAAGCCAACTAATGTGTCAGGAGAAATATCCTTGATCACTTGGCGCGCTTTAACATGAGCTTTGTGGAGAAGCTTCATCGATTTCTCATCAGATATCATATGGAAAGTAAAATACTTGTCTGTTGTCGTACCACAACGCTCAGCTGCAGCCTCGCGCCATTTAGGCGCTGTCCATGCATCTTGATCAATTCCGACCGGCGGAATAAACCCAATGCCCGTAAACAGCTCACGAAGCATGACAGGCAGATTCACCTCATTCATCGTCAAAACATACGGAATTAAATGACCTAGCTCACGGAATACTGTTTCACAGTAGTTGGCAAAGCGTTCAGGTACATCTGGGCTTGCCCAGCCGCCAAATTGCATCAGCCATTTTGGTGATGTAAAGTGATGCATCGCGACAAAAGGTGTCATATTATTGGCATAGCATGTTTCAAGAACGTCCCGATAATGATCCAAGGCAGCTTGTGAATACTGTCCTGGCTCTGGCTCAATTCTCGACCATTCTATAGAAAAGCGGAACACTTTTAAGCCAAGGCTTGCCATTAGGGCGATATCTTCTTTATAAAGATTGTAATGGTCGATTGCATCCCCCGATTTTTCTTGATACGGCGAGCCTTCGACTTGCTCCTCTGCCCAAAAATCACTGTTATCGTTATTGCCCTCCACCTGATGGCCTGCCGTTGCTGAGCCCCAGAGGAATTGCTTTGGAAATGAAAAACTCATCATGAATACACCCCTAATATCTTTTACTTACTCTTATGTCTTTTATTGTAGCAAGCGTTTTCAATTGATTTAATGGCAAATACAAAGGAAATGTTTGCTCGATTCAAAGATATTAGGTAGTTAAGAGACTTAAGTTATCATTAACGGTTTTGCTCTCTGTACTCCTTTGGTGTCTGAAGGAAAATTTCGTTGAATTTTTTATAAAAAAAAGAAACGCTTGAATAACCAACCTCTTCGGCAATGTCTGGAATCGGCATATCCGAATTCGTCAAATAAAGCGCAGCCTTATTAATCCGCTGAATTTGCAGCAAATCAGTGAACGACTTGCCAGTAGCTTTTTTTAGAATAGCAGAAATATAGTTAGGGTGATATTTAAATTGCTCTGCCATTAAAGCAAGGCTGCAGTCCTTCCAATGGTTTTCGATATATTTCAAAAAATCAACAATAATTACGTCTCTTTCTGTTCGATGGTTCATCTTCATGCTTGTATAGCTGTTGCTGTGCCGGATCAACTCCGTAAACATAATAAACAAATAGGCATCTATCAAGCCTGATGTAAAAGCATCTTCATCAAAATACTCACACATAATATGCTCCATAATGTTATTAAAGTTGGAGCTAGCTTCAAACGGAAAAAAAAGATATTTATTAGCACTTCTGCTGCCGATGAGAGAGTCGACTAAAAACTGTGAGATGATGCTTTTATTTGTAAATCTGCTCAAGAAATTCGTCGACAAGTAATCATGCTTCAGCTTAATTTCAATCACAATATCATAGCTTGTCGTCGCCTGTACCGTATGAGGAGTATTTTTGTCTATCATAATCATACCTCCTTCCAGAATATCGATGGCATCATCTTGAAGAATGATTTTGCATTTGCCCTGATACACATATATCAGCTCAATATATTGATGAATATGCATGGGAACATATGCATTTGCAGGACATTGGGACAGGAAGATATTATCTTCAATCGGATTATGTGATGGATCAAATATCATATTAAATTCATACAACGGCTCGCCATTAATTGTCGCAATCGGTTCAACCTGATAAGTAGTTTTAATAAAATTCCAGTCTGGAGGGTCCATCTTATTATAGCTTTTAAGCTTTGCTCTTAATTCAGCACTATTCACAGGCAGGCTCCTTTTTAGTAGATTTAGACATATTTCTTTGTTTGTTTTTATTTTCTTTTGCTTTTTCTTCAAATATATCATATCAACCTCTAAAACACTCACAAATAAAAATATTTTTATGGCCTTTGCTCCCTTGGCTCTGTTACTCCAACTATATGAATAGACTTCTTGTTTATCATAGCTTGGATTACACCACTTGCTATCTCCTTATTCGTCAGCCAGCGTGAATGACCATCATCCATCATAAAGCCTAGCTGAATTTGATGATATATCATATTTCGCTTGTCTGTAAGCCTGCTTTGCAAGACTTGCAAATCTGCATTACTTCCTAGCACATGAAATAACTGCCAAGTGCTTGAATCCTTAGAAACTGTATCTATAATAAGGTTAACAGCTTCTTCTGCATAAGAATGAATCCAAGCAACCACTAACTCAATATTGGTATGAATACGAATAGTATTTCGCAATTCTGACTCTAGATCTTCTAGCTTGCTGTAATCAACCAAAATTGGATGAATGATAGAATTTGGGCAAATGGTTCTGATCTCGTCCATTCTATGTTTATTTCTTCCGATTACAGAGACTATATAACCCTGTTTTGCCAGCCAAATCGTTACTTCCGAAAGCATTCCTGTCCCGCCTACTACTAATGCATGCTTCATTCATTCCCGCTCCTTATTATTTTGTTTGTAAAAAAGGCACCTGCAAATTAAAAGAACCATGGTCTTTTTAATTGCAGGTGCACATGTTTATTTATACCAGTCAGCTTGCTCCATATGAACAAATGGGATATCTGTATCAATCAAGCCTTCGACCTTTTCAATCGGCAAGTCTTCTCCTTTAAGCCAGTTTGAAAAATTGAATTCAATTGGGTCTTGGTCACCGCCAAGTGCAAACCAAGCTTTTCCTTCCTTAGGGAAATAAGCAGAAGTATGAATGGTTCCAGCCCAAGCTCCATACAAATTGGAGAATATGCCTGCATTGGAGTCATTCAACAAACTGAAGGCTTCCTTTCCACCTATCAAACTGGTTTGATGGGTCTCGATAATTTCGAGGCGTCTTTTCGAATCATCTAGAACATGGCGGTTTTCTTCTGTCATAATATTAAAATGGTTTGTACAAGAAAAGCCTCTTCTCACTTCCACTCTTCTTGGAGAGGTTTCCACTATAAATGGTGTTTCACAGCTTCTGTCAAACAATACATAGCTAAAGGAATGACGGTGGGGAATTTCTTTGAGCAAAGCGGCCGCCTCTTCTGCCGTACTGCAAAGCTCTAAGATGAGCCTGCCGATCATATTGCACACAAAGCCCGTGCCCGGTTTCTTCCTGTTCATGAAATTATAGCCCATCGTCAAGCCTTGTTCATTCATGCCATCCATTCTGCCTGTGCCTCTTTGGCTTGGACCGATGATGGCATATCCTCCGTCAGTCGGCTTAAAAATGGTATAGCGGCCATCATATGTTTTTGGATGATAATCATAGTTTCGGATTAAATAATCACCGCCGACATAAATTGAACAGCCTGACTTGTCAATATCAAGACGATAGCCGCAAAATTCAAGGAGCACCTTGTCCATCGGCCAGCCTAATGCATCACGAAAGCCTTCAAATTCCTCCCAGATTAACGGGGCGAATTTAGCAAAGATAAGTCGGGTTTCCTCGATATCTATCTTGAATTTCGGCTTTCTTACCTTCCATTGCCTTTCCCTGTTCTTTACAAGGATTGATTCTTTAAAATATTCTCCTTGCTTATAACCAAAGTCATAATGTGTTCCACGAAATTGCATGACATCTGCATAAACTTTTTTCATCTCATATCCCCCATCTCTGCTATTCTTTAGCATACTTGGAAAAGGAGGGAAATGGAAGAGATATACTTTTAACCTATACAGAAAAACCAGTCCCCAATTATTGGAGACTGGCAATCAATTATACTTTGAACTTGCTGATTACTTCTTTTAAGTCCTCTGCTAAATGAGATAAAGCTTGAGCAGATGCAGCAATTTCTTCCATGGATGCTAGCTGCTCCTCTGCTGAGGCGGCAACATTTTGTGAATGCATCGATGTTTGTCCAGAAATATTTTGTATCTCTGAAACAGTTGTCGCCACTTCTTGTGTGCCTGCAGCAAGTATTTCCGAAGTATGAGCCATTCCTTCAATTTGCTCTGTAAGATTTTGCATAAAGTCCATAATTTCTGTAAAGTTCGCTTTCGTCTGCTCGACGATTTCCAAGCCCTCTTTTACATCCAATGTCACTTGTTCCATTGACGCATTAGATTGGACCATATCTGCTTGGATTGTCTTAATAAGTGCTGATATTTGAGCAGAAGATGCTTGAGACTGTTCGGCAAGCTTTCTGACTTCATCTGCAACAACAGCAAAGCCTTTTCCGTTTTCCCCTGCTCTGGCAGCCTCAATTGCAGCATTCAACGCTAGTAAATTTGTCTGATTAGCGATATCTGTAATCACATTAGTAATTTTCTCGATTTCTTGTGAACGGGAGTCCAAATTTTTAATCGCTTCCCCTGTTTTGGCAACAGAATGATTGATTTCAGTGATTTTCTGAACCGTTTTATCCACATACAGTCCGCCATTCTTCGCTTTTTCAGTCGCCTTCAAGCCGACATCGGAAACTGCTTGAGCATTATCAGCAATTGATTGAATGCCTTCTGTTACTTCAACAAGAGCAGCAGCACTGTCTTGTACATTTGATGCTGATTGGTCTGCACCATTTGCGACCTGCTGGATTGATTCTGTAATTACTTCTGTCGCTTTGCTTGTCTCTTCTGAGCTTGCCGTCAGCTGTTCTGAAGAAGAAGCTAACTGTTCAGATGTTGAGATAACTTCATTCATCATCGATTTTAAACTGTCTGTCATTTTATTATAGCTTACAGATAATAGGCTCAGCTCATCAGTCGATTTATCCTCCACTTTTGAAGTAAAATCGCCGTTGCCTGCCAACTCCAAGGCTGCAGTAAGCTTTTTCAGTCTTTTTCTTATTGAATTTGTAAATAAAAGAACGACTGCCACTGCAATAACAACCATAATGATTAATACAATCACAAATTTCGTTAAGAAAGAAGACAGGATATTATCAATCATTTCTTCTGAGGCACCAACATACATGATACCTACAACTTCCCCTGCTGCATTTTTCAGAGGCATATAGGCTGTCTGATAGTTTTTCCCGACTACATTTGCTTCGCCGTAGTATGTTTCTCCATTATTAATAACGGTGTCAATTACTTCTTGTGATGCTTGTGTACCTGTTGCCCGCTTGCCGTCTGTCATTACATTCGTCGCAATTCTTGTATCACCTAAGAAGAATGTAACTGTATCGTGGGTGTCCTTGCCAATTATGTCGACTAATTCATTATTATCATTGATTATTGTCTCGCCTTTTAAAAGCTTATCTCCGTCCGCTTTCCACTCGCCAGGGTATTCACTATTTACATAGTTATAACTAAGCGCAAGATCACCTTTTGCTTTTTCTGTTGCAAACTCCTTTATTCCCCTTGTAATCTCACTATTTGCCACATACCCGACTACCACGGATAAAACAATAATAATGGCAACAACAATTAAGTTAATCTTTGTGCCTAATTTCATCTTAAGCTGTAATTTCATACACTTTCCCATCCCTTAAAAAATTAGCAATTTAATGATGCTAATGGTTGTATCGGTCCAAATTTGTGAAAATTAATCACTTTTCATCTTCATTTGAAAATATTGTTGTACAACAGAGGAAGGAGTTTCCATAACTTCTATACAATAGGAAAAAAGACGGCAGAATAGCTTCCACCGCCTTTAGACAATTGTTTATTTTACAGTTAGAATAACACGCTGATAGTATTTAAGCTTATGTGCACCGTCATCCTGCACCTCTACGATAATATGAAGTGTATCTCCAGATTTCGCATCTTTTGGCACAGTGAAGCTCACTGTTTTTGTGTCCTTGCCTGTTAATTCAATCGTGTCCGTTGCTTCTCCTTCTGCCAATTCACGATGAAGGCCAAGCTGAAGACCATCTGTTACATCTGAAACTGTGTCGTTCTTAGCTACCTTTGACTCTTCGTACGTATCTGCTTCAAAATATCTCCACCATTTATAGGAGATTTCATCACCGTCTGGATCGCTGCCATTAGCATGCAACGTCACTTCCTCTCCCTTTTCAACCGCCAAATCCAAACCTTCTTCTACCTCAACTGTTGGATTATGGTTTGCATCCTCATAGCTTTCTGCAGTCAGCCAATCTGCCCTTGCTGCAAAATCGCTTTGTATATCATCAAACCAGCGTGTTAAAGAATACTCTGCTTCATAGCGGTTTGCGTACACATTAAAGTCTGTAACAGTGTTTTTATACACCTTGCTGCTCACAGCGTCAAAGCGGCCGCCCCAGCCTCCATATGTCGGGTCCTCCAAGCTTCTTAGTCCATTGTCGATTAAGTAGAAGAAGGATGGAGAATCACCTTCTGAAATAAAATCATACTTTTGATATTGAGGATTTTTCTGTAAGTATTCTTCCGTACCGCGCTGCTCTTCGAAAAGCTCTCCATCAATCATCTTGCCGTCACCCATTAATGCATACATATCCATTAACGGACCATGACCGACAATATTTTCTTTATGCCAATCACCAGTAAGCTTTGTGTTTAATTCCTCAGAATGTAATTTCCACGCATATGCAAAATGCCAGAAATTCGAGGTATCATTAATGATGCGGATATCTGGCCAGTTTTTAGCAATATATTTACTATAGCTGTCATCCTGGTCCAAAATGATATATAAAACAAGCTTATCGCTTACTTTCGATTTAATTTTCTCCCAATCATCTGTTTTGCTATATTCTTCTTCAATCGATTTCAATGCACGGGCCGTTGTATTTGTTCCACCCCATGTTTGCACATATAAATCACTATCATCATCATGGAGGAACAGTTCCTTCAAGAACTCAGATCCCTCTGTCTCTTCTTCCATTTCCCCTACATTAGAAATATTACCGATTTTTGTAATGCTGCGTAAGTAATCTGGTTCAGGATAGCCGTCAGCATGCTTCACCAAATTAGGATAACCCTCTTCGTACGCATTAATCATATCTGTAAGCCATTGGGTCCCTGTCCATCTAAAAGGTTCAATTCCTTTTGCTTTATCACCTGCATAATGGTAGACAGAGCTTGTCAGCACAATTCCTTCTAAATCCATCTCATTGGCATACACTAAGTAGCGGAGTACAGAGTTCATATCATCCACTTCGCCATCTGTTGTAATAACCGTTCTGGCTTTTTGCTTTTCAGCTGGTTTGCTGTCACTGCTGTTTTCTGTTTTTGTTTCGTTAGATGAATTAGTTTCCTCTTTGCTGTTTGAACAGCCCGCTGCAATGATAGCAAATATCAGCAACAAAGTAATTAACCCTTTTCCTTTCATCCTTTTCATCCCCTCTTTTTGGATTTTAGAAGATTACCTAACGGGAGAAAAACAAAAAACCTAAACAAACACACGGATTTAGCCATGCATTTGTTTAGGTTATGCCCGTTAGGTAACATTCCTAATGTCCATATGTATTTTAAGCGTTTACAACGATATTCTACCTTATCAATATAGCGTTTTCATCTTACTATTAGCCTATTTTTGCTGGTTTACTGCCTGTTCAAAAGTTGGCTGTAAACAGAATTTATAGAGTATGGATCGACTTCTTCCTCCTGTGGAGCATACATCTCTCTGTCATGATAAGGCAGCTCCAAATTTCTCCAAACTTCATTCGTTTCTGCATCCCCATTAAGACATTTTACGTATAGGTCATATCCTTCACCATCACTTGTTGATGCAGAGAGGCGTCCTTCTCCATACTTTAAGGCAACATCAATGGCATTTTTCAGCTTTATTAATGCCTCCTTATTAGCAACAATCAAGGCTTCATCATGCCAGGATTTTTGCCCGTATGCATGAAGTATAGGAAAGTGCCTCGTTTGGTTTTCATACTCTTTTAACACATGCTCAAATTTTGGTATAAGGGCTTCATGTGATAGATCTGTAGTGATCACATCCAAGTCAGAACTGCATATTCCAAAGATTTCTTCCATTTCCTTTATAAAGGGTGTTACTTCAACAAATAAAATAACTTCTTTTTTTAAAAAATAGGTACGGATTATCGTCTCGTCTTTTCTGTACGAGGCATAAGAAACATTCGGAGTTAGTTCTATTAAATCTGTCCTCTTAATTTGCCGTTTTTTTCTTTTATCTAAATTTCTTTGTAAGGAAATATTTGTATCAATTCCAACAAACAATGTAGTTGTTTCCATTTGTTGCCCCCCTATTCGTTCTATACTATTTATCATCCTAAAAAGGAAAGCCCTGGGTTCTTATCCCAAGGCTGTTCCTTATAATTTGTTCGTATGTATCAAATCAATCATTCCATCCTCTGAAACTACAAGAATAAGACAATTTTTATACTTTGTACTATGTAAATAGCGATATGCAGAATTATATCTTGCACCTCTTGATCGATCACCGAAACGTGTATCTGCAGTGCCATCTAGTATAACACCGATAGCATGACAATTCCCATCTGGATGAAGCAGCACCGCTCCATCAATAGCGGAAATATGTTTGATAGAGCTGAAGAAATTTTTGTTATCTGCTTTATATTCTAAGCGTATGCATTGATTCGACAGGCGGCTAGCCTCTGCTGCAGCTTGTTCTGAAATAACGAGCATCGTACCTTTTTGTTGATTTTTAGCTTGTGTACACAAATCCCAAATCGCCCGGTAATGATACCGATTCGAAAAGGCTTGATTGAAGCATGCTGCAAATTCCGCTTCTTCTAAAGGCGCTTTTGGGAATTGGGGAATGCCATAACTAACATGAAATATCTTTTTCTTTCTATTTCCTGTTTCTTCTAAATCCCAATTAGCATGACTTACAAAAGTCACAGAGTAGCCGTTTATGCGATTATTCAGCTCCTTAGTCCATTCAATGAAGCCGATTATTTCCTTGCCATTAGATAGGAGATATATATTTTCTTGGGCTATCTCTAGTAGTTTACGAACGCCTTTATAATTAGTGAGCGGCATTCTATCAACAAACATTACAGCACTGTTAACTATATCATTCTCCTTGCAAAAGAGGATCTTGCCGCAGCATTCAGCTCCTTCGTAGTAACTCGTCGCAATCTCATTTAACTTTTGATAGATTGCTAAATCAAATACTTCAAGAATGGATAAAAATGTATTGCTAATATATTTCTCAGCAACATTTCGGACGATGTTATTTGTGCTAATATAATGTTCCATTCCTTCATGAATAAGAGGCTTGCTCGCATATACGATAGAATCTGAAACTAATTGATGAAAAAATCCACTGTTTCTGTACTTTTTAAACTCTCCTGTTTTCATTTCCACTACTTCTATAACAACCGTATTCTCACTTTCTATGAAACTGCAGAAGATGTCTATTATTTCCGACTTTCTTTTCGCAAACAACGCAGTAAGCGTGTCGTCGATATAATCCTTAAAGAATTCTTTTACTTTATTATCAGAGGACACATCCTCCGAATAATACGAAGTGGACCGAAGCGGAAAACGATGCTTCTGATTCATTTCTATTTTATAGTTATACTCCGGGTCGAAGATAATGGCTATGTTATTTACTTGCAGCGTATTATAACTCGGCTTTTTATTTTTAGTATTAAGGGAATAATCTAATTTAAATAAACTGACAATCGGTTTGTCTTTAATCGATACTATATCAAATGTTTCTCGCATCGTGTCAGCTAACTGTTCTTGATAACTTTCCGAAAAAGAATAAGTCTCTTGGAGCGTTTGGTATTGTCTCATAAAAGCCTCCGATATTAGTGTTTTTGTGTGAGTGATAGATTACTTGATTCAAACTAAAAATAGACACAAGTTAAACTTTTGCTGCAACAACGGTAATTGGAAACTTGCCAACCATTAGAGCTTTCTCTTTTGGAAATTTTTTATGATTTCATTTTACCAGAAAAGTAAAAATATTGATACTTTTCACAATGAAGGATTTTACTGCCTTTTTTACTCCTTTTAATAAGCGAGATAGATGAATGGAAACAATTAGTATAATCACAAATTTTTAACACATACTACTCTTGTGCAAGAAGGCTAAATCGGCCAAGAAAGAGGGAAAACTTCCCATATGATGAAGGAAAATATCTCATTAAATCAGCTGCTTGCCCTAGTCATTTGCTTTAATTTGGGAAGCTCTGTCGTGCTTGGTATCGGTTTAAAAGGGAAGCAGGACGCTTGGATTGTTGTATTAATCTCTTGCATTATTGGGATAGCGATTGTACTAGCCTATCACTATATGCATTCGTTTTTACCAGAAAAGAACTTATATGAACTGATGGAGTATTGTTTTAAGAGACCGCTTGCTGTCTTGATTAGCTTTGTATACATCGTTTATTTTTTTTATATGGCTGCCCGTGTCATCAGAGATTTTATTGAAATGACATCGACGGTTATTCTGCCAAACACACCTATCGAAGTTCAGACATTAGCACTTATGCTGACAATTGCCTATATCCTATATTCAGGAATTGAAGTACTTGGAAGAACCACTGAAATATTCACGCCGTATTCGATTATTTTTTTCATCTTACTGGCCGTTTTTCTGTATGCAAGCAGAAATTTCTCTGTTGAAAACATAACACCTATACTCGAAGGTGGAGTTAAGCCGCTTTTGAAAGTAATATTTCCATATGAGCTTGTGCGCCCATACGGTCAAATAATTGCATTTACTTGTATATTTCCTTTGCTTGCTAACTTCAAAAAAAGCAATAATGTGTTAATCTTTGGTGTTATTATGTCAGGCTTTTTTCTGACTGTGGCGACATTAATCGTTACCCTTGCATTAGGAAGCAATATCGCATCAAGAGCGACTTTTCCGCTGTTAAGCGCAACCCGCTTAGTTGCAATTGGGGAATTTATCGAAAGAATTGATGCGATAACAGCATTTATTATCTTGCTCGGCATATTGGTGAAAAGCTCTGTGTTTATGTTTGCTGGATTAAAGGGACTAGAATATGTATGTAAAATTCCGTATCGATATTTTACTATGCCGATTATGTGCATTATTACGCTATTTACGGTATTTATTGCGCGGGGAATTGCGGATCATGTCCTCGAGGGATTTCAGGTTATTCCTTATTTTCTAAACTTGCCGCTGCAATTTTTTATCCCCATAATTATATTGTTCATCCTGTTAGTAAAAAAAGCACCAAGCAAAAGGGATAAAATTCCTGCTAGCAAAAATTAACGCCTTCTCCATGTGAGAAGGCGTTAATTTTAATTATAGTTCTGCCCCGTTTGTGGAAATAACATTTTTGTACCAGTCAAACGATTTTTTCTTCTTTCTTTCCAATGTACCATTGCCATAATCGTCTTGATCTACATAGATAAAGCCGTAGCGCTTAGACATTTCAGACGTACCTGCACTGATTAAATCAATACAGCCCCAGCTAGTGTAGCCCATTACATCTACGCCATCTTTAATCGCTTCGCCCATTTGTTCAATATGAGCACGCAAGTAATCAATTCGGTAGTCATCCTGAATAGTGCCGTCTTCCTCTACTTTATCATAAGCACCCAATCCATTCTCAACAATGAACAATGGTACTTGGTAACGGTCATACATTTTCTTCAACGTAATGCGCAATCCTTTCGGATCGATTTGCCAGCCCCAATCAGATGCTTCTAAATAAGGATTTGGAATGCCGCTAAAGAAGTTACCTTTTTCTTTCATTTTATCAGGTGAACCACTTGATACCATTGTCATGTAATAGCTGAAGGACAAGAAATCAACTGGATGCTGAAGCAGAATTTCTTCATCACCTGGAAGCATTTCAATCTTGATATCATTTTCCTCGAAATAACGGTTCATATAGCTAGGATAATAACCGCGCACTTGTACGTCTGTGAAGAAAAGATTTTTTTGGTCTTCATCCAATGCTGCAAGCACATCATCTGGATTGCATGTTTCAGCATATGTTTCCATGCGGGCAAGCATACAGCCTATCTGCGCACCTGGAATGATTTCGTGACAAGCTTTAACTGCTCTTGCACTTGCCACAAATTGATGGTGAAGTGCTTGGTAAACAGCCTGTTCACGGTTTTCAACACGGTCTACGAGGATACCGCTGCCGATATACGGTGAAATTGTGGAAACATTGATCTCATTAAATGTCAGCCAGTATTTCACTTTATCTTTATAACGGTTGAAGACGGTTTCAGCATAATGCACAAAATAGTCTACTAATCTGCGGTCAGTCCAGCCATTATACTTCTGCACAAGATTCAGTGGAAGCTCATAATGAGACAATGTTACTAATGGCTCAATTCCGTATTTTTGCAGTTCATCAAACACTCTGTCATAAAATGCTAGGCCCTCTTCATTCGGTACCGTTTCATCTCCATTTGGAAAAATACGCGGCCAAGAAATCGACATACGGAATGTTTTGAAGCCCATTTCCGCAAAAAGCGCAATATCTTCCTTATAACGATGATAGAAATCAATGCCGCGGCGTTTTGGGAAGTTATCTCCGCCTTTTCCAGCAAGCAGCTCTTCTAATTCCTCTTCACTTCTTACATCCATTTCAATTTCATGATTTCTTTCTTCCTTCGGCACGAATGCTACCATATCGAAAATAGATAATCCTTTTCCGCCTTCATTATAAGCCCCTTCGAGCTGATTAGCTGCTGTTGCTCCGCCCCATAAAAATCCTTCAGGAAAATGACTTTTTTTCATATCAATGCCTCCTAGTATGTTTATAAATCTATGATACTAGTATTCCACAAGAAAAACTGGTCTGATTAAGACCAGCTTATTGGCTTTATAAAAACTATTATTCACGTCACTAAGAATTAAAGCTGATAGACCAACACCTATCTGCTGTCAACGGGGGGAACTGGTCTGAATGAGACCAGTTAATAGCGGGAAAAGAGCACATCAAACAGCCTCAGAAGTGTATAACTGCTCACGCTTGAGTTTTCTATTTTGCCACATTGGATGATTTCATCGAAAACGCCTAATTTACCAAGCTCGTCCGAAAACGTTATAAGGAGCTTTTGACCTTGTGCAGCCTTGAATTTTTCAATAAATGGAAAATAGGCAGAAAATATATTCCCTTGAATGGAAATCGTAATAATGAGGTCATCCTCGCCAAGCTCTGCTAATGCATCCATTTGTTTAAAGAAATTGGTGCCGCACTCACTCAGCTTACCTAAAAGAAGCAACTTCTTCTGCAGTTCCATCGCTTGGACTTGATATTTCTCAAAACCTAGTATGATGATTCTTTTTGATTTTTTGATACGTGTTGCAATGCGATCAATCTGCTCTAGCGGTATTTGATCAATCATGGCAAGATTTTCGTTTAATTGCTGAAACAGTTCATGTGTATGTAGTGGAGTATGATTCGTTTCGTTAAGTGATGCATCAATTGGGATATTGACACTGTTGCGCATGCTAGAAAAATTCCGGAATCCAATTCTCTTACAAAAGCGGTTAATCGTAGATGGTGCCACATGACAAGCATCTGCAGCGCTTTCGAGTGAGAAGCTTTCAATCTCATGAATATGTTCAAGAAGACCTCTTGCTACATGATAATTAATATCCTTGTTCAAGGAATTGTTGATATATGCCAACAGCGTATAAATCAGCTGCTCCATTTTTACCACCTCGAATGCAATTCTACCATACTATTCACACTTGCTGAAACTTTTGGAGTAAGCAAAACTATTATTTTCTTTTAATAAAGAAACTTCTTTGACTGCTTGCACGTAGATAGTAACAAAGAAAAAAACTTTAATGTAAACGGAGTTGCATGAAATTGTTAGATTTATTGTTCAGCCTGATAATAGGTATTTTTTCCGCTTCGCCCTCTCGATTACTTTATAAAAAATACAAGCTGCTTCAAAAAGAGACAATGTATATGCAGCTTTTAAACAAATATGGAACAATGCTGCAAATGAATAGTGCTGTTCGTGCATTCATAAAAGAAACGGATGTAAACAAGATTCTAGCTGACCATGTTCAAAAGCTGCATTTTCATAGAGAACTAGAAAAAATTATTCTAGCAGAGAACTTATAGCAGTTCTCCTACATGGTCGCAATCTGTCTTTTTAAAAACGAAATGAATAAATTTGCCTCCTTTGTTATCACCTTCGACAATAAATAGGTAGTTGATGCTGGAGGCGATATTTTATCCGCCTTTACTTCCATTAGCCTGGCTTCCTTTATTTCTTCCATAACAGTCGTGTAAGGCAGATAAGATACACCGAGTCCAATTCCTATAAATCGCTTCGTTATTTCCATTTGATTTACCATCATCGTCCTGACAGCAGGATAATTTCTTTTAATGACATGTAGCAGATCCTCCCAATATTCTGGATGATTATGCGTAATTAACCTATATTTTTTTAGCACCTCCCCTTCCTCCATTTGCTTTTGAGGAGGCGCTATAAGCATTACTTTATCTTCATGAAGGGTTTCTACATGTAGACTAGCTTGGATAGGCTTTAAACGTGATAATCCGATATCTGCTTTTAATAGGCTGATTTCTTCCCCCATTTCATAGGAGCTCACCACGCGGACAAGTACCTCAATATCCGGGTATTGGTCCATAAAGCTGCGTAAAATCGACGGCAAAATGCTTGAAGCGATTTGCGGTGCTGCTGCGATAGTCAGTTTTTTTACATAACCTTGCTTCCACGATTCAAAACTCTCCAAGCCTTGCTCATATTTATCCATCATTTCCATAGCAAGGGGCAGAAAATGATGACCAGCTGATGTGAGCGAAATACTTTTGCCGATTCTATCAAACAATTCTGTATGCAATGTTTCTTCCAATCTTTTAATATGCTTTGTGACAGCAGGCTGTGTCAAAAACAGCTCCTCTGATGCGATGCGAAAATTCTCATGCTTTGCAGCAACAATAAACGTTTTAAGCCATTTAATATCCATGTTAACCTACTCTCTAATAACTATCCGTTATTAATTTCTTCGTTTTTTGTTAATTTCCAAACAATGTTATTCCCATTATAATCTAATTACAGAAATATACATATACGAAAGAAAGGGGAAAGACGATGAACAGCATAAGTAAGCAAGACATGTGGAATGCAGGCTTATACGATGAAAAACATTCATTCGTATCAAACTACGGAGGTGATTTAGTCAGCCTCCTTGCCCCGAAAGCTGTGGAAAAAATATTGGATCTTGGCTGCGGCACAGGAGATTTGGCAAACAAGTTATCTGCGAGCAACTGTGAAGTTCTTGGCATGGATAACTCGCCGAATATGATTGCTACCGCAAAAAAGAAGTACCCTCATCTGAACTTCCTTGTAGGCGATGCGACAAACCTTCCATATACCGAGGAATTTGATGCTGTTTTTTCCAATGCGACACTTCATTGGGTTAAGCCTCCTGAGCAAGCATTAGCTTCCATTTATACAAGTTTAAAGCAAGGAGGAAGGTTTGTTGCCGAATTCGGTGGAAAAGGCAATGTGCAAAAGATTTCAGAAGCAGTTCTATCAGAAATCGCTGCTTGCGGGTTGACCTTTGACTGGGATAAGTATCCCTGGTATTTCCCGAGTATTGCTGAGTATACAACCAAAATGGAGCAAATAGGATTCCGCTGTATTTATGCACAGCATTTTGACAGGCCAACACCTTTTATTGGTGAAAACGGTCTGTATAACTGGCTGGAGATGTTTGGTGGAGCATTTTTTGCAGGAATGGCAGAGAGCACAAAAAATAAGATTATTAAAAGTGTAGAAGCTAAATTAAGAGCAGATTTATATGTGGATGGCACATGGATAGCCGACTATAAACGAATTCGAGTCATCGGTATGAAGGAATAAACAATTAAGAAAAACCGGGCATAGCCCGGTCCTTTTCATGGTTAGAGAATATCCGATAATTTGTACTCTATGCCATGTACCCCTTTATAATACTCAGGATACATTTCACCCCCACATTTTTCACATGCAAAC